>NZ_JARWOP010000258.1 GCF_029868745.1 Nocardia wallacei | reverse complement strand
CCCGTCGACTTCTAGCCGATGCCCGACCGGGAAGCGTCGGGGTCTCGGGAAGGCCAAGGCCCCGACGCGACTCGGCTCGATGCAGTGGAACGACTGCGCCGCCAGGCGGAGCAGTCGGAGCGCGGGGGAACGGGTGACCCAGTAGACGACTGGGCCGCGCCTGCTCCCGGCCGCCGTCCGAAACGACCGAAACGTGTGTCCCCGAGCGGTTCCGGCCCACAGGGGGTATGGCGTTCGGACACGGACCCATCAGCGAGACCCGTACGGGGAAGCGACTCGGCGGGCGAGGGTAGGAGCCCGGCGGGTGAGGGCGAGGTGGTGGCGCAAGCCAAGGCGGCGTGTCTGCGGCTGTTGATCGGTCGGCGAGGGGTTGACCGATCGGAGCTGACGCAGGCTCTGTCAGCCGAGGGGTATGCGGGCGATGTGATCCGGCAGGTGCTCGGCCAACTGGCCGAGACCGGTCTGCTCGACGGCTCCCACACCGTCCGTCCCGGCGGTACTCGCCGCGCCGTCCGGGAAGACTCCGAGTCCGCGGGAGCGGGCGACGATGTGGAGCAGTCCGACCAGGGACGCGAGACGCCGCGTGCGGCCGGGGAGCGCCGAGGTCGGCGGAGTCGTAGCGGTGACGAGCGCGGGGGCGGGAGCGAGGCGCAGGCCAAGGAGTTGTGTTTGCGGTTGTTGACCGACCGGGCGCGGAGCCGGGCCGAGTTGGCCGAGAAGTTGGCGGCCAAGGGTTTTGCGGTCGAGGTGGGTGAGCGGGTGCTGGATCGGCTTGCCGAGGTCGGGCTCATCGATGACGCCGCCTTTGCCGAGCAGTGGGTGCACTCCCGGCACACCTATGCGGGCAAGGGCAAGAAGGCCATCGCGCGAGAGCTGCATCGCAAGGGCGTGGACCCGGCCGACGCGGAACCGGCCCTCGCGGGCGTCACCGCGGAGGCCGAGATCGACCGTGCCACCGAACTCGTGCGCCGGAAACTCAACTCCTTGCCACCGGATCTGGACCGCGACAAGGCGATTCGCCGCTTGGTCGGCATGCTGGCCCGGCGCGGATACAACCAGTCCGCCGCCTACACGGTAGTGAAAGAGGAGCTGTCCACCGTCGATTTCGCGCCCACCCCGAAAACTTCGTCGCCCCGGATCGGCAGTACATCGCGACCATCGGCCGCCCCGTCCCCGGACGACGATCTCGGCGAGGCCCACGAATCCGAGGGCGACGAAACCGTAGACGAGCACGCGGCCGCCACCGAGCTGGTACGCCGCAAGCTGCGCACTCTCCCGCAGAACCTGGAGCGCGACAAGGCGATTCGCCGCTTGGTGGGCATGCTGGCTCGGCGCGGATACAACCAGTCGACGGCCTACACCGTGGTGAAGGCCGAGCTGTCGGCACTCGATTCGGCGGGCTGACCGGCGGCTACATCTCCCTGACCGATACCGATATCACTGCCGCAGTGCGCTGCTCGACGTAGTGCCCGCGCTGGCCATGGGACCCGGCGGCACCCGGTCCGCACCCCAGCTGCGATGCACGTAGCCGACCACACGGTCCAGTTCCTCGCGCCCCACCGCCGCCGACTCGCCCGGTTCCAGCGGATCGAAATGGAAGATGTAGAGCCGGGACGCGAATTGCTCGAATGGCAGCGACGCCTCGCCGAACCGTTCCCCGTGCCCGGCGGTCCCGACGACCACGCCGTCGCCCCAGTCCTGGCCGCTGTCATTGTTCGGGTTGTAGAAGTAGACCCGCATCGTGTCCTGCGGGTCGAGATTCACTCGCAGCACGGTGATCGCGTGCCAGCCGATGAAACGGGCCGCGCTGTCGGTGACGGCGACGCCGGCCGGCTGCGGGTGGATCAGCGGCTGATTGCCGTTGTAGAAGGGGTGATAGGCGGCGTAGAAGTGCCGGAGGAACTCCTCGAGATCGGTCAGATTGCCGGTCGCCACATCGACATTGATGCGGAATCCGCGCCCGGACCACCAGCCGTGGAACTCCGGATTGACCCAGCGGTGCGGGTCGCCGGGACGACCGACACAGCGCCGGCCCATCTCGGTGTAGATCCGGTCCAGATGCGGAACCACCAGCAGCGACACCGGATCCAGGTCGGACGGCAGCCCGGCGGCCAGGCCCGCGCCGCTCTCCCGCGACGAGATCGGCTGCCCCTCGAAATGCATGACGACCTCGTCGTCGCGCGCCGCCCAGGCGACGGTCTGCAGCAGGTAGTCCGGATCGTTGTACGCCCACATCGACAAGGCCCGCGCCGATTGACAGGTCGGGTTGTCGCCCTGCCCGACCCCCAGCGGCTGCCCCAGCAGGGACAGCACGCCCGACAGCAGCCACGCCCGCGGCTCGGGCGCGGGCCCGAACACCGCGGACAACCGCTGGCGTGCGTGCGGCGAGAGTTGCAGTCCCAGCTGCCGCCAGATCCCCGGAGCCACGGGCGGCTGATACAGAATGCCGCGCTCGAGCAGCAGCGCCAGCCCGTAGATGCACTGGGCCGTCTCGACGTGCACGACATCCTCGATGAGCTTGCGCACCAGCGCGTGATAGCAGAGCAGGCAATCGCGCCCGGTGTTCGACAACCCCATCGCCTCGGCGAGCAGGTACTCGCCCTTCCCGAGCAGAAAGCGCAGCAGCACCGCGTGATACGGCGAGACCAGCCCGGTGTCGTGCATCGATCGGGCGAAACCGGCCGCCTCGAACTGCAGCGTGCCGTCGTCCATCGTTTCCAGTCTGGCCCGATACACTTCCACGCCCGGATCCTCCCGGCAGGCGTCGGTGGTGCCGTAGAGGCTGCTGATCAACCGGTCGGCGCCGAGCCCGGTGGCGCCCAGATCGATGTCCGGATTGCTGCGGGCCACGGCGATCTGGGTGATCATCCGCTTCACCGCGTCGACCTGGATCGGGCGCTGCCGCAGAATCCGCCAGATCTCGTCCACCAGGTGTTCGAGCACCTTCTCGTACCCGACCTCCTCGACCAGGTAGCCGAGCAGACTCCGCGACACCTGCGCCATCCGCCCTTGCTGCGTCCGCTCGGCCTCCGTGGGCGGCGTCAGCAACAGCGTCAGGTTGGCCGCCAGCACCTGCGAAAGATGCTGCTGTGCCTGCTCGGCCGTGATCAGCGGATGCGCGTAGGCGCCCTTGGCCACGGCCAGCAGGCGCAGATCGCTCACCGTCTCCAGCACCACCGTGTCAGCGTTCGGGCTCCGCAGTGAACCGGTGCTCAACGCCGGAATCAGGATCTGCGGAGACGCCCAGTCCGTACCGAGGAACAGGCCGGAGTCCTCGATCTGTTCGGCGCGGTGCCGGATCTCGGCGCATCCGCCCGGGATGAGCAGCACTCGGCGCAGGGCGGCCAGCATCCGGGACAGTCTGGTCTGCTTGCCGAGATCGCTCGCGTCCGTGAGGGACTGCGTGGCGTCGTCCAGCTGAGCGAGCCGTCTGTCCAGGGTCGCACTGTCGCTGCTGGGTGAACTCAATTACAGGATCCTCCCGTGATCCGATGCTGCCGCGGATCAGATGTAGAAATCGAGTTCTTCCTGTCGCTTCAGCAGATCCCGCAGAGTGTACGGATCGTCACCGAAGAAGTACAGCAGCCCCCAATGGTTTCCGTACGCGGTGCGTTTGGTCACCTTGTCGGTCAGGGGAGCGGTGAGCTCGTGCGATTCGAAGTAATCGTGATCCTCGGTCTCCTCCGGCATGGACAAATGGCTGACCACGCGTCGACGTGGATACACGCCGAAACATCCGGCGTGGCCTCGTGCGTCCACCACTTCCTTGGGGAAGAACGCGTCTATCTCCGCCTCGGTCGTTTTCGGGTCGAAGGCCAGGACCAGCGCGTGGTAGGCGTTGAAACCGTAGGCCCGCTCCAGCAGTTCGAATACCTTGAAACCCGGTGGCCGGTAGGCGACTTCGCCGAAATACATCTCGCCGTCGCTGGTGACGAAGTACTCGGGATGGACGAATCCGAACTCGATGTCGAAGGTCTTGATCAGCTTCTCGACCTGCCGGGTGATCTCCGGCCGGTACTGTTCGAGCTCCGGTGTCGCGGGGACGAACACCGAATAGCCGAGCGTGACGTATTCGGAAATGTTGAGAAAACGGATGCGCCCCTTGTGGATCCAGGCCTCCACCGCGAATTCCCACCCATCCAGATGGGACTCCATCAGCAGCGGGAACTCGTCGTCGGGAATGGTGTCGATCTCGTCCGGGGTGCGAATGATCCGGTGCCCGAGGCAACCGGCCTTGTCGAAGGCCTTGATGTGGATCGGGTCGTTGGGATCGCCGTCCAGCTTCAGCAGGGTCTGGTTGACGCGCTTGAGGAAGCGGATGACGTCGTCGCGTTCGTGGGCCTCCTCGAAGATGCCCACGCGGATGCCGCCGAGCTGTGCCCGCCGCTTCATCAGCGACTTGTCGCGCAGCAGCATGGACTGGCCGAGCAGACGGGGGTTGTCGAGCAGCACGGAGTTGATCGCACCGGCCCACTCCACGGTCTCCTCGTAGATCGGTATGGCGACGTCCACCCCGCGTTCCTGCAGTGTCTCCGCGATCTCCACCGAACGATCGTTGAGCCGCTCGAAATTCCACGGGATGTAGGGGATATCGTGTGCGGCACAATATTCTTCGGCCCACTCCGGGGCCACCACGATATAGCGCCGGTCGAAGCGATCAATTGCCTCGACGGCGTTCAAACTCCAGCCCAACAGGGCCACATAACCTTTGTTCGGATCCTTGGTCTTCGACTGCTGTGTTGAAGTCGGCAAAACCTGTCCCCTCTCGACCTCGAGGCGTGGCGCGGTAACTCGATTTCTGATCGTTCGTCTCGCATCTCCTACTCGTGTGGCCGGCACATGGGCGCGCGCGATCGGATGCCGAGACGACCGGAAGTCGACAAGCAATCGACGGTTACGCCGACATGATTCGATGCGCCGGTACAGAACCCCGCTCGCCGTGGACATTCGGCCCGGATCTCCGTAGCGCCGTCATTGTCCGCGAATACCCGGTACGCCGCCGCTTCAAACAGCGCCACCGCCCTCGGCACGCCTCACGAACGGCCGAATCCCCTGCTGGAAGCCACATTTGGACACCCGCTACAGCATGCTGCCCACCGACCCACATCCGAGATTTGCGCTCAGCGCGATGTGGTCAGATCCATCCCGGGCGCGGCATCGGTGAGGATCGCCGAGGCCGGAACCACCGCGTGCCCCTTGCGCCGCGACCGCAGCCGCTTCTCCAGCCAGGTGGCGACCCTGGTCAGCGACCAGTTCAGCGCGACCATGATGACCGCGATGACGATCAACGACGGCACGGTGTTCTGCTCGGCCGCACCGAGCTGCTGGCCTTGTCGCACGATCTCCTGGTAGGTGATCTGATAGCCCAGCGCCGTGTCCTTCAACGCCACCACCATCTGCGACACGATGGCAGGCAGCATTGCCGTAATCGCCTGCGGCAGCAGGATGATTCGCATCATCTGCACCTTGCGCAGGCCCAGCGCGACGGCCGCTTCGGTCTGGCCCTTGGGCAGCGACCGGATGCCCGAGCGGACGATCTCGGCGATCACCGAGCCGTTGTAGACGGTCAGCGCGATCACCACCGAGGTCAGCGCGTACTGGCTGGAGTCGGTGAGGTCGTACTTCGAGATCACCGCATACAGGAAGATCATGAGAATCAGCACGGGAATGGCCCGGGCGAATTCGACGATCGTGCCCGCCACGATGCGTACGCTGCGGTGGTCCGACAATCGCAGCAGCCCGAAGATCATCCCGATCGCCAGCGCGAACACGATCGACAGCGCCGCGGCCACGATGGTCCCGCGCAAGCCGGGCAGGATGTAGGTCTCCCAGACCTCGCCGTCGATGAACGGCTTCCATTTCGCGGCGGTGAGCTGCCCCTTGTCGGAGAGCTTGGCGATCACGAGCCAGAGCAGCCCGGCGATCACGGCGGCGACCAGCACCGAGTAGACGGCGTACCGCACCCGGGCCTTGGGGCCGGGCGCGTCGAAGAGTACGGAGGCGCCTGAACTCATCGCTTCACCTCGAATTTTCTTGCCAGCCAGCCGAACAGGAGGCCGGTCGGCAGGGTCAGGATGACGAAGGCGAGGGCGAAGATCACGCCCACGACGATGACGTCGGCCTCGGTCTCGATCATCTCCGACATCAGTTTGGCGGCCTCGGCGACACCGATCGCGGCGGCGATGGTGGAGTTCTTGGTCAGCGCGATCAGCACGCTGCCCAGCGGCGCGATGACCGACCGGAACGCCTGCGGGAGAACGATATACCGCAGGTTCTGACCGAACGTCAGCCCCAGCGAACGGCCCGCCTCGGACTGGCCCAGCGGCACGGTGTTGATGCCCGAGCGCAGCGACTCGCACACGAAAGCCGCCGTGTAGACGGACAAACCGACTACGGCGAAGCGAAAGTTGTTGGTCGCCAGGAAGTTCAGGTTGTTACTGTCGCCGGCCAGCTGAACGCCGAGGGTGGTGTAGACGCCCAGCGAGCAGAAGACGAGGATGAGGGTCAGGGGCGTGTTGCGGAAGAGGGTCACGTAGGCGGTGCCGACCCAGCGCGCCACCGGCACCGGCGACACCCGCATCGCGGCCACGACGACACCGAGGACCACCGCCCCGACCGTCGACAACAGGGTCAGCTTGATGGTCATCCAGAAGGCGTCGAGCAGCTGGTCTTGGTATCGGGAGATCAAGTCGAACACGGCGGACGTGTCCCTCCGATCGTCATGGGTGAAACTGGCTGGGCGAGAGGCGATCCCGATCCGAGACCGCCCCTCACGCGAAGGATCAGTACCGGTCGACCTGCGGCGGGGCCGAGGGCTGGAACCCGGTGCTGCCGAAGTTCTTGTCCAGCGAGGCCTTCCAGGCGCCGTCGTTGATCATCGCCTCGACGGCGTCGTTGATCTTGGCGCGCGACTCGGTGTCGCCCTTCTTCACGCCGATGCCGTACTTCTCGGTCGTGAACGGCTTACCGGCCAGCTTCAACTGGCCCGGGTTCTGCGCGGCGAAGCCGGCCAGAATGATGTCGTCGGTGGTCAGCGCGTCCACCGCGCCGGCCTTCAGCGCCTCGACACACAGCGAATAGGTGTCGTACTCCTGCAGCTGTACGTCGTTGGCGTAATTCTTCTGAATGTTCTGCGCCGGAGTGGAACCGCGCACCGAGCACAGCTTCTTTCCGCCGTTCAACGACTCCGGACCGGTAATGGAGGTGTTGTCCGAGCGAATGAGCAGGCCCTGACCGGCGAGGTAGTACGGCCCGGCGAAGTCGACCTTCTCCTTGCGCTGGTCGGTGATCGAGTACGTGCCGACCACGAAATCGACCTGCCGGTTCTGGATCAACGTCTCGCGTTGCGCGGAGGGCGCCTCCTTGAACGTGATCTTGTCCTCCGCCACGCCCAGCTTTCCGGCGACATACTTGGCGACATCGATATCGAAGCCGGAGAACGAGCCGTCCTTGTTGCGCAGGCTCAGGCCGGGCTGGTCGAACTTGACGCCGATGGTCAGTTTGCCGTCGGCGGCGTTCTCGGTCGCGGTTTTGGAACCGCCTCCGCCACAGCCTGTTACGGCGACCGCCACGGCGAGGGCGCCTATTCCGATTTGCAATGCACGGGTGATCCTCATCGATTTCCTTTTCTCTCGTGCAGTGACTAGGTTCCGGTCACCGGTCAGTGACTCAAGATCTTGCCGAGAAAATCCTTGGCGCGATCGGAACGCGGTGCGGTGAAGAACGCCTCCGGTTCGGCGTCCTCCATGATCAGACCGTCAGCCATGAACAACACCCGGTCGCCGGCACGGCGGGCGAAGCCCATCTCGTGGGTGACCACCAGCATGGTCATCCCTTCTTTGGCCAAGGACACCATTACTTCGAGCACCTCGTTGACCATCTCCGGATCCAGCGCGGAGGTGGGCTCGTCGAACAGCATTACCTTGGGGTTCATCGCCAGCGCGCGAGCGATCGCGACGCGCTGCTGCTGCCCGCCGGACAGCTGGGCCGGATATTTCTCCGCCTGATCGGCGATGCCTACCCGCTCCAGCAGTTCCATCGCCTTCCGGCGGGCCTGCTTCTTGTCGATGCGGCGCACCTTGATCGGCGCGAGCATCACGTTCTCGAGAATCGTCTTGTGCGCGAACAGATTGAACGACTGGAACACCATGCCGACATCGGCGCGCAGCTTGGCCAGTGCCCGGCCCTCGGCGGGCAGTTCCACGCCGTCGACGGCGATGGTGCCGGAATCGATGGGTTCGAGGCGGTTGATGGTGCGGCACAGCGTCGACTTCCCGGAACCCGACGGGCCCAGCACGATCACGACCTGCCCCTTGGGCACTTCGAGGTTGATGTCCTGCAGCACGTGCAGAGCGCCGAAATGCTTTTGCACGTCACGCATCGAGATCATCGGTGGCGCGTCGGCGTCGGCGGGAGTCGGCTCGGTGGCAGTGCCGGGTGTTGCATCGGCAGCGTCGGTCATGAAAACAGACCCTAGAGCGAAGGCGCTGGAAATGCGCAGTATTCGGGCATGCGTCGCGCTGTTGCCTCCTGCCTTTAACCCGAGCTTGACATTGGTGACCGGTATCACGCCCGCTCAGCGGCGGGTGGACGGGCCGGTCCCGAATTTCCGCGAGCCGATACCCTGGACGGGTGAATTCGTCTACGCAGGTTGGAGTGCGTTCTGCCGTCGGCGCCGAGCAGCAGCGGACCTACGAGGTCCGCACGCACGGCTGTCAGATGAATGTGCACGACTCCGAACGCCTGTCGGGCCTGCTCGAGGACGCCGGATACGTCCGGGCCACGCCCGGCGCGACCGCGGACCTCGTCGTGTTCAACACCTGCGCGGTGCGCGAGAACGCCGACAACAAGCTCTACGGCACGCTGGGACATCTGGCCCCGGTCAAGGCCGAGCGGCCGGGGATGCAGATCGCCGTCGGCGGCTGCCTGGCGCAGAAGGACCGCGACACCGTGGTGCGCAAGGCGCCGTGGGTCGACGTGGTGTTCGGCACCCACAACATCGGCTCGCTGCCGGTGCTGCTGGAACGCGCCCGGCACAACGAACAGGCCCAGGTCGAGATCCTCGAATCGCTGGAGGCGTTCCCCTCGACCCTGCCCGCCAAGCGGGAGTCCGCCTATGCCGGGTGGGTGTCGATCTCGGTGGGCTGCAACAACACCTGCACCTTCTGCATCGTGCCGGCGCTGCGCGGCAAGGAGGTCGACCGCCGTCCCGGTGATGTGCTGGCCGAGGTGCAGGCGCTGGTCGAGCAGGGCGTGCTGGAGGTGACGCTGCTGGGCCAGAACGTGAACTCCTACGGAATCAACTTCGCCGACCCCGACGAGCACCGTGACCGCGGCGCGTTCGCGAAACTGTTGCGTTCCTGCGGGACCATCGACGGGCTGGAGCGGGTCCGCTTCACCTCGCCGCATCCGGCGGAATTCACCGACGACGTCATCGAGGCCATGGCGCAGACGCCGAACGTGTGCCCGCAGCTGCATATGCCCCTGCAGTCGGGGTCCGATCGCGTGCTGAAGGCCATGCGGCGGTCCTACCGCAAGGCGCGGTATCTCGGAATCATCGAGAAGGTGCGTGCCGCCATGCCGCACGCGGCCATCACCACCGACATCATCGTCGGCTTCCCGGGCGAGACCGAGGAGGATTTCCAGGAGACCCTGGACGTGGTGCGGCAGGCCCGGTTCACCAGCGCCTTCACCTTCCAGTACTCGATCCGGCCCGGCACGCCCGCCGCGACCATGGCCGACCAGGTGCCGAAGGCCGTGGTGCAGGAGCGCTACGACCGGCTCGTCGCGTTGCAGGAGCAGGTGTCGCTGGAGGCGAATCAAGCGTTGCTCGGCACCGAGGTCGAACTGCTGGTCGCCGAGGGCGCGGGCAAGAAGAACGCCGCCACCGCGCGCATGAGCGGGCGTGCCCGCGACGGGCGGCTGGTGCATTTCCGCCCGCCCGCCGACAACACCATCCGGCCGGGCGACATCGTCACCGTCGACATCACCGGGGCGGCCCCGCACCACCTGATCGCCGACGGCCCGGTCCACAGCCACCGCCGCACCCGCGCCGGTGATGCTCACGAACGCGGCATCACGCCCAAGACCGAGCCCATCGGTGTCGGCCTGGGCATCCCGCGCATCGGTGCGCCCGAGCCGGTCGCCGCGAGCACGGGGTGCGACACGGGCTGCGGGGTCTGACCGATGGCCGATCGCGGCGAGGACGAAGCGAAGGACGACGGCGATCGTTCGCGATCTTCCGGTGATGCTCGGCCGGACGGAGATACGACGGCCGGTAGTATCTCCTCCGATGCCGGTTCCGGTCCTGCGCGTGACGCGGCGGAGCGGCGAACCTCCGAGCCGAACGAGGAGCAGATGAATCCGGCCGAGTCCAAGGTGTTCGAGGAATTCCGCGACGATCTGGAAGCGGTCGAGCGCAAGATCGCGGGGGAGATCGATCCGGGGGCGCGCGCCATGGTGGTGGCGGTGTCGGTCTTCGTGCTGCTGCTGTCGCTGGTGCTGCCGCACGCCGGCAGCGCGCGCGGGCTCGACGTGATCCTCTACGACGCCACCGCCGAGGCCGAGCACATCGGCCTGCCGTCGCGGGTGTTCGAGTGGTTCGTGGTGGTCTTCGGGATCTGCTTCTCGTCGCTGGCGCTGGTGACGCGGCGGTGGGTGCTGGCCTGGATCGCGGTGGCCGGGTCGGCCGTCGGCAGTGTGTTCGGCGTGCTGTCGATCTGGCACCGGCAGACCCCCGGGCTGGGCAACTACGAGGGCGCCGGGCCGGGCATCGGCCTGATCCTGGCGCTGCTCGCGATCGTCGTGCTGACCTTCCACTGGGTGAAGGTGGTGTGGAGCCGCACCGCCCTGCACCTGGAGGCCGAGGAGAAGCGCCGCCAGGCCGCCGCGGAGCGAGAGAAGCGCGAGCGCACCTGGCTGATCGGCAACGAGGAAGACCACAAGAACGACGAATAACCTGTGCCGCTACAGGCCGGGATCCAACATGACCACCGGGATCGTGCGCCCCGCCTGCTTCTCGTGATCGGCGAAGAAAGGATACAGCCTTTTGATGTCGGCCCACACGCGGTCGTAGTCCTCGCCGCGCAGCGGTTCGGCTGTGGCCGAATAGGTTTCGTCGCCGAGTTCCACCGTCACGGCCGGGTTCGTGGCCAGGTTCAGGTACCACTCCGGGTGCTGGGGCGCGCCTTGGTTGGAGGCGATCACCAGCACCCGGTCGTCGTCGCGGTGGAACATCATCGGCGTCGTGTGCGACGCGCCCGAGCGGCGGCCGGTCGTGGTGAGCAGCAGCAACCGATCACGGTGCATGCCCTCGATCTCGGCGCCCGCGCGGTACTGCGCGATCACCCGCTTGTTGATCTCCCGCACGTCCATCCGGCCCGACCTCCTCAGCGCTGGCTGACCGCGCCCTCGGCCGCCTCCGCCCATTCTCGCCACTGCTTAGCTTGTTCGAGGGCCTTCTCCTCATCGCGGGCACGCCCGGCCGCGCGCGCCTTGGCCGCCTGCTCCTCGAACTGCGCCACCCGCTCGCGGAACTGCGCGGCCCGGGCGACCGCCTCGGGGTCGGTGCGCCGCCACTGCTGGTCGACCGCGTCGCGTACCCGCCGCTCGATCGCGCGCAGCTTGCCCTCCAGGTCCTGCATGCGCTCGCGCGGGACCTTGCCGATCGCGTCCCACCTCTCCTGCAGTTCGCGCAGCGCCGCGCGGGCGTTGTCGAGGGCCGCCGACCCGGCGTCGAGATGGGCGGGAATCCGGTCCTCGTAGGTGCGCAGCAGTTCTTCCTTGGCGGCCGCGTTGTCCTCGAACTCCGCGTCGCGTTCGGAGGCCGCGGCGTTGCGGGCGGCGAAGAAGACGTCCTGCGCGCTCTTGAACCGCCGCCACAGCTGCTCGTCGGCCTCACGGGGGGCGCGGCCCGCGGATTTCCATTCGTTCAGCAGCTCGCGGAACACCGCGGCGGTACCGGCCCAGTCGGTGGAGTCGGACAACTCCTCGGCCCGCACGCACAGATCCTCCTTGCGTGTCTTGGCCGCCGCGCGTTCCCGGTCCAGTTCGGCGAAGTGCGCGCCGCGCCGGCGGTTGAAGGCCTCGCGAGCCTTGGAGAACCGCCGCCACAGCGCGTCGTCGACCTTGCGGTCCACGCCGCGGATCGTCTTCCACTCGTCGAGGATCTCGCGCAGCCGGTCACCGGCGGCCTTCCACTGGGTGGAGTCGGTGGCGATCTGCTCGGCCTCCGCGCACAGCGCCTCCTTGCGCTCGGTCTGCTCGTGGCGGGTGCGTTCCTTTTCCTCCTTGGCGTGCGCTGCCGCCTCGTCGGAGTGCTCGATGATCGCCTGCAGACGCCGGGCCAGCCCGTCGACATCGCCGATGACCGACGCGGTCGGCAACGTTTCGGCAAGCGCGAGGGCGGCCGCCTTCGTCTTGCGAGCGTCGGTGCCAGCCGCCAGCCGCGCCTCCAGCAGCGCGACCTCGGTGGCGAGATCGTCGAACCGGCGACCGAAGTGGGCCAGGCCCTCGGCCGCGTCGCCGGCCTGCCAGGAACCCACGACGCGCTCGCCGTCGGCGGTCCGCACCCAGGCGGTGCCGTCCTCGTCGACCCGGCCCCACCTGCTGGGATCGCTCACCGTCGGCACCACGACAGGATGCGGGTGCTCCTGCGCGGGGCCCGGGGCGGGTTTGATCGCATGCGGCTTGGGGGACTCCGGTTTCCGTGATCCGGGCTTCGGCACGCCGGGTCGCCGCGGTGTGGCGGCGGGCTTGGCCGCGTCGGCGGGCGTGGGCCGCTTCGCGACGGAGTCGCTGGACCGCTGCGCCGTGCCGGTGTCCGGATGGGTAGCCTTCTCGGTTCCGCTGTTCTCGGTCATCGCTCCTCGTCCCTGCCGCGCGTCACGGCTGCCTGGTTACGCCCTAGCTCACCCCATTCAACCAGGCAGCCGGAGGATTTGCCGGGTCTTGCCGGCGGTGGCGCGACTCGAGCGGTTGCCGTGCGCTCCGGCCCGCGTTACGGTGTGTGGCTTCGCGTCGCCATCGGCTCCGTGCCTGCGCCGGTCGCGACACCTACGCGGCCGGTCGGCGGCGCCGCACCGCTGCTCGGTGCACCGCGTGCGAGCTGTTTGCCGATGCCGTGTCCGCCGCGGCCTCGTCCACGGGGGTA
The DNA here is from genome assembly GCF_029868745.1 of Nocardia wallacei. Taxonomy (GTDB): domain Bacteria; phylum Actinomycetota; class Actinomycetes; order Mycobacteriales; family Mycobacteriaceae; genus Nocardia; species Nocardia wallacei_B. Next base: position 16,477 of record NZ_JARWOP010000258.1, on the reverse strand, counting down.
GGCGAGGTCGGACCCGTCCGGACCGGCGAACCGCACCCGATGTTCGCGTCGCGCGAGCCGGAACGCCGGTGTCGCGCCGGGGTGGGAGGCACGGCCGCTACGGTGGACGCGTGTTTCGCGTCGCTGTGCTGATTCCGTCGCCACCCGTGCTGGTTCCCTCGTTGTGCGGGGGGACGCCGGTGGCCGATGCCGGGCATCCGGCCGCGGAGGTGCCGGCGTTGCGGGCGGCGGTGCTGGCGGCCGGGCGGATATTGGCGGCGCGCGCAACCCGGTGGACCGTGGTCGGGACGGGCGAGGCGGAGGCGGTCCTCGATGCGGACGCGGCGGGGACCTTCGGCGGATACGGCGTGGACGTGCGCGTCGGGCTGTCGGACGCGGCGACGGTCCCGGCTGCCGGACCGGCCGACCCCGAGCTGTCGTTGCCCGCGTTGATCGGCGGCTGGCTGCGCGGGGAAGTGGCGCCGAACGCGGTGGCGGAGGCGCGGATCGTGGACACGCGCGCCGATCCGCAGTACTGCGCGGAGGCCGGTGCGAAACTGCGTCGCGAATTGGACGCGAGCCCGGAAGACCGCGGCGTGCTGGTGGTCGCCGACGGCGCGGCCACGCTGTCGACGCGCGCGCCCGGCTATCTCGACCCCCGCGCCGAAGGCGTACAGGAGGGCATCGACCGCGCCCTGGCGGCGGGGGACCGGTCGGGGCTGGCCGCGCTGGACGAGCGTCTGTGCGCGGAACTCGACGTGTCCGGGCGGGCCGCGTTCCAGGTCCTGGCCGGGCTGTTCGACGTCGACGAGTCCGCACCCGAGGTCGAAACCCTTTACCGCGCGGCGCCTTTCGGCGTGGGCTACCAGGTGAGCGTGTGGCGCCCGGGGTCTCGGTCGTGACGACCCCGATCGCCGTGGTCGGCCCCACCGCCACCGGAAAATCCGAGCTGGCGCTGGATCTGGCGCAGCGCCTCGACGGCGAGATCGTCAACATCGACGCCATGCAGCTGTACCGCGGCATGGACATCGGCACCGCGAAACTGCCGGTGGCACAGCGCCGCGGCATCCCGCACCATCAGCTCGATGTCCTGGAGGTGACCGAAACCGCCACGGTCGCAACGTATCAGGCCGCGGCCGCCGACGATGTGGAGGCGATCCGGGCGCGCGGCCGCACACCGGTGATCGTGGGCGGCTCGATGATGTACGTGCAGGCGTTGCTGGATCAGTGGGAGTTCCCCGCCACCGACCCGCGGGTGCGGGCGAAATGGGAGGCGGTGCTGGCCGACGGCGGCGTCGAGGCGGTGCACGCCGCGCTGCGCACCGCCGACCCGGTGGCGGCCGCGACCATCCTGCCCACCGACGGCCGCCGCTTGGTGCGCGCGCTGGAAGTGGTCGAACTGACCGGACGCCCGTTCGCCGCCTCCCAGCCGCGGATCGGCGAACCACGTTGGGGCACAACCATTCTCGGCATCGACCGGGAGACCGCCGAACTCGATGCCCGGATCGAGACCCGGACGGCGACGATGTTCGACCGCGGCTTGGTCGACGAGGTACGCGGTCTCATCGATCGCGGCTTGCGGGAGGGCCAGACCGCCCGGCGCGCCCTCGGATACGCCCAGGTGCTGGCCCATCTCGACGGTGAGTGCGACCTCGAGCAGGCGCGAGAGCAAACCTATTTCGGCACTCGCCGCTACGTGCGCCGCCAGCGTTCGTGGTTCCGCCGCGACCCTAGGGTCCACTGGCTGGACGGCGCCGACCCGGACCTGACGACCACCGCCCTGGCTCGCGTGTCCGCCGAAACACGCGGCGGCAAGACAGCGCCCAGCAGCCACAACGGTGACCCTCGGTAGCCGCATACCGAGCGCATGCCACCTCGCCGGCCAGCAGTCGCGCCGCGGTATCGTGCGCGGGATCGATCGCCCCGTACGAAATGTTCCGGCGGTGCCGGATGTTGGCGTGAGGACCATGAAGATGACCGAGCAGATCGAACCGCGGGACGGCGTCGCGTTCGCGAAGGGGCACGGCACCCAGAACGATTTCGTCGTGCTGCCCGACCCGGACGCCCGCCTGGATCTGCCCGCCGAGCGGGTGGCCGCCCTGTGCGACCGGCAGCGCGGGATCGGCGCCGACGGGGTGCTCCGGGTCGCGCGCGCCGGAGCCCTGGTCGCGAACGGCGTGCTGACCGAACTGCCCGAGGACGTCGCCCCCGGCGACTGGTTCATGGACTACCGCAACGCCGACGGTTCCCTCGCCGAGATGTGCGGCAACGGCGTGCGAGTGTTCGCCCACTACGTGGTGGCGACCGGGCTGGACACGCGCACCGAGTTCGTCGTCGGCAGCCGCGCCGGCGCCCGCCCGGTCACCGTGCACGCGGCCGGCCCCGTGCACGGCGAGGTCACCGTCGCGATGGGGCCGGTGCGGGTGCTGGGTGAATCCACCGCCACGATCGGCGGCCACGCGCTGCGCGGGCTCGGCATCGACGTCGGTAATCCGCATCTGGCCTGCGTGGATGCGGAGTCGACGGCCGACGCGCTGGCGAAGCTGGACCTCGGCGTGCCGCCCGGGTTCGACCCTGAGCTGTTCCCGCACGGCGTGAATATCGAGATCCTCACCGCGCTGGACGCCACGGGCGCGGTGGACATGCGGGTCTACGAGCGCGGAGTCGGCGAGACCCGCTCGTGCGGCACGGGGACCGTCGCGGCGGCGGCCGCCGCGCTGTCCCGCCAGGGTTTCGCGCTCGACAGCGAGCGCGGCGAGGTGCGGGTGCGGGTGCCCGGCGGCGCGGTTGTCGTCGCCTTCGACGGTGGATCCGCGTGGCTGCGCGGTCCCTCGGAACTCGTCGCGTCCGGCCACCTGGCCGCGGACTGGTGGTACGGGGCCTGACCGCGCGATCGCGCCCACGCGGGCAGCCGATAGGCCCCCGGAATAACTGACGTGCGCGGGTCCGTTGAGTCGTGGGAGCATGGAGGTGTATGAGAAAACCAGAAACGTACGAGTTCACCCCGATCGAGGAGCTCGACGACACCGATGAGGCCCGCGACGGCTGGGCTTCCGATCCGACGGTCGGCGAACTGCAACTCGAGGACCGCAGCGCATTGCGCCGCGTCGCCGGGCTGTCCACCGAACTCGCCGACATCACCGAGGTCGAGTACCGCCAGCTGCGCCTGGAGCGCGTCGTGCTGGTCGGCGTCTGGACCGAGGGCAGCGCGGCGCAGGCCGATGCGAGCATGAGCGAACTCGCCGCGCTCGCCGAGACCGCGGGTTCGGAGGTGCTCGAGGCGCTGATCCAGCGTCGCGACAAGCCCGACCCCGCCACCTACATCGGCTCCGGCAAGGCCGAGGAACTGCGCGCTGTCGTGCTCGAGACCGGCGCCGACACCGTGATCTGCGACGGTGAGCTGACCCCCGCGCAGCTGACCGCGCTGGAGAAGGTCGTCAAGGTCAAGGTCATCGACCGCACCGCGCTGATCCTGGACATCTTCGCCCAGCACGCCACCTCTCGCGAGGGCAAGGCACAGGTGTCGCTGGCGCAGATGGAATACATGCTGCCGCGGCTGCGCGGCTGGGGCGAGTCGATGTCCCGGCAGGCAGGCGGCCGGGCCGGTGGCGCCGGCGGCGGCGTGGGCACCCGCGGTCCCGGTGAGACGAAGATCGAGACCGACCGCCGCCGCATCCGCGAGCGCATGTCCAAACTGCGCCGCGAGATCAAGGAGATGAAGACCGCCCGCGACACCAAGCGCGCGCGGCGCACCTCCAGCGGCGTCCCGGCGGTCGCGATCGTCGGCTACACCAATGCCGGGAAATCCAGCCTGATGAACGCGCTCACCGGCGCGGGCATCCTCGTGCAGGACGCGCTATTCGCCACCCTGGACCCGACCACCCGCCGGGCCGCCCTCGAGGACGGCCGCGAGGTGGTGTTCACCGACACCGTCGGCTTCGTCCGGCACCTGCCCACCCAGCTGGTGGAGGCATTCCGCTCGACGCTGGAGGAGGTGACGGGCGCCGATCTGCTGCTGCATGTGGTCGACGGTTCGGACCCGCTGCCGGCCGGTCAGATCAAGGCCGTGCGCGAGGTGATCACCGACGTGCTGCGGGAGTCGAACGCGATCAGCCCGCCGGAACTGTTGGTGGTCAACAAGATCGACGCGCTGGAGCCCGGTGAGCTGGCGCAGCTGCGCGCCCAGCTGCCCCAGGCCGTGTTCGTGTCGGCACGCACCGGCGCGGGACTGACGGAGCTGCGCGACCGGCTGGCCGAGGTGCTCGGCGCGCTGGACGTGGAAGTGAGCGTGCTGCTGCCGTACACCCGCGGCGACCTGCTCGCCCGCATCCACGCCGACGGCCGTCTGCTCGACTCCCAGCACGAGGAGGGCGGCACCCGGATCCGGGCGCGCGTGCCCGCCGCGCTGGCGGCGGTGCTGTCGGATTACGCGCACGCGGGGACGGCGCACCTGCCCGGCTGAGTCACAGGGAGGGTTCTCTTGGCCGACGATCCGTGCGTCCCGCCGGGGCTCGCGGGCGCCTTATCCGATGGCGCTCCGCTGCGAATACCGTTGCGCGACAGCGATATCCGCGCCTTCGACGCGCTGACCGCGCCGATGCGGGCCTGGGTGAGCCCGGTGTTCCACGGCCTGGACAACATCCCGGCCGACGGGCCGGTGCTGTTGGTGGGGAATCACAATTTCCTCGGCATCGACACCCCGCTGCTGTGGCCGGAGATCGCGCGCACCCGCGGGCGGCTGGTGCGCGGGCTGGCGGAGAACGTTCTGATCACCGTCCCCGGCGTGCGGCACGCGCTGCACCGCGTGGGTTGCGTGCGCGGCAACCGGGCCAACTGCCGGGCACTGCTCGAGCAGGGCGAGATGCTGCTGGTGTTTCCCGGCGGCGGCCGGGAAGCCGTGCGCCGCAAGGGCGAGAAGTACGTGCTGAAGTGGGCGGGCCGCACCGGGTTCGCGCGGATGGCGATCGAAACCGGTGCGCCGATCGTCCCGCTGGCCATGGTCGGCGCGGACGACGCGTTCGACATCCTCCTCGACGGTCAGGGCGCGGCGCTGCGCCCGCTCCGGACGCTGGTGCAGGCGCTCGGATTGCCGCCGAACCTCACCCCGCCCCTGGTGACGGGCTTCGGGCCGACGTGGATCCCGAAGCCGGAGCGGTTCTACTACTCCGCCGGCACGCCGATCGAGACCACCCCCTGGGCCGACGCCGACGATCTCGACGCGGCCGCCGAGGAACTACAGGCGGTGGTGCGCAAGGCGCTGGAAGAGGAGCTGACCTTCCTGCTCGCCGAGCGCGACAAGGACCGGGGCCGCACGCTGTGGGGCCGTGCCCGCGGTGCGCTCGGACTCTAGCCAGGTTTACGGGGGTTCATGTCAGCCCGCTCGGCGGCCTTCCCGCAGGTAGTGCTGTTCGGACCGGTTTTTTGGGGATCGAAGTGAACCGTGATTCGACTTCCGGGTACCGTATGGGGGAGGCGATGACGCCGATGTGGCATTAGGAGGTTGGCGGTGGAGCGCACCCTTTTCGAACCGGAGCACGATCTGTTCCGGGAGTCGTACCGAAAGTTTCTCGACCAGCATGTCGCGCCGAATCATGCGAAGTGGGAAGAGCAGGGCGTCGTCGACCGCGAGGTCTGGCTGGAGGCAGGCAAGCAAGGATTCCTCGGCATGGCGGTGCCGGAGGAGTTCGGCGGCGGGGGCGTGAAGGACTTCCGCTACAACGCCATCCTCACCGAGGAGACCACCCGCGGCCAGTACTCGGGTCTGGGCTTCACCCTGCACAACGACGTGATCGCGCCGTACCTGCTGGAGCTGGCGAACGACGAGCAGAAGCAGCGGTGGCTGCCGGGCTTCTGCTCCGGTGAGATCATCACCGCCATCGCGATGACCGAGCCCGGCACGGGTTCGGATCTGCAAGGTATCAAGACCCGCGCGGTCCGCGACGGTGACGACTGGATCCTCAACGGCGCCAAGACCTTCATCACCAACGGCATCAACTCCGACATCGTGATCGTGGTCGCGCAGACCGATCCGGAGAAGGGGGCGATGGGGTTCTCGCTGCTGGTCGTCGAGCGCGGCATGCCCGGCTTCGAGCGCGGCCGCAACCTGGACAAGATCGGCCTGAAGGCACAGGACACCGCCGAGCTGAGCTTCACCGACGTCCGGGTGCCCGGCAAGAACCTGCTCGGCACCGAGGGCCAGGGCTTCATCCACCTGATGCAGAACCTGCCGCAGGAGCGCCTGTCCATCGCCGTTATGGCCGCCGCCGCCATGGAGGGCGTGCTGGATCTCACCTGCCAGTACGTGCGCGACCGCAAGGCCTTCGGCAAACCGATCGGCGCGCAGCAGAATACGCGTTTCGTGCTGGCGGAACTGGCCACCAAGACCACCGCGGTCCGGGTGTTCGTCGACCGCTGCATCGAACTGCTGAACCAGGAGAAGCTGACCGTCGAGGAAGCCGCCATGGCCAAATGGTGGAGCACCGAGGAACAACTCGACCTCATCAGCAAATGCCTGCAACTACACGGCGGCTACGGCTACATGCGCGAATACCCGATTGCCAAGGCGTACATGGACGCTCGCGTCCAGACCATTTACGGCGGCACCACCGAGATCATGAAGGAGATCATCGGCCGGGGACTGAAACTGTCTTGATCCGGAAACCTGGCCGTCACTGTGGGGCGGCCAGGCGCGGGCCGAAATGGCTTGTCCGAGCGCTTGATCGCCTCGTCTTCGGCATGCGCACCGGTCGGTATTCGAGGTTATGGCCCGACACGTTGCATCATGGAATTACTCGAAGTGTCAATGCGGGTGATGACGGGGGGCCTTATACATGGCTACGGCACCGCAGCCGGAATATCGGGCTGCCCGCTTCTCGGATCTCGAGCACGTCGCGGCCATCGAGTCGGACGTCTTCGACGCCCCGTACCTGTACCTGATGCTGCGCCAGCTGTTCGACCTGCACGGATCCGAATGGCTGGTCGCCGAATTGGAGGGCGTGACGGTCGGCTACGCGCTCACGCTGGCCGAATCCCATCGCGCCCTGCTGTTCACCTTCGCCGTGCACAAGGCTCATCAGGGCCTCGGTTACGGCCGCGGCCTGCTCGACCGCGCCCTGCAAGCCTGCCGGGCCCTCGGCACCGAGGTCATGTACCTGACCGTGCGCCCGGACAACCATCCGGCCACCAATCTGTTCAAGCAGGCCGGTTTCGAATTCGTCGAACACGACGACCGTTACTTCGGCCCCGGCGAACCACGCGATGTCTTCGAGTACCGGCTGCACGGCTGATCACCAGTCCGACTCGAAGGTCCTGTGCCGCAAGGTGTTCAGCGTCTCGACCGCGATGCTGTCACGCAGCCGGGCGACGAGGAGGTTCCACTGCCGGGAGAGGCCGGGGTCGGCGTGGAGATCGCGCCACAGTGCGCGCAGCGGCGGGGGCGTGTGAGCGCCGGGCATCCACAGGCCGGGCAGGTGTTCGAGCAGCGCGGTGAGGAGATTCGTTCGCTCGCTGCTGTGCGTGGCGAACCGGTCCGCCTCGTCGAGAGCATCGGCGAGCACGGTCAGCAACCAGTCGTGGATCGCCAAGTCCTCGCAGAACCGTTGTGCCGCTTCCAGTTCGCTCTCGTGGCGCACGGTCAGCCGGACCGAGCGCGTGCGGACGTCGTCCAGACGCACTGCCGCCACCGGCCCGGCGCTGCCGCCGATCCGTGCGGTCCAGCGCAGCCGTGTCGTGCCCGCCTGCACCGGAGGTTTCTGGTCCAGCCGGGGATCGGCGCGGAGGCGGGCCAGCAGCCGTTCGCTGATGGAAGCCAGGTCCAGCACCGTGTTGCCGCGCGGGCCCGTGAGATAGCCGTCGACCAATGCGGTTGTGGCCGTGTCGCGATCGGGAACGGACAGACGGCCGATGACCTCGGTGACGCCCCTGCGATCGAGGTAGTACGACCAGGGCCGACGACGCCGCTCGGCAGCCCGCACGACCCGAGTGTGGCTGGAGCACTGCAGTATTCGGCCACCCGACAGAGCCACGGCGACCGCCACTGTGCCGACGACGCGCACCACGTCCTCACCCAGCCGCAGATCGCAATCCACGCCGACCGCGGTGGTCGGCGACACGGCGAGAGCGCCCGGCCGTTCCCGTCGGCGCACCGTGCGGCCGGGGAGCAGCGCGAGCAATTCACCCGTCTCTTCCGGCGTGAACGCTTTGGCCGAGGGCAACAGGCACGTTCGAATCTCACCCAGCACGACCAGGGGTTCGGGCATGTCAGGAACCATCGAGCAGCAGCACGGACAACCGGTCGCTGACCCGGCGCGGCACCGGCACCGCCTCCTCCGACCCGCGGGCAATGGTCTGCTCCACCACGTCGTCGTCCAGGTCGAGGTGATCGAGCACCAGCCGGACGGCGTGCTCTTCGCCGAGGTAGCGCTTCGGCAGCATCGACAGGGCCTGGTAGGCGGCGAACGGCGCGGCGTCCGGGGCGAGTTGTACTACCGGCGGCACATCGTGCCAGCGCCGCGGCCACGACTCGTCCCGCCACGGTTGCGGATCCACCACGGCCGCACCGTGATAGCGCAGCAGCCCAAGCCGCAGCAACTGCCAGACGGCGGACAGCAACGGGGCGGACCATCGCGTCTCCGTCGCGCCGCCCACGACCTGGGTGCTCCACAGTTGTACGTCCAGGAAGACGGAGTGCTCGCGTCGGCCGAACTCCTCCGGCGGCCGGTAGGCCCGCCCGCGCATCGCTTGTGCCGCATCATGTTCCGAGGAACGGCGGCCGTTGCACAGCCACCCGGTGCGGGCGGTGGGCGGGCGGCCGCCGTTGTCGGGTGGCGTCGGCTCGGCGACGAGGCAGGCGGCGACCATCTCCGCCAGCGGGATCGGTGCACCGACCGGCACACCGTCGACGAATCGGGAAGTCCGCCGACACGCGGACCGGCGCGCCAGATAGTCGATGGCCAGGCCACTCTCGGCGGCGGCCGACAACAGCCGGCCCACGACCTGCGCCGGATCGGTGTCGGGCTGGAGACAATCATCGATCAGGTAGCACGTGCTGACCCGGGCGCCCGCACCGAACCGACTGCGGGCCGACTCGGCGAACGCCGACACCAGCGGGACCAGGCCGCGGAGCTCCGACCGCACCCGTCCGATATCGTCGAGGATCTCGCCGGGGCCGAAGTGCCCGACCTCGATCGACAAGTGTGACAACGGAATCGGCGCGCACGGCGGTCGCTCGGCCGCTTCACTGTATCCCTGCATGGCGTCTAGAGCCTTTCCCAGGTGGCGTTATCCACCAGTCGGCGCGCCAGGTCCGTGTAGGCCGCCGCCGTCTCGGCATTGGCGATCTGGGCGTTGACGTCGCTGTCGAGAATGAGCTGTTCGCGCCAGTGCAGCACGGGCTCCATCGGGGTCGCGCCGAGCAGCGCCGTGGTGCCGAGCCGGTGTGCGGTGGCGAGCCGGCGCAGCGCGGCGTCCTGCTCCTGCAACCACGCCGACTGGGCGGCACGCTGGGCGGTGACGGGAGAATTGGTGACCGAGACGGCAGTGCGGACATAGCGGAGCGAGCCGAGCAGGTCGTCTCGATCGTGTCCCCACTCGGTGCCCGTCTGCAGCAGTCCGTGCGGCCCGTGCACCAGCCCGGCCGCCGCCAGGATGTGCTGACGGGTCCAGCGATGGAAGATCAGCCAGCGTGTGGTCCGCCGCCGCAGCTGCGGCAGAGCCGTGGCCCGCAGGGCGATGTCGAGCGCGGCCGACCGTCCGGCGCTGAGATCCACCATCACCACGTGGAACTCCTGCTGGAGCGTCAGCAGCAACTCCGCGCACCGGTCGACCACCGCGTCGTCGCAACCGAGGAATTCGCCGCCGCCCTCGTCGCCGGGCAGCAATACCAGGCGTCCGAAACGAGATCCGGTGCGCCGCAACCGCGCTCGGTCGGTCGCGGTTCCGACGTCGATACGGGTGACGGTGCCGTGCTCACCGAGCAGGTACGAGTGCAGCCCGCCGCCGCGCACGCCGTTCCCGACGGCGCCGATCTCGAACAGCGCGCCCGCGGTGGGGGAACCGAAGTCGAAGTCCACGTAGGCCACACTGCGCCCGGACAAGGTCAGCCGGTACGCGATATTGCAACTGGTCACCGAGCGTCCGGTACCGCCCTTGTCGGAAGTGGAGAACACCAGCACGCCGCCTCCTCACCGCGTGGCGTCCTGGCGCGCGTACACCAGTTCGTCCAGCTGGATCAACGCCTGGGTGGCCAGGCTGCACGCGGTGCCGGGGCGGTCGCGCAGCACGTGTCGCGCCCGGTCCAGTGATTGCCGGATACGGTCCACGGCGGCGCGGGCCGGGGAGAGGTCGTCGCCCGCGACCTCGAGCTCCTCCTGGTTCAGCAGACGTTCGGCCTCGCTCAGCAGATCCACCGCGCGCGCGATCGTCGTCGGCGAGGACAACGGCGGTTCCTGATAGGCGCGATAGGCGAGCACCAGGCATTCCATCACCCGCTCGGTGAGAAACCAGGAGGGGCCGTCAGCGACGATCTCCGCGGAATCCAGCAACCGGCCCGGGTCGTCCCACAGCCCGGCGGCGGGACCGTGACGCAGCGCCCGTCCGTCGAGGTTGTCCATGGCCGATTCGGCCAGCGCCATCAGCCGGTCCCGGGTGTCGACCTCGGTGCGCAGATGCGCAGCCTGCAGGCAGCGTTTCAGCATCATCGTCACGAAATCCGGTACGTGCCAATGCAACCGGGGTCCGTCGCAGATCTCGTCGCTGCCGGTGAGCCGCAGCCGGACGCCGGGATGGTGCAGGATCGCGGCGGGGTCGGCGGTGGTGACCCGGCTGGTGATGCGGCCGCGCCGGGCGAGCTGATCGAATACGGCCACCGCGCGGGTCAGATCTTCGGTGCTGTCGCGGTAGATCAGATCCTGGATGAGCATGGCGGTGACCACCAGGCTCGAATACTCCGACTCCTCGCCGTCGGTGGTACGCCAGGGAATGTCCTCCAGCGGCCAGCGACGGCTGTCGAAACGCGCTACCGCGGACCAGTAGTTCCGGGTCAGCTCGAAGCGCAATTGCAGCGCGTCGGCGAGTGTGCGCTGTTCGTCGGTCAGCAGATCCAGCTCGCGGATGCGTTGCGACGACAAGTCGATGATGCCGTCGAGAGCTACCGCGGTGAAGTAGAGGTAGGGGCGCGGCTCGGCGTAACCGGGAACGGTGCCGATCCGGCCGGGGACGAAGGTCACCGCCTCGGCTCCCCGGACGATGCCCCAGCTCCAGCCGCATTCGAACAGCCGCGTCTCGTCCGCGACATCGATATCGGTGGTCCGGCCCAGCCTGACCTCGTTGGCGGCCTGCACGCGCAGCCGCTCCAGCCGCGCGGACAGCTGCCTGATGACCTCGTCGTCGGGCGCGGCGCTCTGGTTGATCATCTCCAGGATGGTCTGCCCGGCAGGCGATTTCGGATCCGGGGTGTGAATGACGAAGCTGCGCACCAGGCCCGCCATCGCGCTGGTGAGCCGCGCGCCGACCCGCTCCATCACCAGCGGGATCCGCTCCCGCAACCGGCGCGCCTCCAACTGGACCTCGGCGCTGACGGACCGCTGGAAGCCGCGCAGGAAACGCAGCGCCGCGATGCACAGGCTCAGCGACATCGAGTACGAATCGACGACCTCGATGTCCAACTGGGCGTCGGTGGGCGGCGTCTCGTCCGCGCTGTGCAGGTATCCGCCGGCGGCGAAGATCGGCCGACCGTCGGCGCCGGTGTAGCGAGCGAGATAGTCCTCGAGCAGCCCCACCAGGACGCCACCGATACGGCCTTCCTCGCCGAAGGGAGCGAGCGCGGCCTTCACGTCGTCCGCGATATCGTCGGGCTGATCCAGCGCGAACGCCTCGATCTCCGTCGCCGGATACAGCAGGCACAGTAGCTGTTCGGCGTCGCTGATCGAATTGGCGCCGTCGCGCCCGCCCCAGCTCCACTTCTCGTCGCGGTACGAGCAGTCGAGCACCGCCCGCCACAGATCCAATAGTTGTTGCCGCGGGCGGATTCTCATAGGCCCCTGTCCCTCACCCCGCATCCGGCCGTCACCGCCGAACGTCACCCCTAAAGTGTGCTCCGCCGGGTCCACACCGGTCCAGAAAATGACCGAAAGCCAACGACCCCCGAGACAGCCTGCGGGGCACCGTCTTCCAACCCAGGCCTCGCCAGTGGCGCGTACGCCGGGGGTGGGTGGTGGGGCGCGCTAGGGTGGCGGGTGTCGGAGTGTCGGTGTGATTCGCCTGGAGGCAGCTGTGGATTCGAATTCGGTGCTGGGCAGGGTGGTGCGGGGGTTCAATGCCGGTGTGGTGGCGTTGACCGAGGCGCCCGTTGTCGGGCCGTTGCTGGGTAAGAGCTTCGTGACCATCACGTATGTGGGGCGCAAGTCCGGGAAGACGTTCAGTACGCCGGTGAACTATCGGCGGGTGGGGGACGAGTACGTCATCGGGGTCGCCATGCCGGACAAGAAGAGTTGGTGGCGGAACTTCCTGGGCGAGGGCGGGCCGATCACCCTGCACCTCGCCGGCGTCGACCGGCACGGGCACGCCGTGAGCAGCCGCGACGAGCGCGGCCGGGTGAGCGTGCGGGTGCGCCTGGACGAGCCGAACTGATCGAGTCGGCCGCGGCCGCCACGGCGCGGATCGCCTTGTGACAGCGCCCCAATCGTGGACCCGGTGGTTCGTGAGTTGTCCATCCGGGGATGCGCCGGCCGACATCGGGACTTAATGTTGTCGGTGCGCAAGGTTGTTGCTTCTACGGTCGCAGGGGGACCGGGCACAGTGCCCGCGCGGGGCGGGCACCAGCCGTGGATACGCGTGATCCCTGATACGAACGTGGATGGTTTTCGGTCGCGTCAGGCGTGGTCGAATTCGTGGTTGCGCACCCCGTGGTGGAAGGCGTCGAGTTCGTCCTGGTCGAAGACGAGCTCGACGCCGTCCACCGGTTGTGGTGTGGCGGCGCGGAAGACGTACCGTCCGTCGGCGCGGTGGGTGACCGCGAGCGGCGAGCGGGCGCCGGTGCCGCGCACGGTGTCCTGAAGGGCGTCGAACTGTTCATCGGTGAACAGCAGCAACTCCTCGACCGGCAGGGCCGTGGCCGGAGTGGTGTGGTCGGTGGCGCGCTTGTCGTCCCAGACCGCGGTCCAACCCTGCTTGCGCGCGACGCGCACGCAGTTCTGGTTGGGTGAGCTGGCGCTCGCCTTGCGGAACTCACCCGCGGTGAAGGTGGGTAGCAGCGTCATTGGTGGTGCCCTTTCTACAGAGTAAAGCTGCAGACGCGCGAAGCGGATGCCCGTGCGACTGCGGGTATACCTATGGCTTATAGCCAACCGCCGCGAAATTACACGGCCGTGCCGGATCTTGCGGATCGACCGGCCGCTCGGGCCGCCAGTCCGGCGCGTAGACGACACCGGGTTCGACGAGCTCGAGACCGTCGAAGAAGGCGGCGAAATCGTCGCGGTTGCGGGGGATGGCCGGGTCGGAGGTGTTGCGGTACAACTCCACGAGTTCGCCGATGCGCTCCTTGAGTTCCGGATCGGCGTCCTGCAGCGAGCTGTGACTCATGGCGACATAGCTTCCGGCCGGAATGCGTTGCCGCAGTTGCCGCATCAGCTCGTAGGGACCGTCGCTGTCGGGGACGAACGGCCACACGCTGACGATGAGCAGCCCAAGCGGCTCGTCGAAATCGATCAGGCGCCGAGTCTCCGGATGATCGAAAATGATGTCGGGGCAACGCAGATCGGCCTCGACGATGGCGGTGCGATCCAGGATCTGCTGCCGTAGTAGCAGGTCGTGGGCGCGGTTGACCGCCTCCATGTCGTTGTCGACGTACACCACCCGGGCGTCGGGCACGGTCGCGCCGACCACCTCGTGGGTGTTGCCGACCGTCGGCAGCCCGGAGCCGATGTCGAGGAACTGCCGAATGCCTTGCGCCACCATGAATTTGATGGCGCGCTGCAGGAACTCGCGGTTGTGGTGGGCCCAGGTGTCGGCGTAAGGGAAGACCTGGAAGATGCGCTCGCCGAAGATCTTGTCGACGTCGAACACGGCCTCGCCCGACAGGTAGTAGTGGTACATCCGGGCGGCCGACGGCCGGCTGGCGTCGATCTCGCGGGATTCGAAGTCGCTCATGACAACCCCCATTACTCGTTGTGTTTACGGACGACTCGTCACGTGGTGAATGTCTTGCGGCGGAACGACCGCGCGATGTGCTCGATGAAGCTGCGGGAGTCCTCGGCGCTCAGGGCCGCGGCGGACAGTCGCGTCCACACCGTTTCCCGGGCGGTCACCGCCGGCTTGTCATCGATGTAGCGAATATCGCCCTGGCTCTCCGCGATCGCCATGTCCAGATCCCCGGCGGCGCCCGGCGACGGGACCCGGACCAGGGTGAAGCGGTCCTCCATGCCGGCGCCGTGGGTCGTCACGGTGAACGGCAACACCTGAATGAGGATGTTGGATCGTTTGGACAGCGTCAGCAGATGCTCGAGCTGCTCCAACATGACTGTGCGGCCGCCGTATTCGCGGCGCAGGCACGATTCGGACAGGATCGCCCGGAACTGCGGCGGTCGCGGCCCGAGCAGGATCTCCTGCCGCGCCAGGCGCGCCTGGACCGAATCCTCGATGGTGATCTGCTCGAGGCCGGACTCGCTGGGTTGCTCGGGCTCGTGCAGGGCGCGGATGTAGGACTCGCACTGCACCAATCCGGGCATGATCTCCGCCTCCGCGACGCGCAGCAGGCTGGCGTGCGCCTCCAGATCGACCAGCAGGCGGAGGTCTTCGATATAGGCGCGGCGGTATCCGGAGTTCCAGAAACCGCGCTTGTGATTGTCGCGGCGCAGTTCCTTGAGGGCCTCGAGGTAACCGGGATCGGTGAAACCCAGTTCTGTGGCCAACCGCTCCAGGTCGCCGACAGTAATCGAGCCGACGCCGTTGGTAAGCATGGCGATTCGGCTCTGACTGGTCTCGATGATTTTGGCGGCCTCGCTCTGACTGACCGCCGCCGTATTGATCATGTGCTCGATCTCGCGGCCCAGCAACAGTTTTCGCGCCGTGCGTAATCGTGTACCCATGCCGGTCGGCGTGCCGGCGAACCGAGACGCCTGAACCCCTTCCGCCCCAGCCTCTTTCGCTATTGTGATAATCACGCTAGCATCTATCACGTTCACAGTATCACAATGCAAGTATTTAGCGGGCGTCGTCGGCAGGGCTCGACAGCGTCTCGGTGGAGGGGAAGTCGCATGCCGACTACCACGCGAAGGTGTTCGGCGCCTTGCTGTTCGGACGAGGAAATGGCCTGCCCCGCGCCGGAATTCACCGACGCGATGGCGCGCCGGATTCTGCACGCCGAGCACGCGGTCACGTGTGGGCGGTGGCTCGCCGCGGTGGCATACCTGTCCGCCGGGCTGGACGACGACTGACCGTGCGTGAGTGCAGGAGTCCGTGGTGACGGCGGTGGTGATGGTCGCGATGGTGTGCGGCTCGGTGCTGGCCTTGTCGGCCGCCGCGCTGTGGCAGGGCCGGTGGCCGTGGCACCCCGGAGACGCCGAATTCGACGATGCGCCGGCGACGCCCGTTTCCCGAGGAGACACAATGGACGTGTCCGTATGGCCGATCGGCTGGCCGCACGAGGCCCCGGACGAGCCGATGTCGGTGAGCGACGCGCATCTGGCCATGCAGCGGCACCGTTCCTGCCGGCGCGAGGAATGTCCGCGCAAGCGCGCCGCTTATCACACTCTGGTGGCGGCCGGTCGCTTGAAACCCGATTCCGGACGGGTGCAATAACGCCGGTCGTCAGTCGCCGTAACTGCGGGCGACGAGTGCGGAGCGGAGATACCAGAGTCCGCTGGCCTGGGTGGGGTCGAAGCCTGTGAGTTGCGCGATGCGCTTGAGGCGATAGTCCACGGTGTTGGTGTGCACGTGGAGAAGTCGGGCGGTCTTCTGCCGATTGAGATTGTGCGCGATGTGGGTTCGGAGAGTTTGCAGGAGTTCGGCGTGGTGGTCGAGGGGTTCGAGGATGGACCCGAGATATTCGCGGCCAGGCCCGGGGCGGGTGAGCTGGTACTCGAGAGCGAAGTCGTCGAAGCGGTAGAGGCCGGGCTCGGAGTGCAGGCGGGTGACCATGTCGAGCAGTTGGTGCGCCTGGTCGGCCGCGGTGGGAATGGCGTGGGTGGGTCCGGTGACGACGGTCGCGGTGATCGGCACGCGGGCGGCTCGGGACAGCGCGGTGATGAGTTCGTCGAGTTCTTCGGTGTGGGGGAGGAGGAGGGTGCCGCCGTCGGTGGAGAGGAGGTGGAGGGGTGTGGTGTGGGTGGTGGTGGCGAGTTGGGCTTGGAGTCGGCGGAGTTTGCGGCGGGCGATGATGTGGGGGTTGAGGGTGGGGTTGTGTTCGTCGGGGTGTGGGGGGATGTGGAGGGCGAGGGTGTGGTAGGTGTCGGTGGTTTCGATGCCGCATTCGCGGGTGAGGGTGGTGGTGGCGGCGTCGGTG
>NZ_JARWOP010000257.1 GCF_029868745.1 Nocardia wallacei | reverse complement strand
CGCGTTCCTGGTGATCGTGGCGGTGATCTTCGTCGAGCAGGGCCAGCGCCGGATTCCGGTGCAGTACGCCAAGCGCGTGGTGGGCCGCAAGATGTACGGCGGCTCCTCGACGTATCTGCCGTTGAAGGTCAACCAGGCCGGTGTGATCCCGGTGATCTTCGCGTCCTCGCTGCTGTACCTGCCGAACCTGGTATCACAACTGGCACAACATGGTTCGAGCCGATGGCAGGCGATCGTGCAACGCTATCTGGCCGATGCGAGCAGCCCCGTGTACATCGCCGTCTATTTCGCGCTCATCCTGTTCTTCACCTACTTCTATGTCGCGATCACCTTCAACCCGCAGGAGCGCGCGGACGAGATGAAGAAGTTCGGCGGCTTCATCCCGGGCTACCGCCCCGGCGCGCCGACGGCCGACTATCTGAGCCGGGTGCTCGGCAGGATCACGCTGCCCGGCTCGCTCTATCTGGGCATGGTCGCGGTGCTGCCGAATGTGGTGCTGGGCCTGGGCGCGACCGGTTCGGCGCAGAGCCTGATGTTCGCGGGCAGTTCGACGCTTATCGTGGTGAGCGTCGGCCTGGATACGATCAAGCAGATCGAGAGCCAACTGATGAGCAGGAACTACACCGGCTTCCTGCGCTGAACCGGAGGGACAGTCGGACGACCATGGCCAGCAATTCCTCGCGCCGCCTATTGGCCCGGGCGGCGTCCTCCCTCGCGCTCGCGGCCACCGCCACGATGCTCACGGCGGGCTGCGCGCACGCCGACACCACGATCGCGGGGCACACCGACAGCACGCTGGGCCAGCGCGAACACGGCTCCGCGCCAAGGTCTCCCGGCGACGTGGCCGGACAGCCGACGACGTGCGACCGATGCGACACCGCTCCCCCGCCCACTGCCCGGACCTCCACCATTTCGGTGCTGATCGCGGGCGATCAGGTCGTATTCCGGTCCGGCGTACGAGCGGTCGTCGGGACCCAGACCGACCTGCACTGCGTCGCCGAGGTCGGCGCGGCCACCGCACCCGCCGACCTCCGGCGACTGCGGCCCGATGTCGCCGTCCTGGATCTGGACACTCCCGGCCTGGACGACGCCCTCGCCGCCGACCCGACCCTCACCGACGGCACCCGGCTGCTCACCTTCACCGAGCACGCCACCGACGAAAACCTCTATCGCGCAGTCCGTCTCGGCGCCAGCGGATTCCTCACCAAGGACCTGCCCGCCGAGCGGCTCGTCACGGCCATCCGCCGGGCCGCACACCAGGACGACCTGATCGATCCGCGCCTGACCCGTCGCCTGGTCACCCGCCTGGCCCACGGCGACGACCCCTTCCCGCCCGCGCCGGAAGCCGAGGCACTCACCACCCGCGAGCACGAGATCCTGTTGCTGATCGCCCGCGCCCACACCAACCCCGAGATCGCCGAGTTGCTCGGCATCGGCGAGCAGACCGTCAAAACCCATGTCTCCCATGTGTTGTCGAAACTCGGCGTCCGTGACCGGGTACACGCCGCGGTCTACGCCCACACCCGTCACCTCGTGCCCGCGCCGAGCGGCGCGACTAACCTGGCCCGGTGACCCTCACCGAGTTGCCCTTCGGCTCGTGGCCGACACCCATCACCTCCGAATTCGTCGTCAGCGCCGCGGTGCGGCTGTGGGATGTGCGGGTGGACGGCGCCGACGTCTACTGGTCGGAGGGTCGTCCCACCGAGGGCGGCCGGACCCAGATCGTGCGCCGCGCCGCCGACGGCACCGTCACCGACCTCCTGCCGGAAGGCATGGACGCGCGCACCGCCGTGCACGAATACGGCGGCGCGGCCTGGTGGGTCCGCGGCGGCGTGCTGTGGTTCGCCAACTGGGCCGATCAGCGGCTGTACCGGCTCGAACCCGGCGGCGCGGCGGTCCCGCTGACCCCGGTCCCCGAGACGCCGCGCGGCGACCGGTACGGCGACGGCGACCTCGATCCCGCGGGCGCCGCCCTCGTGGCCGTCCGCGAGCGCCATCCGGACGGCGGACGCGGCGCGGTCGATGTGCGCAACGAGATCGTGCGGCTGCCGGCCGACCGGTCGTCGCGGCCGGAGGTCCTGGTGAGCGGACCCGACTTCGTCGCGGCGCCCCGGCTGAGCCCCGACGGGAGCGCGCTCGCCCTGGTGTCGTGGGACCACCCGTCCATGCCGTGGGACGACACCGTGCTGCGGGTGCGCGATCTCGCGACCGGCGCGGACACCGTGGTAGCCGGCGGGCCGGGCGAGTCGGTCCTGGAGCCGCGCTGGCAGGCCGACGGCTCGCTGCTGTTCCTGTCCGATCGCGGCGGGTGGTGGAATCTCTACCGCTGGGTGCTCGGCGCCGCGGTCACCCCGGTGATCGAGCTGGACGCCGAGATCGGCATGCCCGCTTGGCAATTGGGGTCGGCCCGCTACACGGTGCTCGCCGACGGCGGCATCGTGTTCGCCCGCTGGCGCGACGGCTACGACGGCCTCGGACTGCGCCGCGCCGACGGCTCCGTCCTCGACCTCGACCTACCCTTCTCCGTGATCACCGCCGTCGAGCGCGCCGCCGCGGACGCCGTTGTCGTCGTGGCGGCCACCCCCACCACCGAACTCGGTATCTACCGCATCGAATTCGGCAGTGGCACACCACGAGTGGAGAACCTGCGGGCGCCCCGGGAGATCGGCCTCGACGCCGCCTCGGTCTCGGTGCCCGAGCCGATCGCCTTTCCGTCGGTGGACCGCACCGGTGCGCCGCGCACCGCGCACGCCCTGTTCTATCCGCCCGCGAACAGCCGCTACGGCGGCCCGGCCGGGGAACTGCCGCCGCTGCTGGTCGTCATGCACGGCGGCCCGACCTCGCACGCGCTGCCCGCGCTGACACCACAGACCCAGTACTGGACCAGCCGCGGATTCGCCGTGGTCGACGTCAATTACGCCGGATCCACGGGTTACGGCCGCGCCTATCGCGCACTGCTCGAGGGTGCGTGGGGTGTGGTGGACGTGGCCGACTGCGTCGCCGCGGCCCGCTGGCTGAGTGAACGCGGCCGGGTCGATCCGGGGCGGCTCGCCATCCGGGGCGGCTCCGCCGGTGGCTATACGACACTGGCCGCGCTGGCCCGCGCCGACACTCCCTTCGCCGCCGGGGCGGACCATTTCGGCATCGCCGATCTCGAGGCGCTCGCCGTCGACACCCATAAGTTCGAGAGTCGATACCTCGACCGCCTGATCGGCGAGTATCCGGCCGAGCGCGACGCCTACCGGGAGCGTTCGCCGATTCATCACGTCGACCGGTTCCGCAAGCCCCTGATCGTGTTGCAGGGCAGCGCGGATCCGGTGGTGCCGCCCAATCAGTCGCAGATGATCGTCGACGCGCTGCGGGCGCGCCGGATTCCGGTGGCCTACCTCGTTTTCGAGGGCGAGCAACACGGCTTCCGGCGCGCGGAGAACATTCGCCGGGCGCTGGACGCCGAATTGAGCTTCTACGGCCAGGTATTCGGCTTCGACCTGCCCGCGGCCGAGGGTATCGAGCCCGTCACCGTCGAGCATCTCGCCTAACTCACCGCTCCTCGGCGAGGTCCGGCACCGGTACCGCCGCAGGGGTTTCCGGCGTTTCGGCGGGCGCCGATCGGCCCGGGAGGATGGCCGCCGCGGCGACGGCGCCGACGGCCAGCAGCCCGGCGGCGATCGTCAGTGCGGTGGTAAAGCCGTGCGCGAGATCGGTTTTCGCCTGCGAGTCACCGATGATGTTGCCGGAGACGGTCACCAGCACCGCGAGGCCGAGCGAACCACCGAGTTGCCGTGAGCTGTTGAGAATTCCCGACGCCAGCCCGGCCTGTTCGGCGGCCACGCCGGACACTCCGGCCACACCCATGGCAACCATGGCCGCACCGACGCCGATGCTGCAGACCAGGGACGGGCCGAGCACCGCGGTGAGGAATCCGCTCGCCTCCGTCGCGCGCCCGAACCAGAGCAACCCGAGCGCACCGAGCAGGCCGCCGACCAGAATGACCGGCCGGGCCCCGACACGGCCGATCACTCCCTGCGCCGCCCGCAGGCCGACGAACACTCCGACGCAGAACGGCAGGAACGCCAAACCGGTTGCGGTGGAACTGTATTCGAGCACGCGCTGGAGGAACTGCGAGACGAAGTAGAAGCTGGCGACCTGCCCGGACACCAGCATGAACCCGAACACGGTCGCGCCGATCAGCGACCGCCGCCGCAGGAAGCCCAGCGGAACCAGCGGGTCGGCCGCGCGCAGTTCGGCGACGACGAACACGGCCAGCGCCGCGACCCCACCGGCGAACCAGCCCAGCACGATCGGCGACCCCCACGCGTGCCGCTCGGTGGAGATGACCGCCGCGACGAGCGCCGTCATCCCGACGGTGACCGATACCGCGCCGAGCAGATCGATCGGTCCGCGGCCGGCCACCGGCGTATCCCGCACGCCCCGCACGACGGCGGCCAGCGCGACGGCGACGAAGACCAGGTTCACCCACATCACCCAGCGCCAGTCGAGGTTGTCGGTCAGCACACCGCTCATGACGACACCGAACGCGCCGCCCGCCGCACCGGCGCCACCCCAGACCGCCATCGCCTTCGAGCGCGCGGGCCCCTCCGGAAACTCCGAGGTCACCAGCGCCAGCGACATCGGCGACAGCACCGCCGCCGCGACACCCTGCACCGCCCGCGCCGCGATCAGTTGCCAGCCTTCCTGCGCGGCGCCACCGGCGGCACTGGCCACCGCGAACAGGACGAGTCCGGCCAGCAGCAGCCGGCGGCGACCGGTCAGGTCGGCCAGCCGCCCGCCCAGCAGCATCAGGCCCGCGTAGGGAAGCATGAACGCGTTGATCACCCAGCTCAACGCCGACGGGCTGAACTCCAGGGCGGCGTCGATATCGGGTAACGCCACATTGACGATCGAAAGGTCCAGGGACACCAGGAACATCACCAGAAAGACGACCAGCAGGACGGCCTTCGGATGCTCGGACTCGAGTGCGGGCACAGGAGCAACCTCTCATAATTTCCGAACATGTATTTTTAATAGAGTTAGCACACCCTAACCATGCTGTCGAGAGCTTCGATTCGCAGGAAGGAGCGCCTTGCCGCCCACCGCCACCCCCAGACGCGGCCGGCCGATCCGGGTCGACCGCGAGACCGTGGTCACCGCTACCACACAGCTACTCACCACGGCGGGCGTCGACGGTTTCACCATGCGTGGACTGGCCCGCGAACTCGGCGTCAGCGTCGCCGCGATCTATCACCACTTCCCGACCAAGAACGCCTTGTTCTTCGCGGTACTGAGCGCGCGCGCCGACGAGTTGGCGCGGCCGCCGTTGCCGGACGACCCGCGCGAGCGCCTGGTGACGATCGTGGTGTACCTCATCGACACCCTGCACCGAATGCCTTGGGTACTGGACATTCTCGTCACCGGCGAAACGTTCGGCCGCGCGGCGATGTGGATACTCGACGAATTCGTCCGCGCCGCAAACGAACTCGGCGCGCCGGACGAGGATGCGGTGGTCCTCTACGGGGTGATGTGGCGCTTCGCCCTCGGCGAACTCATGGCCCGCCGCGCCGCGGAGAAGCGCGATCAGGCCGCCGCCGAGGGGCACCCGCCCGAGCACTGGACCGAGGGCGCCAGCCCCGAACTCCTCGCCGAGTTCCCCGCCGTCGTACGGCTGTTGCCGCACTGGACGCAGAGCACGGCCCGCTACGACACCGCTACGGCAGCGCGGCGGATGCTCGACGGCTTGCTGCCGCCGGAGTCCCCGCCGCGCTGAGGCGGCATCGGATCAGTTCTGGCCCGCGGACTGCTGATCCTGTCTGGACCGCACCAGTTGCCGGGCCGGGTCGGCGTCGGGGGCCACGCCGTCGTGCGCGACCATCGCCTCCTGGCGGCCGAGCGTCGGACCGCCGGGGAGCAGCCCGGCGATCGGCCAGGGCGCGGGTTCGGCCGTGGCCTTCTCGGCGTCCATCCCGAGGGCCTTGGCCGACTCACCGTCCTTGACGCCGTAGCGGACGCCGGTGTCGGCGATGAAGAACATGCTGTCCTTGCGCTGGCTGTCCGGCTCGATTCCGGTGGTCTGCACCAGCATTCCCGATCCGGGGGTGGTGTAGAACTGGGCGACCTGTCCGGGCGTGCCGGCCTGGGCCAGCTGCACCGGCTGCGCGCCGTCCGGGATCGGCAGGGCGCGACCGGTGATCAGGGACAGTTCGGCGCGCATGCCGCCGTCGGTTTTATCCTTGGCGACCGCGAGCGGCCTCCACGACAGGCACTCCACCGGCTGTTCCTTGGTCTCCACGATCACCGGCGCGGTCACCGGGTACCGCTGCACCGGCAGCGTATTGACGATATTGGCCCTGGACCGCGTGTAGGAGGTGATCTCACTGTTGCCCGCGGTCGGGTTGGAGTTGCGGATGATGTCGGCGGTCAGCGGTGAGATCGGCTGCAATCCGGTGGGCAGCACCACGTAGAACTGGTTTTCACTGCTCACCCGCACCACATCGGCGTTGCGGTGGCCGTCCACGGGCTCGAGCGGGAAGCCGCCCGGATCGTCGATCTTCGGCGAGCTGATCGGCAGCACCTCCGGAATGGCGTTCAGCAAGCCCTCGCTGACTGGGCGCGGAACCATGCCGCGGATCTTCAACGCGTCCGTCACCGCGCGCTCGGTCATGTCGACGCGGGCACGCTGATTGTTGTAGATCAGGTACACCGAGCTTTTGCCCTGCACCAGCAGCGCCTTGGCGGGATCCAAGGTCTCGGCCTTCTCCCCGAGGTGCGGGGATCCGGCGATCACGGTGCTGGTGACGGCGTTGGAGCCGTCGTTCTTGATCTCGTCGCAGATGCTCCAGGCCCGGCCTTTGCCGCCGGTGTCGAAGTTCAGCGACGACGGGGCGCCGGGAATGCCGATCAAGGTGCCGCGCGGTTTCTTGGCGAGTTCGGATTCCTTGATGGTGGCGGGCTTGGCGGGTTCGCCCACCGCTAGCCGCGCCGAGGCCAGGTTGAGCGCCGGGTGCACGACGCCGTCGACCACGGCGTACACCTGGCCGGTGTCCTTGCCGAGGAGGATCTTGTTGTCACCGATCGAGCCTTGGGGACGCAGCAGCGCCAGCACCCCGCACCCGGCCAGCGCCACGATGCCGAGCACGAGACCGGCGGCGTAGGCGCGGGACTGCGAACGCATCGGGTCGTGCAGCATCCGCACATCGCGGCGCACCAGGGCGTGCTCCATCCGGCGGACCAGGAAGCGGTAGCCGCTCACCTGCCAGCGGGTGGTGGGTCTCGATGGCATGGTTACTCCCCCATGAACAGTGCTCGGAATCCGTAAACACAGTACCGGCACCCGCCCTCGGGGGAAGCGCTCGGCCCGATCAGGCCCGCCACTGCGGATCGCGCCCGAGGTAGCGCAGCAGCGCGTCGACATCGCCGGACTCGTTGCCGCTCAGCGCCTCCGCGAAGGCGAACCCGCGCAGTGGGTCGGCCAGCACCTGGGCGACCGGCAGCAACTGCCGCGCCAGCTCGGGCGTGAGCGGCGACGGCTGCCCGGACGCGACGGCCAGATCCCAGGCGTGCACCGCGGCATCGAGCGCGCAGGCTCCGACACCCAGCTCGGCGGTCAGCTTGTTCGGCGGGATGGGCACCGAAACCTCCTCGGCCGCAACGGGAACCGTCGCCCACGCGGCCGCGGCCGCCGTCATCGCGCGTTCGACGACGACCTCGGCGGGTTCGGCGAGCGTGCCCGACGGCGCGAAGGGGTTCTCCTCCGGCCCGGGACCGCCGGTGATGAAGGCCGCATACGCGATCTGGTCACCCGCCGCATGCTGAATCACCTGCGCCACGGTCCATTCCGCGCAGGGCGTCGGACGCCGCAGATCCGCCTCCGCCAGCCCGCGCACCGCATGCCGCAGCGCGGCGTGCGCCTCGTTCAGAACGGCCCATTCGGTCACAGCGTTCTCGTTCATCGTTCTTGCCTCTCCTTCGAGCCACCCTGTCGCGGCCTGTTGCCATCAGCTTAACAGAACGGAACGATCTATTCCACTCCAAATCCACGTTTGCACCTCCGCATCCGGGCCAACCCGCAGAGTGGTGGCCCGGATCGGGCCTCCGGACTCGGAAAACCGCTGCTCGCCGCCGTCGTCCCGGAAGGGAAGTGATCGCGATGACGAAATTTGTGCGCACCGCCGATCTGGAGATCGCCTATGCGGAGACCGGCGCCGCCGACGGGGCGACGCTCGTGCTGTTGCACGGATGGCCCGACGATATCGGCTGCTGGCGGGACGTGACGCCGCCGCTCGAGCGCGACCACCGGTTGCTGCTGCCGCATCTGCGCGGGCACGGCGAAACCCGGTTCCGGTCCGGCGATTCGATGCGCAGTGGTCAGACGGCCGCGCTGGCCCACGACCTGATCGGGTTCATCGACGCCTTGGGCCTCGGGCCCGTCGTGGTGGCCGGGCACGATTGGGGCGCACGCGCGGGGTACGCCGTGGCGGCCTGCCGTCCCGAGTTGGTGCGTGGCCTGGTCGCCATGTCCGCGGGCTATGCCGCCAGCGGGCCGGCCGCGCCGCTGTCCTACGACCTGGCCCAGGCGTACTGGTACGAATGGTTCGTCGCGACCGAGCGCGGCCGCCGCGCCTTCGCCGAGGATCGGCGCGAGATCTGCCGCTACCTCTGGCGAACCTGGTCACCGGGATGGGAGTTCGGCGAATCCGAATTCGCACGCACCGCCCGAGCCTGGGACAACGACGACTGGCCGGCGATCACCGCCCACGCCTACCTGCACCGGTGGGGTGAACGGCCCGGCGCGCCCGAATACGACGAGCTCGAGCGGACTTTGAGTGGCCATCCGCCGATCGGTGTCCCGACCGTCGTACTGCACGGCGCGGCGGACCGGGACAATCTGGCGCACACCACAGAGACGCAGCGAAAGTATTTCACCGGGCACTACGAACGTCATGTGCTGCCGGGAGTCGGGCATTTCGTTCCGCGCGAGGCGCCCTCCACGACGAGTGCGGCGATCGCGGAACTGAGCCGCCGCGTCGGTTGAAGTTCGGCTATCGCACCGGTTTGTCGATCTGTTCGCGGAGGATATCGCCGTGGCCCGCGTGCCTGGCGAACTCCTGGATCATCGTGAGCAGGGTCCATCGCATACTGATATTTCCTTCGCGGGGAATGTCTTTGGTGTCGTCCAGGTCGAATCGGGACGCGATTTCCCGTGAGCGGCGGCTTGCGCGTTCGAACTCGGCGATGACGTCGGGCAGCGATTCGTCGTCGGCGACAGTGAACGTGCCCTCGTCGCGGCGCGCGTAGCCGTCGCATTCGGATTCGTCCAGTTCCGCCCAGAACCGTTGGAACCAAATTCTTTCCGCGGCGGCGGCATGCTTGATCAGGGAGATCGGCGTCGTGAGCGACGCGACCAGCTGTCGGCGGGCGTCGGCCTCGGACAGTCCGCGGGCGGTCTCGACCAGCGCTTCGCGATTCCGGTCGAGCAGGTGCTCGAGAATCGTTCGTTCGGTTCCGTCGGTAATGCTATTGGTATTCACGGGTTTTCACTCCATTTTCTGGCGAGGCCGAAAGCGCACGGAAGGAGTGCGGATATCGGATCGGCTCGTCGCACGAATTGTGCAGGGAGCGCGGCGGAACTACGTCGACACCGCGGTTGCGCCGGTCGGAAGGCGCTGCTGCTCCGAGGAGTGTATCGCAGACTCGATCTGCTTGCTCGGTGGCGCTCGGTCTACATTCCGCCCGCATAGGGCAATTCGCCCGTGGACCACCGCGCATAGGTTTGCTGCGGAGTCACCGTAATGACGTCGGTGGCCGCGACGAGTCCGGCGGGAACCACGCCGGAGTCCAAGTGGTCGACACTGGGGACGATGACGGCGTCCGCCCGGGCCACGAGGGCCGCGTTCGCCAGCTGCCGCATGCGGTCGTCGGTGCGATGGCTGAAGGCGATCGTCTTGCACAGGTTGTATCCCAAACGCCGTGCCAGGCTGCGGATTTGCGCTTCGTCCCACTGCTGGCGCTGTCGCGAGATGTCGGTGCGCAGGTAGCCGAGTGCCAGAAACGTCATAGTCTCAGTCCATCCTCGGAGATCGGCCGCACTCACGATGGCGAATCCGGGGCCGGAGCCGTCACCGGACGTGCGGAGCTGACTGGGCGGGGAATCTGAGCCGGGCGATACAGGACACATACCAAAAACAGGACACTTCAGTAACTTTCGAGCAAATCCCAGAATAGCGACGGTCCGGCCTTCCGGCAAGCCGTCGCCGTGCCGCGCGCTGCAGGCGTGTCCTCTCCCGTTTGCTGACCGGCGCCGGCCGAATGCCGCAGTGAGCGCGGGACTTTCCGGGCACGCCCGACCCGCGCCGGACGGGAATCGGCCGGCACCGGGGACCTCCCCCCCCGCCCCCGGTGCGCCCCGCGGGAGTGGAGAGTGGAGGCGGGGGGAGGAGGTGGCCGGGGGGCAGACCATTATGGGCGCG
>NZ_JARWOP010000256.1 GCF_029868745.1 Nocardia wallacei | reverse complement strand
CCCCCCCCCGGCCGCCCGCGCCGGGGGGGGGGGGGCCCGCCAGCCCCCCCGCGGGGCGGCTTGCGCCCGCGCCCCCTCGCCGACGACGAACCCGGCGACGATCGTGCCGGCGCCCGTGCGCGATTACTCGACTACTACCAGCACAGCGCCATAGCCGCGGACCGCTGGCTGGCCCGGTGGTCGCCGCCGGCCGCGAGTGCCCGCGTCGAGAAGTCCGCCACCGCACGGGAATTCGCCAATGAGATCGCGGCGCTGGAATGGATGCGGCTGGAACGGGAGAATCTACTGGCGTGCCTGGACGACATCGCTGACGCCGACCGGGCGCGGATGGTGACCTTCACGGGACTGCTGGCCGGGCTGCTCGACAGCGACGGGCCCTGGCCGCTGGCGCGCCAACTGCATCGACGGGCGGTCACCGCGGCCCGGCAACTCGGCGACCGTCTGGCCGAGGCCGACGCGCTGAACAACCTGGGGGCGGTGCACTGGCGCGCCGGGGATTACACCGCGGCGGTCGATCGATTCGAGGCGGCGCTCGGTCTGTACCGGCAGCTGGGTAATCGGCTCGGCGAGGCGAACGTTCTCAACAATCTCGGTAATGTGCACGAGGCCACCGGCGATTATGCCGTGGCGGCGGATCTGCATCGGCAAGCGCTGACCCGCTATCACCAGCTCGGAAATCTGCTCGGTGAGGCCAACGCGCTCAACAACCTCGGCAATGTGCACGAGGAGACAGGCGATTATCTGGAGGCGGCGGATCTGCATCGGCGCGCGCTCACCCTCTACCACCAACTGGGCAACCGGCTCGGGAAAGCGAACGCGCTCAACAACCTCGGCATCGTCCGCACCCGCACCGGACTCCACGCCGAAGCCGTCGACCTGCACCGGCAGGCTCTCGCGCTCTACCATCAACTCGGCAACCGACTCGGCGAAGCCAACGCGCTCAACAACCTCGGCATCGTCCGCACCCGCACCGGACTCCACGCCGAAGCCGTCGACCTCCACCGCCAAGCACTCGCGCTCTACCACCAACTCGGCAACCGACTCGGCGAAGCGAACGCGCTCAACAACCTCGGCATCGTCCGCACCCGCACCGGACTCCACGCCGAAGCCGTCGACCTGCACCGGCAGGCGCTGGCGCTGTTCCTGCAACTCGGCAACAAGCGCGGCGCCGCCGAAGTGCTCGTCGATATCGGGAAGCTGTTGCTGGGAACCGGTGCGCTCGGTGTGGCATTGCGCATGTTCACCGACGCGCTCGGCGTCGCCCGCGAGATCGGCAGCCAGCTCGGCCAGGCCCGCGCGCTCGAGGGCCTGGCCCGGTGCCGAGTGGGCCTGGGCGAGAGCGACGATGCCGCCGAACTGCGCGAGGCGATCGACATCTACCAGCGGATCGGAGCGCCCGAGGCCGTCACCGCCGCGGCGTATCTGGCCGCATTGGAATCGCGGCCGTCTCCGGCGTGAGGACGCCGCGGCGAAAGAGCTTGCCGCTAAGCCGTTTTCGTGACCTCGTCGAAGAGGTACCGGTCGACCGCCAGCCGGATCACCCGGGCGCGGCTCAGCCGGACCGCGTGGCACAGCTCGTCCAGCCGTTCGCTGTCGGGCGAGTCGATGTAGACCTGGGCCGGCTCGGAAAAACGCGGCCCCGCGCACCGGTCCACCGCGCCTGTCAGCGGATCGAAATCCTCGGGTTCGGCTGCGGGACAGGTATTGTCGGCCTTCGCGAACGGCGCGCGAGTGTCGCCGACACCGTCGAAGGCGTCCAGCATCGTGATCACCGCTGTCCGGATCAGGTCACCCTGCGAGACGGCCCGCGCGTCGGCCAGCACATCGATCAGCGACGTCACGGCGGGTGTGAAACCTACCGTCAGCCGTGACTCGACCTCGCAGCGTTTCATGAACGGCGCACCTCCCGGACGCGGCACCTCGGAAAATTTTACCAGGCATCCGCGCTGCGAACACGCTCGCGCTAGGACGAGTGCACCGGTGTGGGCCTGCCGAAATGGGCTTCCATATCCGGTGTGGGCCTGCCGATGGACAGGCCGTCCTCGACGAACGCGGGGACGACCGTGAATCCGGAGCCGCCCAGCCCGCCGAGATGCAGGACGCCGATATGCCCGGTGTTGCTGCGCGGCAACCATTCCGCCACGGCGCGCTCCGCGGCGGGCCGCAATCCGTACCAGAAGCGGTAGTCGCCGTCGTCGAGTGCCGCGCCGAAAACGGGTAGCCGTTCGAGCACTCGGTCCCGGATCTCCTCGACGGTCTCGGTGATGTAGCGGGGCGCGCGGGCCGGATCGGTGATGCCGTCCTCGAGTTCGGCGTAGACCTCGGGCTCGGTGACCAGCCTGCCCGACGCTCCGCCCAGGCAGATATGCCCGCAGGCGCGGTGCGGAATGCTGTAGGTCAGCTCGTGGTCGCGATCCTCGTCGCGCAGCACGATCCGGTCGAAGGGCGCCGGGACCTTCGCCGCGTCGACGAGCAGCAAGACGCCGAGATCGCCCTCGATGCGCTTGTCGTCGAGCAGGAACTGCGCCCTGTCACCGGCCGCGACGCAGGCCACCTCGGCACCGAATTCCGCTGTCACGCCGAGCAATTCATCGAGGTCGCGCAGGTGCCGCACGAGCGGGGTGACACCGGGCAGGCCGCCCACCGCGTCGTGCAACCGTGGCATGAGGGCGCAGGTGGAGATGATCGACCCGTCGTCGACGAAGGTGGCCCGGCTGTAGAACGGGGCCGAGAAGTCCAGCGGATCGGCCGCGATGGCGTTACCCGGACACCCGGCCGGCAGTCGGCGATGGCGCTCGCGGGTGAGGAAGACGCTCTCCGCGCGCGTGACGTAATCGCCGAAACCCAACTCCGACAACATGTGCCATCCACGCAGGGATCGCTGCGCCCAAGCGGCGACCCTCGGATCACCGGTCAGAAAGGGCATATGCCATCCGCAGGCACCGAAACTCGCGACCCGCTGGTCGTGGCGATCGGCGATCCACAGCACCCGTATCGGTTTCGCTGCCCGACGCCCGGCCGCGACCAGGTCGTACACGACCTGATGACCGGTGATGCCGTGCCCGACCACGACCGCCCGGCCCGTGCGCAACGCCGTCTCGACGAAAGTCTCCGGCTCGAATGCCTCGATATCGCCGGAGGTGAGGTCGTACATCGGAAGCACCCTCTTCCACCGGATCAGGGGCCTCCCCGCTGCCAGGCCCTGACAACTCGAGAGTGCCGCCGACGCGCCGGGTTGTCAAGCAGCACTCGACAACTCTTCCCGAACTGGTAAGCTCCGCTTGATTTCGAGCGGGGCAAAATTTGCCCCGCTCACCCGCGTTGTACCTGAGAGGGACAGCCATGCGCGAGGTGAAGCTCGCCGCCACACTCAAGCGTCTCATCGACGAGGGCGAGTACCGGGGTAACCGGCGGCAGGTGTGCGCCGAACTCGGAATCACGACCGCGGCACTGTCTCAGTACATCCGGGGGCAGACGACGCCGGGGCTGGACAAGCTGATCGCGATCTCGGATCTGTTCCAGGTCTCGCTCGATTACCTCATCTTCGGCGAGGACGCCGTCGCCGGGCCGACGGGCACCCTCGATTACGGGCCGCTCGCTCGCTACATGGAGGCGAGTCTCGCCTCCAGTCGCGCGGATATCGCCGCGCAGTCGGCGTTCGTGTCGAAGGTGGGGTCGATCATCGCCGATCAGATCGGCGTGGCGGTGCAGACCGCCGCGAAGCGGCCCACTACGTTCTCCGGCATGCTCGACCAGGATCAGGCCCTCGAGTTGGAGCGGTACAGCAAGGAAAGCACCATCGCCGCAATGGATCTCGACGCGGACCTGGTCCGCGTGGAGAGCGAGATCGAAGAGGGCGTGGCCGTGGGTCGTTTCCTCACGGTCGTCGCCGAAAACCTCTCCAAGAAGCGCAGCTATCGTTTCGTGCTGTCGCCGAAGATGCGCGATATGGATTCGCTCGTCGGGAAGTTCCGTGCGTTGCTCGTTCGTCAGCAGCTGAGTTCGAAGGACATCGATCGCTGCACCTTCAGCGTGGCCGCGGATCTGTTCTATGTCGGTTTCTGCCTGTTCCGGCTGGACGTGGCAAGCTTCCGCGCGCAAAGTCCCATTCTCTATCAATACGTCAAACCGTATATCGGCGCGGACGATCTGATCGGCTTCATCGAGCCGGGTTCGTCGACCCATTTGGGCATGTCGCTGATGGACGAGGATCACCGTCACTTGGCGGCGCTTACGCTCGAGCGCCTGATCCCGTAGTTCCACCCCCGAAATCACATGGGTACATCCCACACAATGAAAGGTTTTCATGTACCTGACCGAACGGCCGCGACTCAACGACGAGCCGCTGCTCGAGAACCATCGGCACGCTGTGTCCGCGCCGGCCGGCGACGCCGGCCCACCCCGGCGGACGCAGGGTGTGGTGGTGGCACGAATCGTCGAGGTCCGGCCACATCCCCTCGGCACCCGGGACCGGTTGGCGGTCATCGACCTGGGTAATGAAACCAAGCAGCAGGTCGTCTTCGGCGGCAAACGAGAACTCTCTTCGGGGCAATTGGTTCCGGCCGCGCCACCCGGCGCCCGGCTGCCCGGACGGAAGAAGATGCGGCGGCGGAGATACCGCGAGGAATGGTCTTTCGGAATGTTGTGCAGCTCCGACGAACTCGGATGGACCGCGGGTGGACCCGACGAGGTCGTGGTGCTGGATCCGAATTTCACCACGCCTCCGCTCCGTGCCGGGCAATCGCTGGATTTCGTTACCGATCTCCCGATTCTGCGGGATGAGCGGCGGAACGAAGCCGTCGCGGCGATGGCCGACTATGTCGAGTTCGGGCCGCTGTCACGATAATCGTGAAATCCCTGTCCGGTCTTGCGGCCGAAATGCCCGGCGTCGAGGAGTGCGGCGAGCGCGGGTGGAACCCGGTAATGCGTCTCGCCGGTCTCCTCCCGCAGCACCTCGAGGGTGTCGGCGACGTTGTCCAGGCCGATGAGATCGGCGGTGCGTAGCGGGCCCATCCGGTGTCCGAGGCATTGCTCGAACAGGGCGTCGACGGTCTCGGCGGTCGTGCCGGTGTCGAGGGTGGCGGCGGCCTCCGCGATGGACAGCATCAGCACCCGGTTGAGGACGAAGCCGGGCCGGTCGCCGACGACGATCGCTTCCTTGCCGAGCGCCGTGACCAGGGCGGTGGCGCGGGCCAGGGCGAGTGGCGCGGTCCGCTCGCCGCGCACCACCTCCACCGCGGTCGTCAACGGCGCCGGGTTCATGAAGTGCAGGCCCAGCACGCGGTCCGGTCGCCCGGTCGCGGCGGCCAGGCGCGCGATCGGGATGGCGGAGGTGCAGGACGCGAAGACTGCGTCCGCGCGGCAGTGCCGGTCCAGGTCGCCGAACAGCTTCTCCTTCAACGGGATCCGCTCGGTGGCGCATTCGATGACGAAATCGACCTCGCCCAGCTCATCGATCCGCCGCACCCACCGCACCCGCCCGGTGGCACCGGCGGCGGTGTGCCGGTCGCCGCGCCCCAGCAGCAGCGCCAGGCGCACGGCGTCGGCCAGGCCGCGGCGGGCGCGTCCGGCGGCGTCGCCGTCGGGCTCGACCACCTCGACCTCGTACCCGGCCTGCGCCAGGCATTGCGCGATACCGGCGCCCATGGTGCCCGCGCCGATCACCGCCACGACCCGGATGCCGTCCCCGTCCATCGGGGCATCCCCATTGCCGGTCACCGTCCCTGCCTCACCCTCACTCATCGCATTACCGTTGCCGCGCACCGGTTTTCCCCACGCTCACAGCCGTCGTCGCTTGCGGTACGCACGGTCACGACGTCCTCACACCTCGAAGACCAGCGGCGCGGGCGTTGCCGCCGCGGCGACTGCGGGGGCGTGCGGCGCGAGCGCTTCCGCCTGCGCGGACACGGTGTCGAGGTCGAACAGCATGCCCACCGAGATCGCGCCCGGCCACCGGGCCTCCAGGCGCAGATGCAGCGCCACCACACGATGGGAGTTGCCACCGACATCGAAAAACCGGTCGTCACGGTCGAATTCGTCGTGCGCGAGCACCTCGGACCAGATCTCGCCGACCGCCCGCTCACTGTCGGTCCAGCGTTCTCGAGACGGCCCCGGGCGGCGCTCGGGTGCGGCGCTCAGCAGCGCCCGCAGCGCCGCCTCGTCCAATTTGCTGCTGCCCGCCGCGATCGGCAGGGCGTCGATCGTCACGAATCGTTCCGGAACCGCTTCCGCCGCAAGGTGTTCGGCGCAGTACTCGGTCAGCGCGGCGATCGACGGCGCGGGACCGTCGGCCGGTATCCAGAACGCGGCCAGGTACACCGTGCCCTCGGCGTCGGCCGCGTCCAGCACGACGGTCTCGCGCACGGCCGGATGCCGCTCCAGCACGGCCTCGACGGCGGCGCGTTCGACCCGCACCCCGCGCACCTTCACCTGACTGTCGGCGCGGCCGTGGAACTCGATGTCGCCGTGGGCATCTACGCGCGCCAGGTCTCCGGTGCGGTACATCCGGCCGCCCGGCTCGGACGAGAACGGGTCGGCCACGAACCGGGTCGCGGTCGGTCCGGGTTGCGCCGCGTATCCGTCGGCGATCTGCGCGCCGCCCAGATACAGGTCACCGCGGGTGCCTTGGTGCGCGGGTCGCAGTGCGCCGTCGAGGATGTGGGCCGTCGTGCCGTCGGTCGGCGTCCCGATCGGCACCACGCTCCCGGACGCCTCCGGCACGAGGTGGCAGATACAGGTGACAGTCGCCTCGGTGGGTCCGTACTCGTTGTGCAGCCGGGCCCCGGGCAGCGTCGCGCGATGTTGCTCGACCAGGCTCGCGGAGACCGGCTCCCCGCAGACGGTGACCATCCGCAGCGTCGGCCGCAGCCCGGCCAGGCGCGGCAGCAGCAGCCGGTAATACGACGGCGTCGCCACGAAATGCGAAACGCCGTGCCGGACAGCGAGTTCGGCGACCGCGTCGACATCGGGGAGCATCCGGGCATCGGGCAGCACACTCGTCCCGCCGACGACGAGCGCCCAGGCGAGCGCCGCGAGGGAGCCGTCCCAGATCAGGCGCATGGCGGCGAAGGTGACGAGCGCGCCGTCGGTGTGCTCGAACGGCCGCGAGCCGATCATGGCGGCGAGATTGGCCCGCGACACGACGACCGCCTTGGGGTCGCCCGTCGAACCGGAGGTGGTGATCACGTACGCGGGCGCCCGCGCGGGTGGCGGAGGCGGCAGCGCCACGTCCGGCGGCTCGGCGTCGTCGTCGACCTCGAGCACCACCGGCGCGGTGGTTGTCCCGGCCAGCAGTGCCGTCACCTCGCCGGGCACGGTGAACGGGTCGCGCCCGTCGACGAGCACCGCGGTGCACCTCGCGGCGTCCACCACCGCACGGACCGCCGCCGCCGGGCGGCCCGGCTCGACCACGCACCAGGCCGCCCCCGCACGCAGCGCCGCGATCATGCCGATCAGGGTGTCGAGGCTCTGCCGCTGCCACACCATGACCGCCTGCCCGGGCCGTACCCCCGCGGCGACCAGGCGGCGCGCGAGAACCGCTGTGGCCGTGTCGAGTTCGCCGAAGGTGAGCGACCGGTCACCGACCACGAGGGCGGTGCGGCCGGGCACCCGCCCGGCTTGGCGGAGAATTCCCTCCAGCAGGTCGGTCATCGAACCACCTCGACATGGCCGGTGCCGCCGATCTCCTCGGGTGCGGCGGCGCAGGCGAGCAAAATGCGGTCGCTCGCGGACTCGACCACCTCGAAACCGGCGAAGCGCAGGGTCACCAGCATCACCCGATTCACCGGTGTCGTCACGAATTCCGCGGCGGGACGGCGACCTGCGGCCCGGGCGCGCCGCACTACCTCGCGAATCAGCGCCGTACCGACCCCCCGCGACATCACTCGGCAGGACATGAGCAGCAGGACCAGCACCGAGTCCGTGCCGCGCAGTTCCGAGACCGCCAGCCCGATGGTGCCGTAGCCGCCGAACCGGTCCCGCAGCGAGGCCACCAGCACCTCGTGCCGCGGGGAGGCGCACATCTCGCGCAGTTCGCCGATGTCGAAGGTGATGCCGGTGGTGTTGAGCTGATGCGTGCGCACGGTCAGTTCGTGGGCGCGCACCAGATCTTCCTCGGACGCCGGGCGCACGGTCATGACCAGGTCGAGCGAGGCGAGGAAGGCACTGTCGGGGCCGGTGAATTCGGCCTCCCCGATCCGGCGCGCGTGCTCGGCGCGATAGTACGACCGGCGGTGCCGAGCCTCCGGCGAGATCGCCGCGGGCGTGAACTCCGGCAGCTGCGGCAGTTCGGCGATACGGTCGGCCGGATAGCAGCGGACCTCCGGATACGAGCCCGCCACCTCCGCCAGTTCGACCGGATCGTTGTCGACGAACGCCATCGATTCGCGGCCGATGCGCAGCGATTCGGCGATGCGGCGGATCGCCTCCGACTTCGGGCCCCAGCCCACCTCGACCGCCGAGAACATGTCCTCGAGTCCGTGCCGGCGCAGATGCGCGGTGGCCGCCGATGTTTCGCCGCGGCTGGCGACGGCGTGCAGGATGCCGCGCTCGTCGAGGACCCGGATCGCGTGCAGCGCTTCGGGTTTCGGCTCACCGCCGTCGGCTTCCAGCACGACACCGGGCCACACCGTGTCATCGAGGTCCCAGACCAGGCATTTCACCGTCACCACGCGCCACCCCGCAGCACTCGTTCCCCGATGGCCACCTCGGCGACCTCCTGTGCTCCCTCGATGATCTGCATGACCTTGGCGTCGCGGTAGAACCGGCCGGCGCGGCTGTCGGGCGCGCAGCCGGCCGCGCCGAGGACCTGCACCGCCTGCTCGCTCACCGCGGCGGCGGCACGCGCCGCCGCGTATTTGGCGGCGATGGTCGCGACGATCGATTCCGGCGATCCGGCGACGCGCGCGACGGCCGCTCGCTCGCACAGTGCCTGCGCGCCCGCGACTTCCACCCAGCAGCGGCCGAGAGTGGCGCGGATCAGCTGATGGTCGGCGAGGGCGGCGCCGCCTTGGACGCGGCCGGCGGCGTGCCCGGCGGCATCGGCCAGGCAGGCCCGCGCGAGCCCGACGCAGCCCCACGCCACGGTGAACCGGCCGTGATCCAGCGCGGTGCCCACGACGTGGGAGAGGCCGAATCCCGGCGGCGCGATGAGTTGCGCGGCGGGTATCCGGACCCGGTCGAAGCGCAGGTGCGCCACGCGAGCGCCCCGCAGGCCCAGTTGATCCCGTACCGGCTCCACGGACACGCCGGGGCGGTCGCGGTCCACGAGCGCGGCGCACAGCCCGCCCGCCGCACGGCCCAGGACCAGGAACACGTCGGCGGCCTGCCCGAATGTCACCCACAGTTTGTGCCCGGACACCAGCCGGTCGGTGCCGTCGGGCTCGAAAGTCGTTGTGACAGCGGACAGCTCGGTCCCCGCACCGGCTTCCGTCGCCGCCAGCGCCGCGATCAGACCGCCGCCGGTGAGCCGGGGCAGCCAGTCGGCGCGCTGGTCGGCGGTGCCCCAGCGGTCCACCGCCGCGGCGACCATGGTGTGCACCGTGACCAGCGAGCGCAGGTTCGTGCAGTATTCGCCGAGCGTCGCGGCCAAGCGGCCGAGTTCGTGCGCATCGAGGCCGCCCCCGCCGAACTCGGCCGGACGGTCCGCGCCCAGCAGACCGGAACCGCCTGCCAGCGTGAGGATCTCGTCGGGGACACCGTCGCGGTCCCACCGGGCTGCGTCGGTCTCGGCGGCTGCCAACACCTTGTCGACGTCGATCACGGCTGCCCGGTCCCGGACCGCTTGCGTTCGACGAACGCCGCCGCGCGGGCCGCGGTGCGGAAGTTGCCGAGATCGAGATCCTCGACCTCGACCGTGATGCCGTAGGTCTGCTCCACGTGCACCACGATCTCCAGCGCCCGCAGCGAATTGACCAGTCCCAGCGCGAAAATGTCGTCGTCGGCGGTCAATTCGACCGAGGCGATCGAGCCGAAGTACGAAAGCAGTTCCGCCACCGGCCCCGCGCGGTGTTCCGCCGTCGGCTGCACGTGTTCCGCGACCACCCTCACCTCTCCAGCCTCGTCTCGGCGGCGAGTAGCCTGTGCCGTCGCCCGCAGATCACCACAACACGGGCGGTGATCACCGGCAAGACCCGGTTTCCACGGGCTGACGGCACGGCGGCTCCCGCGCTACCGGCCGTTCGGGCGAAGGATTTACCGCGCGTCGGCGGCAGTGAGCGCGCGGTCCAGTCGCGGGTAGATCGGGTACTCGATGCCCGAGATGTATTGCACGGTCCGCACCACCTGGCACGAATAGCCGAATTCGTTGTCGTACCAGACGTACAGGATCGCGGTGTCACCCTCGACGATCGTGGCATTGGCGTCGATGATCGACGCCGCGCGCGATCCGATGAAATCGCTGGAGACCGCGTCCGTGGCGGCGGTGTAATCGAGGTTGCGGCTCAACGGCCCGGCGAGCGAAACGCCGCGAAGATACTCCAGCACATCGTTTTTCGTCGTCTCCCGTTCGAGTTGCAGATTCAGGATCGCGACCGAGACATCGGGGGTGGGAACGCGAATCGAATTGCCGGTGATTCTGGCCTTGAAGTCCGGCATCGCCTTCGCGACCGCCGACGCGGCGCCGGTTTCGGTGAGCACCAGGTTGAACGGCGCGGACCGCCCGCGGCGGTCTGCCTTGTGATAGTTGTCCAGCAGGTTCTGGTCGTTGGTGAACGAGTGCACCGTTTCCACGTGGCCGCGCACGATGCCGTATTCGTCGTCCATGGCCTTGAGCGGCGGCACGATCGCATTGGTCGTGCACGAGGCGCACGAGAAGATTCGCTGCGACAGATCCAGGTCGCGATGATTGACGCCGTGCACGATATTCGGCACGTCGCCCTTGCCCGGCGCGGTGAGCACGACCTTCGCGATGCCCGGGCGCAGATGCTGCGACAATCCTTCGCGGTCACGCCATTTGCCGGTGTTGTCGATCAGAATGGCGTCGGCTATCCCGTATTCGGTGTAGTCGACCGCCGACGGATCGTCGCTGTAAATGAACTTGATAACGTTCCCGTTGGCGATGATCGTGTCGTTGCCGGTGTCGACCTTGATGGTGCCGTTGAACTGTCCGTGCACCGAGTCGCGGCGCAACAGCGACGCGCGTTTCACCAGATCGCCGTCGCCGCCCCGGCGCACCACCACGGCGCGTAGATTCAGCCCGTTGCCCGAACCGACCTTCTCGATCAGCAACCGCGCGACCAGCCGCCCGATGCGGCCGAAGCCGTACAGCACCACATCCCGCGGGCCCGGTGACCGCGCTTTGTTGCCATTGGTCACCTCGGTGAGAACCTGTTCGGCGAATTCGCGGACCGACATCCCGCGCGCGTCGGCGCGATAGGCGGTGACGAGCTGGCCGAGGTCGATCTTGCACGGCCCCAGATCCAGTTCGCTCAGCGCGCGCAGGAAGGGCAGCGTTTCGTCCACCGACAATTCCTCGCCCTCGATCTGGCGGGCGAAGCGGTGCGTGCGCAGAATGCTGATCACCGATTTGTTCACCAGCGACCGGCTGTGCAACAGAATCGTCACGCCCTTCGCCCGATACAACGTGCCGATGAGGGGAATCATCGCCTCCGCGGCGGCTTCCTGGGCGTTCCAGCGGTCAAGGTGTTCGGTAGTCAAGGCAGGTCCTCGGATTCCTCGATGGGGTCGCAGCACCGATGCTAATGAGGGCCGAGATATCACCGAGACCGCGTACCCACCGGTGAGGACGCGGAGGGCGCGCGGACCGAACCGTCAGGAGGCGGGCCGCAGATCCGCGCCGGGCGAGGGACCGGTGGGCAGACCGGAACGCAGGAAACTCTCCGTCGCGCCGGTGACCGTCGGCGTGCCCGCGGCGGTCAGGGCATGCGCCTTGAAGGCGCGCGCGGCGACGCTGAGCGTGTGCAGGACCGGCGTGGCGTCGTGGGCGGGGCCCGGCGGCCAGCCGTCGCCCCACAGTACGACCTCGGTTGCCTTGTGCCCCAGCGCGTTCAGCAGACCGCGCCGGGTGCGCGAGTCGTGCGTGCAGAGATCGGCGGCGACCGCCAGCGCCTGCGGGAGGCGGCCACCGCCGCGAGCGGCGAGCACCGGCTCCAGTTCCAGCATCTCGGCGCCGAGGATGCGCAGCGGGCGCGCGTCGCGGCCGTGCACGACGAGCACCGTGACCTCCCAGCCCGCCACCGCCCGGTCGAACAGCCAGCCGCCGGCGTGCTCGATGACGTCCACGATGTCGGTGGCGACCACGTCGAGCCGGTAGCGCGCCGGGCGCGGGCGAGGTAGCGGTTCGATACCCGGTAGCCGGTGCACGCGGCCCAGGCCGGTCCCCTCGAGACCGCGTGCGTAGAAATCGGCCGTGTGCATGCTGTCGTCAGCCACGATGCGGACGTCCCTTCCCGGCGGGAGCCGCCGGGGCTGTACTACTCGGGCGACCTGGGCCGGTTGGCAAAGCTTCGAGTACCTTCTTGCACTCGCCGGAGAATTTAATACTCTATTTTACACTTGTCAATTTTCTCACAGCTGTCTATCTTGAAGCCATGGCGTCCGAGTCTTCGCAGGTCACGGCCGTCGGCGACCGCCGTGTGCAACGCACTCGCGCGGCCCTGCTGGCCGCCGCGGTGCGGCTGGTATCCGAACGCGGCACGACATCGATCGCGGTCACCGACCTCGCCGATGCGGCGGGCGTCAGCAGACAGGTGGTGTATCTGCAGTTCGGTGACCGCGATTCGCTGCTCGCCGCGGCCGCGATGGATCTGGCCGAGCGCGAGCTGTATCCGCTGTTCCCCGATCTCGGCATCGACACGTTGCGGGCCCGGGTGCTGGCGGCCGCCCGGCATCTGGCCGGGTACCACCGCTTCTATCGGGCGCTGGTCACCGGTTCGTGCAATTTCGCCCTCCGCACCGCCGCCATCCGATCCTTCGAGCAGTTGCACCGCCAGACCCCGGTGCCGATCCTGGACACCCTGCCGCCGCCGGACGCGGCGATCGCCGGAACCTTCGTGGTCGGCGGGGTCATGGCGGTCATCGACGACTGGCTGCTCGCCGACCGCGAGCGCGAACCCGATCCCCTGGTTCTCACCGACCGCCTGCTGGCGCTGGCCGTCACCTTCACCGGACTGCGGCGCGGCTGACCGTCACAGGGCGAGCCGGGCGAGTTCGGTGCGCTTGGTGACACCGAGTTTCGGATACGCGCGGTACAGGTGGTGGCTGACCGTACGGGGACTGAGGAACAACTGGGCGGCGATGTCGCGGTTGCTGAGCCCAGCCGCCGCCAACCGGACGACCTGGAGTTCCTGGGGTGTGAGCCGGGCGGTCGGGTCGTGGTCGTGGGGCCGGGCGACCGGCCGATCGCCCAGGGCGGCCAGTTCGGCGCCCGCTCGCTCGGCCCAGCCCGCGGCGCCCATCCGCTCGAAGGCGTGCAGGGCCGCGGTCAGCCGAGCCTGGGCGTCCGTGCGGCGGCGTTGGCGGCGCAGCCACTCGCCGTACAGCAGTGCGGTGCGGGCGTGGTCGTACGGGCAGTCGTCCTCGTCGTGCCGCAGTAGCGCTGCGCGGTAATGGGTTTCGGGGTCTGCGGACAGCAGGGCCCGGCAGCGGTGGACCAGGGCGGCCGCGGCGGGCTGCCCGGTGTGCTCGGCCCAGTCGGTCAGGGTGTCCAGATAGCGTGCCGCGCAGGCGGTCCGGCCGCTGCGCACGGCCGCTTCGACGTGATCGGGAACAGCGCGGACGAGGAAATCGCGGCGGGCCGGGCCGGCGCACACCGCGTCGAAGTGGTCGGCGGCGGCCTCGAACCGTCCGGCGCCGAGTTCGAGCAGGCCCAGCGCCCAGGTGGCCAGGGCGGCATTGGTCGGATGGCGAGTCCGGTTGCGCAGCATGGTTTCCGCGTGGGCACGGCATGCGGCGGCATCTCCGGCGACGGCGGCCAGCCACGCCGGAATGGCGCTCATGGTCATCGTTTTGGTGTCCTGGCCGAGATCCGCGGACACCGATAGGGCCTCGGTCACCGCGGCCTCGGCGTCGCGGAATCGGCCGCGTAGCAGCAGCGCGATGGCGAGCGGTTCCTGCGCGTAGGGCAGCCAGCCCAGCGCGCCGGATCGGCGGGCGTCGGCGACCAGGCCGGTCAGTATCTCGATCGCGGCGCGGTCGTCGACGATCAGCGCCAGGTAGCCCGCCAGCACCAACTCCACCCGGCCGACCGAGCGGCCCTCCCGCGCGGCGGCGACGAACGCGCGCATGCCGGTGTAGCCCGCGGCGGCGTCTCCGTCGAAAAGCGCTGCCAGCCCGGTCATTCCGTCGACCACCGGGCGTAGCTCGGAGCCGGGTTCGAGAGGGACGGCGGCGAGCAACCGGGCGGCGGCCCGCACCAGGTCGTGCGCGCCACCGTCCTTGGCGCACCCGATCGCGTCGGTGAGCATCGAGACAGCTTGCGCCGGTAGCGTTTCCACGATCGGCGCGGCGCCCCGCACCATCAGCTCGGCGGCCGCCGCGGGCGATTCGCGTTCGTAGGCGAGCTGCGCCCGTATCCAGGTGGCCTCGGCGAGCGTGTCCGCGCTGCTGGTGAGATCGGCCGCGGCCGTGGCACAGCCGGTGGCGCGGTCGAGTTCACCCGCGTCGTAGGGCCCGCGGGCGGCGCCCCCCCGGCGGGGGCCGCCGCCGGGGGGGGGGGGGGCGGGCCGGGCGCCGCGGTGGCGGGCCGGCCGCCCC
>NZ_JARWOP010000255.1 GCF_029868745.1 Nocardia wallacei | reverse complement strand
CGAACCGTCGTCGCCATCCCGCACACCCACGAATCGCTATCGCCACCCCCGCACACCCACGAACCGTTGTCGACGACCCCGCCCACCCGCGACCCCAGTACGCCACCCCCCCACCCCCACCAACCTTTGTCGCCATCCCGTAATGCTTTTGGCCGGTATCAACACCGTTACTGCGGTTTTCCGCCAAAAAGCATGCCGGAATGACGAAGGAATTCGCGCCAGCATGGCGAAGGGTGCACGGCGGGATGGCGAAGGGACTGCTGCTGCGTCCTGCCCGGACGCACCGACTGCCGCAGACACCCTGCGCCGTCCCGGAATACCCTCATGTGATGATCCACCACGTGCAGGTCAGCAGCCCTGCCGGCAGCGAGCCGCGGCAGCGGGCCTTCTACACCGGCGTGCTCGGCTGGCCGGAGCTACCGAAGCCGCCCGTGCTGGCGGCGCGCGGCGGCTGCTGGTTCCGGGTACCCGGCATCGGCGGCCCCGACGGGGAGATACACATCGGCATCGAAAATGATTTCCGCCCGGCCCAGAAGGCTCACCCGGCATTCGTCGTGGACATCGACGCGACCGCCGCGGCGCTGACCGCGGCGGGTTACCCCGTGCACTGGGCAGACCCGGCCGAAATCCCGGGCCGCCGCCGCTTCCACACCCACGACGGCGTCGGCAACCGCCTGGAATTCCTTGCGCCGGAAGCGGAATAACCACACTTCACGCGGCACGTACGTGCGACAACCCCCATTCGCGGGCCAGCAGCCGATGGGAGTTCAGTCGGTCTTCGTGGCGGTGGGTTACCGAGGTGATCACGAGTTCGTCCGCGCCGGTGAGTTGTTGGAGGGCCGTGAGGCGTTGGGCGACAACGGCTGGAGTGCCGACGAACTGGGTGGTCAGGCGGTCGTGCACGAGACGTTGTTGCTGCTCGGTGAGGGGCTCGGCGGTGTCGGGGTCCTGGTACCG
The DNA here is from genome assembly GCF_029868745.1 of Nocardia wallacei. Classification (GTDB taxonomy): domain Bacteria; phylum Actinomycetota; class Actinomycetes; order Mycobacteriales; family Mycobacteriaceae; genus Nocardia; species Nocardia wallacei_B. The sequence goes on along the minus strand of NZ_JARWOP010000255.1, from coordinate 93,928 downwards.
CGCCGCGCCGGAACCGCTGCGGATGCTGTAGACCCAGTGGCCGAAGGTAGAGGCCAGGTGCTTGGCGGTCGCTTCGTCCTCGGCAACCACCACGTCCGCCGACACCACCAGGTACGGCTCTGGGTAGCGCACGGATGGCCGGAACGAACCACGGTAGGCGGCAACGGTTTCCAGGATAGTTCCGGGAGACACGTGATAGTTGGCGGCGAACGGCAGCCCCAATCGTCCCGCCAGCTGCGCGCTCTCGCCGCCGCTGGAGCCGAACAACCAGAGGTCCACATCAGCCCCTTCGCCCGGGACGGCTTGCAGCGCAATGCCGTCCGCGGTCCGATAGCTTCCCTCGAGCAGTGCGCGGATCTCCTCGACCTGCTCGGTGTAACCGATCGCCTCGGCCCCGGGCAGCAACAGCGCCTGGAAGGAAGCCGCGAGCCGAGCGGTATCGAGCTGCTGCCCCGGAATGAACGGCGGCGGGATCACCACACCGTCCCGCACCTGGGTCGGCCGAACCGGCGCGGGCACCGGTTTCACACCCGCCGAACGCAATTGGGCCACGCGATGCGCCGAACGACCAAGACCGAGATCTAGTCGCCCGGGATACAGCGCGTCGATCGTCCCGAACGCCTCGACCACCGAGGCCGAGGTGTGGTGCCCGAGCTGCACCGCCGCCGAGCCGACGCGAATCGTGTTGGTAGCAGCGGCGATCAGCCCGATCAGCGTCGCCGTGGACGAGCTGGCGACCTGCACGAAATGATGCTCGGCCAGCCAATAGCGCCGGTATCCCCAGGATTCCGCGTGCCGAGCCAGATCGACGCTGTTGCGCAGCGCCTGCTGCGGCGTGGACCCGGCGCTGACCGGGGATAAATCCAGGACTGACAGCGGAACGCTCATGACGCCCGTACTCCTTCGCTGTGCTGGTGAGGATGGCGCAGACCCAGGTGCTCCCGCAGGGTCGTGCCGGTGTACTCGGTCCGGAAACTGCCGCGCTCCTGCAATTCCGGGATCACCTTGTCGACGAATTCGTCGAGCCCGCCGGGAGTCAGGTGCGGTACGAGGATGAATCCGTCGGCGGCATCGCTCTGCACGTAGTGGTCTATCTCGGCGGCCACCTCGCCCGGCGAGCCGACGAACTGCTGCCGCGCGGTCACCTCGATGATGAGTTCGCGGATGCTGAGATTGCCCGCCTCCGCCCGCGCCCGCCAATCCTCCGCGACCGCGCGCGGGTCCTTGGCGTGGCGGACCCGTCCGCGGGTGATGTCCACGTTGTCCGCCGGGTCCACCGCGGGCAAGGGGCCGTCGGGGTCGTAGCCGGAAAGGTCACGGCCCCAGACCTGTTCGAGGAAGGCGAGGGCCGTCTGCGGCCCGACCTGTTGCAACCGGATGTGGCGGGCCCGCTCCTCGGCGTCCGCGCGGCTGTCCCCGAGCACGAAGGTCGCGGCGGGCAGGATCTTCAGATCGTCGCGGGAGCGCCCGTATTTCGCGAGCCGCCCCTTCATGTCGGTGTAGAACCGCTGCCCGTCCTCGAGTTCGCCGTGGCGGCTGAAGATGGCGTCGGCCTTCGCGGCCCCGAATTCGCGGCCGTCCTCGGAATCACCGGCCTGCAACTGCACCGGGTAGCCCTGCGGGCTGCGCGGCAGTACGAAGCGGCCCTCGATGTCGAACTGGCTGCTGTCGACGCGGACACTGGGCGCGGGCCGCGCGAACACGCCGCGCTCCCGGTCCACCACCAGTGCATCCGGCGGCCAGCTGTCCCACAGCGCGCGGGTCGCGTCGATCACCTCGGCGGCGCGGACATACCGTTCGGCGTGCGGGAGGTAACCGCCGCGGCGAAAGTTCTCACCGGTGAACGCGTCCGAGGAGGTGACGGCGTTCCAGGCGGCGCGGCCCCCGGACAGATGGTCGAGCGTCGCGAACTGCTTCGCCAGCTCGAACGGCTCGTTGAACGTGGTGTTGATGGTCCCGGCCAGCCCGAGCCGGGTGGTGACCCCGGCCAGCGCGTTGAGCACGGTGAAGGTGTCCGGTCGGCCCACGACGTCCAGATCGAAGATGCGACCGCGGTGCTCGCGCAGCCGCAGCCCCTCGGCCAGGAAGAAGAAATCGAACAGCCCGCGCTCGGCGGTGCGAGCCAGGTGCACGAACGAGTCGAACTCGACCTGGCTGTGCGAATCTGGATCGCTCCAGACCGTGGTGTTGTTGACGCCCGGAAAGTGGGCGGCCAAGTGAATCTGCTTGCGTACCTTGTTCTTCGACATCTCGTCCTCAGGAAATGGTCGCGTAGCGGTTGACCGGTCGGGGCAGGCCGAGGCGCTCGCGCAGCGTCGGCGCGATCCGGGGCAGTTGTGCGGCGAACGCGGACAGCGCGAGGGGACGCAGCACCACGCCGTCGCCCGCGCATTCGGCGCGGACTTGCTCGAACACCGCGCGCAAGGAATGCGGAGTCCCGATGTGGCGCAGTGTGTTCGGCGGTTCGGTCGGCGTCCACGCCTCGAGCTGTGCGACGTCGAGGGCGGCCTGGTCGTCGGTCTCGGCGATGTGCACGTCGATGTCGACCAGCACCCGCACCAGGTTCGGGTCGCGGCCCGCCGCGGCGACGGCCGCACGCAGCTCACCGCGGGTCTGCGCGGCCGCGGCGAGGTCGGCTGCCGCGATCCGGATCAGGTCGGCCCGGTGGATCGCCACGCGTGTGCTGTGCGGATCGGCGGCGCGCACCGCGACCAGCGGCTGACCCTGTGGCGAGCGCGGCGTGATCGACGGGCCCTTCACCGCGAAGTTGTCCCCGGCGAAGTCGATGTAGTGCAGCTTGTCGCGGTCGATGAAGCGGCCGGTGGACCTATCGCGGATCTCGGCGTCGTCCTCCCAGCTGTCCCACAGCCGGGTGACGACCTCGATCGCCTCGTCCGCCTCGTGCCACAGCGACACGTCGTCCTGCTCGCCCTTGCGCCCGAACAGCTTCGACTGTTCGCGTGACACCATGACCTCCCAGCCCGCCCGGCCGTAGGTCGCGAAGTCCAGGCTCGCAATGGCTTTCGAGACATGGAAAGGCTCGGTGTGCGTCACGGGAGCCTGCGGCACCAGCCCGATGCGCCGAGTAGCGGCCGCGGCACGCGCGGCGATCCCGACCGCCTCCAAACGGCCTGCGGCACCGGCCGATTGCAGTGCGAACGAGTCGGGCAGGAAGGCGAAGTCGAGGCCCGCGGCGTCGGCGTCGGCTATCGCGTCGACCCAGTAATCGGCGGTGAACAGGCCCTCGGCACGCGAGTCGGGCCGTCGCCAGGACGCGGGATGGGTTCCGGTGCCGGACAATTCGACACCGAGCAGCAGTGGATTGGACAGGGGCATTCAGGCCGTCCTTTCGATCGGAGCGGGCCGTGCGGTCGGCTCGCGTACGGCGCCCGGGATCGCGGTCAGCAGGTCGCGGGTGTACTCGTGTCGTGGCGTGACGAAGATGTCGGCGGTGGTTCCCGTCTCGACGATCTCGCCGGCGCGCATGACCGCGACCCGATCGGCGATGCGGCGCACCACGGCCAGGTCGTGGGTGATGAAGAGGTAGCTCAGGTCCAGGTCGCGCTGAAGTTTTTCCAGCAGTTCGAGGATCTGCGCCTGTACCGAGACGTCCAGTGCCGATACGGGTTCGTCGAGTACCACCAGGTCCGGGTGCAGGGCCAGGGCGCGGGCGATCGCGACGCGTTGCCGCTGGCCGCCGGAGAGCGCGTCGGGGCGGCGGTTCAGGTAGTCGGCCGGCAGTGCGACCTGTTCGAGCAGCTCGGCGACGCGGTCGCGTCGGGTGCGCCGGTCCCCTATACCGAAGGCGCGCAACGGTTCCGCGATGGCCTGCGCCACCGTGAGTTTGGGATTCAGTGAGGCGTAAGGGTTCTGGTAGACGACCTGGATACGGCGACGCAGCTCGCGCAGTGGACCGCCGCGCAGCCCGCCGATGTCCTGTCCGTCGAAGGTTATGGTTCCGGCGTCGGGTTGTTCGAGGCGGGCGACGATGCGCGCGGTGGTGGTCTTGCCGGAACCGGATTCGCCGACCAGGGCGAGGGTTTCGCCGCGGTCCACCCGCAGGGAGACGTCGTCTACCGCGGTCAGCGTGGTGCCGGGGCCGAGCCGGAAGGTTCGGCGTAATCCGGTGGCGGCCAGCAATGGTTTGTCGGCGGCCGGTCGCGCCGGGCGGGTCGCGGCGTCCAGAGCGGGGACGGCGGACAGTAACCGGCGCGTGTAGTCGTGCCGGGGACTCGCCAGAACCTCGGCGGTGTCACCGATTTCGACTATTTCGCCGCCGCGCATCACCGCGATCCGGTCCGCCCGGTCGGCCGCGACGCCCAGATCGTGGGTGATCAGCAGGACCGCGGTGCCGGATTCGGCGGTGCGCTTCGCCAGGTGATCGAGGATGCGGCGCTGCACGGTGACATCCAGCGCGCTGGTCGGTTCGTCGGCGATCACCAGGTCGGGACCGCAGGCCAGCGCCATGCCGATGAGTACCCGCTGGCGCTGACCGCCGGACAAATCCTGTGGGTACTGCCGCGCCCGCAGTTCGGGACGGTCGAGTCCGGCCTCCTCGAGGATGCGTACGGCCTGTATCCAGCCGGTCCTGCGGGTCGCGCGACCGTGGATGCGCAGGGTCTCGGCGACCTGATCGCCGATGCGCAGCACGGGGTTCAGCGAGGTGCCCGGGTCCTGCGGCACCAAACCGATACGCGCGCCGCGCAATCGGCGCAGGTGACGTTGCGGAGCATTGTCGATGCGTTCGCCGGCGAAGCCGATGGCGCCGCCGATGATCGTGCCGCCGTGCAACAGACCGATCACCGCGTGCGCGAGAGTCGACTTGCCGGACCCGGATTCGCCGACCAACGCCACGGTCTCCCCCGGCGAGACCGTGAGCGTCGCCCCGGCGACGGCCGTCGTGGAGTTCGCTCCCTCGCCGTACCGCACCCGCAGTTCATCGATGCGCAGCAGCGGCTCCGGCAGCCGTTCCACCGCCGCGCTCACCGGTCACCGTCCCGGGCGATGGTGCGGCCCAAGTGCTGTGCGGACAGCACGACCGCCACGATGACCAGGCCCGGCAGAGTCGTCATCCACCACGATGTCGCCAGGTAGTTGCGACCTTCGGAGATGAGCGAACCCCATTCCGGGGTCGGCGGAGTCGCGCCGTAACCGAGAAAGCTCAGCGACGAGACCGCCAGCACGGCGACGCCGAACTCGACCGCCGCCAGCGCCGCCACGGGCGCGTAGGCATTGCGCAGCACATGCCGCACCAGCACCACCGGCCACCGCACGCCGCTCGCCAGCGCCGCCTCCACATACTGCGCCCGCCGCACCCGCAGCACCTCGGTCCGCATCACCCGGGCGAAGCGCGCGACCAACGCCACTCCGACCGCGATCGCGACATTGCGAGTCCCGAAACCGAGCACGGTGACCAGCGCCAGCGAGGTCAGCAGCTCCGGAATCGACAGCAGCACATCGACAATCCGCATGATCACCGCGTCCACGCCGCCACCGGCGGCCCCCGCCACGAGACCGATCAACGTGCCGAACACCAGCCCGATCAGCACCGCGAAAACAGTTGCCGTCAAAGATAACTCGGCCGCATGCACCACCCGCGTATAAACATCCCGCCCCAAATTGTCCGTCCCGAACCAGTGCTCCGCACCCGGCCCCCGCAGCTTCTCCGCAGGCACCCCCACCAACGGATCACGCCCGCTGAACACCCCCGGCACCACCGCCCACCCCAGCACCACCAACAAAACCACCCCGGCCACCCCAGCAAAAACATTGCCCCGCAAAGCCTTCAACACCCCGACCCCACCAGGCACCGCAACCCGCAGCACCCCACCCCGCTCCACAACAACCGATTCACTCACTCCCGGCCCCCTCTCTCCCACCCCACAAACATCCCGGCACACCACACCCCACTCGCCATCCCGGCACACCACACCCCACTCGTCATCCCGGCACACCACACCCCACTCGACATCCCGGCACGCTCTTGGCCGGGATCCATCCGGACCAGACGCGCATTCCGGTCGCAAGGACGCCGGACTGGCGGAGGGACTGCCGACAGCAGGATGGCGGGCGGTGAGATCGGCGCTACTCGGGACGTGGGCGCCTGCACCACGGGCCTACGCATGGGAGGGCTCCTTTGCTCGGAAGGCTTGGGCGACACGGGGGTCCAGGGCGGGATACACCAGGTCTACGGCGAGGTTGACCAGGACGAAGGCGGCGGCGGTGAGCATGACGATGCCTTGGACCACCGGGATGTCCTGGTTCAGGACGGCGGTTTGGGTCAGGCGGCCGAGGCCCGCGCGGGAGAAGACGGTCTCGACGATGACCGAACCGGCGAGCACCGTGCCGACCCACACGCCCGCGACCGTGAGCGCGGGAGCGACCGCGGGCCGCAGGACATGGCGCAACTGGACCCACCAGCGCGAGGCGCCCTTGGCCAGTGCCACTTCCACGAACGGCTGCCGCCAAGTCTGTGCCAGGCTGCTGTGAAGCACCTGCGCGATGACCGCGCCGACGGGTATCGCCAACGTCACCGCGGGCAGCAACGTGCCCTGCAATCCGGTGCCGCCGAAGGCAGGCACCCACCGCAGCCGGAACGAGAACAGTTGCAGCAGAAGCAGTCCCACCCAGAACGTCGGGGCCGACGCGCCGATCGGCGGCAACGCGGTCAACAGTCCGCGCAGCCAGCGGCGTTCCGTATAGGTGGCGGCGAGCGCGAGCGCGGTGCCGAACACCACCGCCAGCGCCAGCGCGAACGAGGCCAGCGCGAGAGTGGTCGGCAATGCGTCCGCGAGCGCGCCGGTCACCGTCTGCCCGGTGCTCAACGACCGCCCCAGGTCACCCTGCACAGCGTGGGTGAGCGCCGTCCAATACTGCTGCCACACCGGCTGATCCAGCCCGTACCGAGCCCGCATCTCCGCGATCGCCGCCGGATCGACCGGCGTCCCCGGCGTAGCCCCAGCTGCCAGCTCCACCGGATCCCCAGGCAACAAGTACAACACCGCGAACGACACCGTGAACGCCGCCCACAACACCGCAACCGCCTGCAAAATCCGCACACTCACATACCGCTTCATCCCCACACCCCCAACCCCCCACGCCGCGCTCCCAGTTCACGGGACGGAATGCGCTGGCGCAGTGCGGGAGCCACCTCGGATTGGAACAGCTCCAGGCTTTCGCGATGTTGTTTGTCGGTGAAGCCGTCGCCGTCGGCGGACAAATGGATTACCTCGTGGCCGAACCGTTCGTGGTAGCGCAGTACCTTTTCCAGCACCTGTGCCGGGCTGCCGATCAGGGCCGAACTGCGGTCGACGAAGTCCTCTACGGTCTGGAATACGCTGGGGAGGCCGTGCTTTCGTGCAACAGCCTGGCGTGCCTCGAAGATCGGGCGGTACCGTTCGAGTGCGTCTCGAGAGTCGCGGGTCACGTGGAAACCGGCGGTGCCCGCGCCGATCAGCGCGGCCGCGGGGTCGTGGCCGTAGGCAGCCCAGCGTTCTCGATAGTGCTGCACCAGTTCGGCATACGGCTCGATGGGGTAGGTGACGTTCGCGGAAAAGAGCGGATCACCGTAGCGCGCGGCCAGATCCACCGATTCCCGGCTGGTGGCGCTGCCGTGCCAGATGCGCAGGCGCGGCTGTAGCGGCCGCGGCAGCGCCTTGGCCTCGGTCAGCGAGGGCCGGAACCGGCCGCTCCAAGTGACGCTGTCGTGTTCCCACAGCTGCCGGAACAGTTCGTAGCCTTCGCGATTGCGGTCCCACTGATCATCGGGAGTGACATGGAACAGCTGCGCCTGCGCGGCGCCATTACCCTTGCCGATGATCAGTTCGAGCCGGCCGCCGGAGAGATTGTCCAGCGTCGAATAGTCCTCGAAGGCCCGCACCGGATCCAGCAGACTCAGCGTGGTGACACCGGTGAACAGCGCGATCCGCGAGGTCACCGCGGCGATATGGGAGAGCACCACCGGCGGCGCGGAGGAGATGAACGGATCCTCGTGCCGCTCACCGACGGCGAACCCGTCGTAGCCGAGTTCCTCTGCGAGCCGGGCACTGTCGACCATCCGCCGCAAGCGCTGCGCCGGGGATTCGGTCACGCCGGTGACCGGGTCGGGCTGGTGTGTGATCAGTGTCAGCAGCAGGAATTTCATGCCACGCACACCTCCTCGGTCCTTCTCGGCCACCGCACGGAACGGCCTGAGCTCATCTGCTTTTCGTGCGCCGGACGCCACGGGGAGGCGGGCGACTCCGCACCGGTCTCAGAGCACATGGGCCAGGAAGGCTTTGGTACGCGAATGGGCCGGGTCGTCCAAAACCTGTCCGGGCGGCCCCTGTTCGACGATCTCCCCCGAATCCATCAGCACCACGGTGTCGGCGATCTCTCGCGCGAAACCGATCTCATGGGTGACGATGACCAGCGTGGCTCCGTCGCGGGCCAGCCCGCGGATCACCGCCAGCACCTCGCCGACCAGTTCCGGATCCAGCGCCGAGGTGGGCTCGTCGAACAGCACCACCGCCGGGCGCAGGGCCAGCGCCCGCGCGATCGCCACCCGCTGCTGCTGTCCGCCGGACAACCGCCGCGGGTGCTCCGCCGCCTTGTCCGCCAGTCCCACCCGCTCGAGCAGCTGCCCGGCCTCCGCTTCCGCCTCGGACCGCCGGCGCCCCTGCGCGGAAACCGGTGCCAGCACGACGTTTTCGAGCACCGTCAGATGGGGGAACAGGTTGAAGTCCTGGAAAACGAAGCCGATCCGCGAGCGCTGCCGCAGAATCTCGCGTTCACTCAGCTCGTGCAGTTTCGCGCCCTTGCGGCGATAGCCCACCAATTCGCCGCTCACCCGGACGCTACCGGCGTCGACCTTCTCCAGGTGATTGATGGTGCGCAGCAGTGTCGACTTGCCCGATCCGGACGGTCCGAGAATGACGGTCACCTCACCGGGCCGAACCGCCAGATCGACTCCGCGCAGCACCTCCTCGGTCCCGAAACGCTTTCGCACCCCGCGTAATTCGACCGCGTACGCGGCGGAACGCGGGTCGTCTTCGGTGGCGGGCTCGCTCATCGGCGTTCCTCCGTGATCTCGGCGATCTTGCCGCGCACCCGCTGCCAGGGTGTCGGCGGCAGCTCGCGCCGGCCGCCCTTGGCGAAATGCCGCTCGATGTAGTACTGCACGACGGTCAGCACCGTGGTGAGCACGATGTACCAGACGGTGGCCACCATCAGCAGCGGCACCACTCGCCCGTTACGGCCGAAGATGACCTGGACCTGGTAGAACAGCTCGGCGATGGCCATCACCGACACGATCGAGGTGCCCTTGAACAGGCTGATCACCTCGTTGGCGGCATTGGGCAGGATGCCGCGCATGGCTTGGGGCGCGACGATGGTGAAGAACTGACGCCGCCACGGCAGGCCGAGCGACTTGGCGGCCTCCAGCTGCCCCGGATCGACCGAGATGATCCCGGCGCGAATGATCTCCGCCGAATACGCCGCCTGGTGCAGCGCCAGCCCGATCACGGCGGCGGTGAACCCGCTGATCACGCCGTTGACGTCGAAGGTCAGGAAGGCCGGGCCGAACGGAATGCCGATCGACATCCGCTGGTACAGGTAGGCGATGTTGAACCAGAACAGCAGCTGCACGATCAGCGGGATCGACCGGAAAGCCCACACGTAGACCCACGCGATCACTTGCAGCACAGGGATTTTCGACAGCCTCGCGACCGCCAGCCAGATCCCGAGCAGGAACCCGAACAGCGTGCCCCAGAAGGTCAGTTCCACGGTCACCCGCACGGCCTCGAGGACCGATCGGGCCGTGAAGTACCGGGTGAAGGTCGGCCAGTCCCAACCGGGGTTGGTGGCGAGGCCGTGCACGAACTGCGCGACCACCACCAGCGCGGCCGCCCCGACCAGCCAGCGCCACGGATGCCAGGTTCGCGCGACGGGTAGCGCGTCCTCCTCGGCGGCCGATACCACGCCGGACGACTCTGCGGCGGCCAGTGTGCTCATGGAATCGCGATCCTCCATCGGTCCTGGCGGTAGCACCCGCACCCGGCGAGCGGGGGGTTGCTGCGGTCTCGTCGAGCCAGGTCTCTCAACCGCTCTGGATGGGTGAAATCGACGGTAAAGGAGCCTCGACCGGATGTCTGCCCTCCCGATCACCGTGAATCCAACTGTTGGCAAAGGGTTTTCCCCAGCGGACCCGGGAATTGCACAGGAGAGGACGCCCTCTGTGTACAGTGCTGTTCGCAATACTCTAGTGTGAAATCACAGTTGTTCTGAATCCGCTAGGAGATCCGCTCATGAAAGACCTGACCGGCCGGAAATGCCTGATCACCGGCGCGGCCAGCGGCATCGGCCGGGCCACCGCCCTGGCCGCGGCGCGCCAGGGGGCGCAGCTGTTCCTGACCGACATCGCCGAGGCCGGACTACGGGAGACGGCGCGGCTGGTCGAGGAGGCCGGGGGCCGGGTGGCGGCGCTGCAGGCGCTGGACGTATCGGACTACGACGCCGTGACCGCGTGGGCCGAGCGGGTGCGCGCCGAGCACGGCAGCCTCGACGTAGTCATGAACATCGCCGGCATCGCCACCTGGGGCACTGTGGAGAACCTCGAGCACCGGCACTGGCGTGCCGTCATCGACGTGAATCTGATGGGACCTATCCACATCATCGAGAATTTCGTGCCGCCGATGGTGCGAGCCGGGCGCGGCGGCCATCTGGTGAACGTGTCCTCCGCGGCCGGGCTGCTCGCCCTGCCCTGGCACGCCGCCTACAGCGCCAGCAAGTTCGGGCTGCGGGGCATCTCGGACGTGCTGCGATTCGATCTGGAGCGACACGGCATCGGGGTGAGCCTGGTAGTGCCGGGCGCGGTGCGGACGCCGCTGGTGGGCACCGTGCAGATCGTCGGGGTGGACCGCGACGATCCGCGGGTGCGAAAGCTGACCGGACTGTTCGAGGGACACGCGGCGAGCCCGGAGCAGGTGGCCGATCGGATCATCGCGGGCATCGAGCGCAATCGCTACCTGGTGCACACGTCGTTCGACATCCGCGTGGCGTACTGGTTCGCCCGGAAATTCGCGCTGCCCTACGAGATCGTGATGCGCATCGCGAACCGGCAGTTCAGCAGGCTGCTCGAGGAGCGGAACCGGGCGTCCGCGCTGGAGTGAGCCGGACGTGTGGGCCGCGCCGACGAACCGAATGCCCCGCTTTTGCTTGCGCCGGTGCGGTATTCATGGCTCAATCCGAGTGGATGTGGCAGTCGGAGCGAGCGGGGACCACCGATGATGACTCGGAATTCGCATCGCTGGGAGCCGACCGGCGAAGCGGACATGGTGGAGCTACAGGATCTGGCCTCCGGCCGGGCCGTGCAGCTCGTGCGCCCCGCGGCCGACGAGCTACCCGGTGAACTGCTCGCCGAGACCGAAGAACTGGTGTTCCGGTGGGCGAGCCTGGGCACGCACGCCCAGGCCGAGGCCGAGCTCGGCGACCTGCACCCGACCTCCACGCTGTCGGCCCTGAGCTGGCTGTGCGCGCTGTGGGCGGTGGTGTGCGAGACCAGACTGGGCAAATCGGCCGGCGACATCATTCGCGACCTGGACTATCGCGGCGGCTGGCGCAAGATCCGCACCGACGAGGAGGCCCACGTGTGGAACGGGCTGACCCAGCGGGTGCGGCTCGGCGCGCTCGCGGCGCTGACCGAGGACCCGCGGGCCGTCGAATCCTATTACCGCGCGTGCACCGATCCGCCGGACATCGGCCCGACCCTGGTGCGGCACACGCTGATTCATCTCGACGCCTTCAGCCAGGACATGCACATGCACGACCTGCAAGCCCGGGGTCTGGCGGCGACGCTGGTGGCACATACCGATCCGCTACCGGGCCCGCGCCGCCGCCTGTGTTTCCGCCCGTCCCATCCACTGTGATCCCTATGCGTCCGGGATGTCTTGCCCCTCATCATGTTCCAGACATCCGCGAACGCGACGCCCGTCCGGCAGGGCCGGGCGTGTGCCGGATCATTACAGCGGCGCGACGCCGACGACCACACCGATCCAATCGGGGTTCACCCAATTCCATGCTCGCTGAGCCGGATCGGCCACCGGTACGGCGGAATCCTCGATCAGCTCCCGTAGCAACCGCGGCCACCGCGGCAGCGTGAAGGTGAAATCGCCCGGGTCAGTGGGCGACGCCATTGCGCACCTCTTCGGGATGCAGGCGGCGGAACCGGCTGCCGTGGAAGACCAGCGGATCGACCTCGGCCTGGGTCGCCAGGCGCCGGACCCGCAGGATGACCACATGATGATCGCCCGCGGGGACCTGGGTCTCGATCACGCCCTCGAGCCACGCCGAGGCGCCGTCGACGAAAACGGAGTGCCCGGCGCCGCGATGCAGTTCCAGGTCCCGGAAGCGGTCACCGTTCTTGGAGCTGAGCGACCGGGCGGCGTCGTGCTGCTCGGTACCCAGCAGGCTCAGGCCCAGATAACTGGCCGCGGACAACCGGGGCCAGGTGGTGGAGCTGTTCTGCACACAGAACGACACCAGGGGCGGGTCCAGCGACACCGGAACGAAGGTGCTGACCGCCAATCCGTATGGGGTGCCGCCGATTTCGGCGCACACCGCGACGACTCCACTGGGGAACGCGGCGAAGGCGCGGCGTAAACCGGCGCCGTCGGCGGGAATTTCGTGCAGTTCAGCCATGATTCACCAGCTCGATCTCGACTACGTCGGCCACCGTTCGCGGTCTGCTCATCGTCGCTCCCAGTGTGCGCCTCGAAGGGGCGCCGAGCACGATTCCCCGAGCACCCGGCGCGAACTCCACTACATCACCCCCAGCGTAGGGAACGCGAGAGTTTCGATCGCCGGGATCGCATCGCCGGTCCGGAGCACGCGGCCCCGGCAGACCGCTCGCTCCGGCGCGCTCGCTGGTGTCAGAGAACGCTTGTGCCACAAGGGTATTCGAATGCGGACCGGCCCCGCCCGGCACGGCTTCCGGACGGGACCGGCGTCCCCCCGGCGCCACTGCGCCGGGTCTTCCCCACCTACTTCGGAGCCGGTGCGAACGGCTGGTTGATGGTGGTGAAGTACTGTGCGGCCGCCAGCACGGCCACGGGCGCGGTGACCAGCAGCTGACCGGCCAGCGTGCCCAGCGCGCCGACGGCGATGATGCCGCCGAGGCAGCCGATCACGGCCGCGGGCAGGAACGCCCCGAACAGGCCGACGATGGCGGCGGCGGCCACGGTGGCGCCCGCGATGCCGCCCAGCAGGCAGCCGACGGCACCGCCGGCGATACCGCCGACCAGTGTCCCGATGGTCGCGCCCGCGCTGATGGTGCTGGTCAGCCGGGTCCAAGCGGCTACTTCACGGTCGTAGGGCGTCTTGAAGGGGGCCAGTTCCTCGAACGGCAGCGCCACCGGCCGGTAGGTGGCGTGCGCGAGGTCGAATTGCGGGGTGAGCGTCGCGGTGCGGTCCTGGATCTCGGCGGCGATCGGGAAGACGAAATCGTCCACCCGGAACGACAGCTCCATCCCGGCGACCGTGCTGCCGTCCGCGGCCTTGATCGTGAACACCCCGTTGTCCACATCGAGCGAACCGACATCGGTCGAGATGATGGTGGCCCTTTCGGTGGTTCTGGCCTGGTAGTTCACGACGCCGTCGGGGGCCGGAGCCGCGTACGCCGTGCCTGTGGCTATGCTTGTTGCCGCTGTCACCAGAGTGGCGACAGCGGTGAATTTCCTCATCTTCACCAGCTTGTTCCTCATCATCAGGCTGCGGCGGGTCAGCTGCAGTTCGGGATTCATGGGTGGCGGATTCGCCGGAAGTGCCGCGGCGGCCCGGGTAACCTGCTGCGGCTGCCGCCAAGTCTCAGCGAGTTCTCAGCGATTTGTCAGGGCTAAGAACCAGGCAGATTTCAACCGGTGACTTCGCGTCCCGCCGCGGGCACTATCTGAATCTGGGCCGCCGACCGTTCGGCACCGCCGACACAGTCCGCTACCAGTGCACGAGGTTTTCGCGTTGTCATCACTTGCCCTGCGGTCGACGCCGGTCCGGCTCCCGCGATTACCGACCTCACGGTGGGTGCGTCTGGTCTCGCCCGTATTGATCGTGGTGCTCTGGCAACTTGCCAGCTCCACCGGTGTACTGCCGGAGCGCCTGCTCGCCGCGCCGACCACCGTGGTGGACACCGCCATCGAACTCCTCCGCGATGGCACTCTGACCGAGGCCATCTCGGTCTCGCTGCAGCGGGCGGCCATCGGCTTCGCCATCGGCGCGGTGATCGGCGTCGGCCTGGCGGTGATCGCCGGGCTCAGCCTGCTCGGTGAGCACATCGTCGACCCGCCCATGCAGATGCTGCGCACGCTGCCGTTCTACGGCCTGATCCCGCTGCTGATCCTGTGGTTCGGCATCGGTGAGCTGCCCAAGATCGTGCTGGTCGCCTTCGGCGTCGCGATTCCGCTCTACCTCAACACCTTCGCCGGAATTCGCGGCGTGGACGGCAAGCTCGCCGAAGTCGCTCGCGTACAACAACTGTCGCGGCTCGCCACGATCGGCCACATCGTGCTGCCCGGAGCATTGCCGCAGACCCTGGTCGGGCTGCGGCAGTCGCTCGGGGTCGCGTGGCTCGCGCTGATCGTCGCCGAGCAGGTGAATGCCGATGCGGGACTGGGCTTTCTGATCAACGACGCCCGGGAGTTCCTGCGCACGGACGTCATCGTGGTCGGGTTGCTGGTCTACAGCGTGCTGGGCCTGCTCACCGATGCGGTGGTCCGGCTGATCGAGAGGAAGGCGCTGGTATGGCGACGCGGGTTCTTGGGGAATTGACGGCCGAGGCGGACGCGCCCGCCGCCGAAGCGCCCGTGGTGGCGCGAATTCGCAAGCTGAGCAAGGCTTTCGGCGAGCGGGTCGTGCTCGACGGCCTGGATCTCGACATCGCGCGGGGCGAGTTCGTCGCGTTGCTGGGTCGCAGCGGGACCGGCAAGTCGACGCTGCTGCGCGCCCTCGCCGGACTGGACCGGGAACACGACGGCGAACTCACCGTCACCGGTGACGTGGCCGTCGCGTTCCAGGAACCCCGGCTGGTGCCGTGGAAACGCGTGCACGCCAATCTGACTCTGGGGCTGCGGCACCACGACCCGAAGGCCGCCGCGCGGGCGGCGCTGGCCGAGGTCGGGCTCACCGAGCGCGGCGACGCCTGGCCCCTGACCCTGTCCGGCGGCGAGGCACAGCGCGCGTCGCTGGCGCGGGCGCTGGTCCGCGATCCGGATCTGCTGCTGCTCGACGAGCCGTTCAGCGCGCTGGACGCGTTGACCCGCATCACTATTCACGCGCTGGTGCTCCAGCTGTGGAACCGGCACCAGCCGGGCGTGCTGCTGGTCACCCACGATGTCGACGAGGCGCTGTTGCTGGCGGACCGCGTGCTGGTGCTCGCGGACGGCCGCATCGCCAACGACATTCGCGTCGATCTCCCGCGGCCGCGCCGCCGCGAGGAGTCCCGATTCGTGACGCTGCGCCGGGGCCTGCTCGGCGATCTCGGCGTCACCGTAGAGGAAACCGAAGGAACCGCATGATCAGCCGCCGACTCTTCGCCGCACTCGCGCTCACCGCTCTCGTCGCGACGGCCTGCGGCACCGACGATGCCGAGGACACCGCCGTCCGGGCCGACGGCAGCGTGGACTTCTCGCAGGTGACGCTGCGGCTCGGCGATCAGAAGGGCACCGGACTGCAGGCGCTGCTGGAATCGGCCGGTGAGCTGAAACCCGTGCCGTACAAGATCGAATGGTCGCAGTACACCTCGGGGCCGCCGATGTTGGAGGCGATCAACTCCGGCGCTGTCGATTTCGGCGGCGTGGGGAACTCGCCGCCGATCTTCGCGGCCGCCGCCAAGTCCGCCATCAAGATCGTTTCGGCGTACCGGGCCGGCACGGCGGGGCAGGCGATATTGGTGCCGAAGGATTCGCCGCTGCGCGCGCCCGCGGATCTGAAGGGCAAGAAGATCGCGGTCGCCAAGGGCAGTTCGTCGCATCATCACCTGCTCACGGTGCTCGCCAAGAACGGGCTGTCGTTCGACGACATCCAGCCGCAGTATCTGCAGCCCGCCGACGCGCTGGCCGCGTTGAGCACCGGTCGCGTCGACGCCTGGTCTATCTGGGATCCCTACACCGCGCAGGGGCAGGCGCAGACCGGCGCGCGAATCCTGGTGGACGGCAATGGTTATGTGAACGGTGACGCCTTCTTCATCGCGGGCTCCAAAGCGCTACAGAGTAAGTCGCGCACGGCGGCCATTCGCGACCTCGTCGGGCGCATCCAGCGCGCCCACGCCTGGGCCGACCAACACCCCGAACAGTGGGCGCAGACCTGGGGGCAGCTCACCGGACTGCCCACCGAGGTGACGCTGGTGGCCGCGAAACGTGATCCCTACGAGGATCATCCGCTCGACGCCGCGACCATCGATGCCGAACAGCAGGTCGCCGACGCCTTCACCGAGGCGAAATTGATCCCGAACAAGGTGCGGGTCGCCGACTTCGTCGACACCCGCTTCAACGACCTCTTTCCCCCGGCCTCCTGAAGGGAGCAGCACGAATGTCCTTATCGTTCCACTGGTTTCTGCCGACCTACGGCGATTCGCGCAACCTGATCGCGGGCGGGCACGGCACCGCGATGTCCGGCGACCGGCCGGCCTCGCTGCGCTATCTGAACCAGATCGCCGGCGCCGCGGAGGAGAACGGCTTCGAGGCCGTACTCACCCCGACCGGGCTGTGGTGCGAGGACGCGTGGCTGACGACGGCCATGCTGGTGGAGACCACGGAGACGCTCAAGTTCCTGGTGGCCTTCCGGCCCGGCATCGTGAGCCCGACGCTGGCCGCGCAGATGGCGGGCACCTACCAGCGGCATTCGCGCGGGCGACTGCTGCTGAACGTGGTGACCGGCGGCGAGCCGCACGAGCAGCGCGCGTTCGGCGATTTCCTGGACAAGGAGCAGCGCTACCAGCGCACCGGCGAATTCCTGCACGTGGTGCGCGAGCTGTGGCGCTCGCACGAGCCGGTCAGCTTCGAGGGTGAGCACATCCGGGTCGAGAACGCGCTGCTGAACAATCACCCCGATCCGGTTCCGCCGATCTTCTTCGGCGGCTCCTCCGAGGCCGCCGGACCGGTGGCCGCCCAGTACGCCGACACGTATCTCACTTGGGGCGAACCGCTTTTCGCGGTGAGCAAGAAGCTGGAGTGGGTCCGCCGCCTCGCGGTGGACCGCGGCCGCAAGCTCGACTACGGCCTGCGCATCCACGTCATCTCCCGCGACACCTCCGAACAGGCGTGGGCCGAAGCCGACCGGCTGCTCGAGGCGGTCGACCCCGCCGAGATCGAGCGGGTGCAGGCGAGCCTGGCCCGCAGCGAATCCGAGGGCCAGCGCCGCATGCTGGACCTGCACGGCGGCTCCACCGAGCGCCTCGAGATCGCCCCGAACCTGTGGGCGGGCGTGGGCCTGGTCCGCGGTGGCGCCGGCACCGCCTTGGTCGGCTCGCACGAGGAAGTCGCCGAACGCCTCATCGAATACTCCCGCCTCGGCATCAACCACTTCATCCTCTCCGGCTACCCCCACGTCGAAGAGGCCTACTGGTTCGGCGAGGGCGTCCTCCCCATCCTCCAGCGCCGCGGCCTCTGGAAGCCCCCGGCCCAACGGGAAACCCGCGTAACCGGAACCCCTTTCGCCTCATCGGCGGCCGCCAGCAGCAGCTAGGGGTATTCACCGAAACGGCTGTCTCCCGGAACACGTTGGGAGGCAGCCGTTTTCACAAAGTGCTGGCCCTACCCACCGGCATCTTCGCGCTCGACCCCGCTCCCGAATCGCCTCGACCGACCTCCCTCGCGGTAACCGCTGCGGCCAGAACACCGCACCGGCCAACACGGCAAGCGGGATACCGATCACAACGAGCAACCCAGCGCGCCAACCGATCCCACTCACGAGGCCTCCGCCTCGCCACTGCCCTCGTCCTCTCCACTACGCCCGTCGACCTCCAGACGAGCACCGGTGCCCACGTCACCATCCCCCGAGTCGTCCTCATACCCACGAAGCTCCAACATCCCACCGGGAAATTCGAAGACTCTTGCCCGCCAGTTCATCTCGACCCCTCCTGTCGTTGGTCACCATCCGGGACGGCTACACCGGATCCTGATACGACGCTAGGAACGCGCGAGCCAACAGCGCCAGATGTTTGCTTGAGTTTGACAGATATTGTCCAAACAGCGCTTTCTCGGCCCACGGCCGCGGCACCATGTCTTGGACACAGAAAACCTTCGCAAGATCCAAGGTAGGGGGCAACAATCATGCATCTCGAGTTGGGGAGTGGCTAAACCAGTCTCGCCTGAGCGCTTGAAGGGCCCTGCCTACGTCTCCGACTATTGACATGACGGGTTTCGTCCGCCTACAAGTCATACAGGGCCGCTTGGCGGGCGCGGCGTTCGGTATTCAAACACCCCCGGAAGAACAGCGCGGGAAGACCGAGGGTGCCGAGTGTCGGTTACCGTTCGACGTAAGAAAGGAGTCCGGCGGAGCACGGGCGTCGGCGCACCCTTCAGCCGTCCGCATTCTCCTGCTCGATTCGTTTCCGAATCGCCTGGACAGTCCGGTCCTTCGGTGCACGATCAGGCCAGAACACAGCGACCATGAACACGGTCACCGGTAGCGCGATCACGACGAACAGGCCGAGGTGCCAGCTCATGACGCCTCCGGTGCCGTCCTGTCGTCCTCTGCCGGTTCGGTCTTGTCTGGCAGGTAGGACTCCATGTAGACCCCGGGACCGTATTCCGGGTCGGTATCCCCATAGTCCTCGACTTCCAGGAAGCCTCCGGGGAACTCGAAAATCCTTGTGCGCCGCTCCATGTCGACCCCTCATAGTCGTTGGTGGGCGACCCGGGCCGGGACAGCTCCGCCGATCCCGGGTGCCAGCAAACGACGCTAGGAAGCAGCAATAACTCTGGTCTACGAACTTGCATGAGCTTGCTCAGAATCGGGCATTGTTACGCGAAGCCAGCCACTATGAGGGAACATCAGAAACGGCAGTGCAAGCACAAGCACACCACTCGACAGGAGGCAAGATCATGCTTGATGGGCTGAGATTCCTTGGCAAGGGTGGCTCAAAGGTCAACGACTGTCCGACTCTGTACGCCACCGACCACGAAAGCTATGTAATTGTCGGCTGGAAGATCGATATGGCAGGAACAATAGAAATACCACATCTGCTGCTTGGATTCGCGGAAAAGGACACCTTCCTTGGCGCAACAATGACCGATACCGGCCGAGGGACCTTCACCCTCGCCGGAGAGCCGATATCTGATCACGATACAATTGAACAGTTGAAGATGGAATCCTACGAGACTGCTATCGAGGTCCCCATGAGTCGAAGGACATACTACGGTGGAATTGATGCAGCATAATCCGTGGCCAGATCTCTTCCGAGACTGCCGACGGTCGGCATTTCATTTGGAAGTCAGAGACTCATACGCCGTACCCAGCGAATCCGAGCCCTTTCGCCGATTCCTTAAAGGCGAGCCTCGAATTACCGAGCCGGACGAAGCGTGGCGGGAATGGGCGGAACGAATGCGACAACTGGGACAGCGCGGAGTGACGGTAAGCCGTGTCCGGGTTGTCACTGTACCTCACAGCGACTATCAAAGGTGGCTGCTCAGCGAAACCGTAGACAATATCGACGTAGGCGAAGATATCCGCTACTTGCCCCGCCATCTGGCCGGAGAAATACTTACAGATGATTTCTGGCTTTTCGATGATGAACGAGTAGCATTCAATCTTATCGACAAGGAAGGGAAACCGGCGGGAGCAGCAGTAACTGACAACCCGCACATTGCCGCATACTGTCACAGCGCAAAGGAGCGTCTCTGGAAGCTGGCAACACCATATTCCGAATACGTGATGAACGCCGGACAGTGACGAACTCGGTGCAGGAAGCGCGGGAAGCTCTCGGTAAACGGCTCCGAGAAGTACGCCGAAGGGCAGGAGTCACCGGCCGGGAGCTTTCGCGGCGCGAAGGATGGCACGAGTCCAAAGTATCTAAAATCGAGTACGGGAAGATAAAGCCGTCTGATGACGATATCCGCGCCTACTGTGCCCACTCAAATGCCGAGGATCAACTAGCAGATCTGTTGGCCACCGTTCACAACATCGACGCTGCATACATCGAATGGCGGCAAGCCCTGGGTGCTGGGATCAAACGAATACAGCAACAAACCCTCAAGCTAGAATCAGAAGCAGGCCACATCCGCAATTGGCAACCCCAGGTGATTACAGGGCTTCTACAAACGGCAGATTATGCAGAAGCGATCCTAAAATACGCTATCGACTTCTACGACATAACCGATGATTTGGATCAAGCTGTATCCAAGAGGATGGAACGTCAGCAAATTCTTTACCGCCGTAATCATAAGTTTCACTTTCTTATCGGCGAACAATCTCTGTACACCACCATCGGCAGTGATGAGGTAATGAGAGGGCAGCTCGATAGACTGCACTCCATAATAGGAATGCCCCGTGTCACCTTGGGAATAGTTCCTAGAGAAGCGGTCGGGCTCGTAGTGGTGGAGAACTTCGTAATGTTCGACAACCGGATGGTGAAGATAGAAGGCCACACGGCAGGAATCACGATTACCCAACCCAGAGAGATTGCGCTCTATGGTCGAGCCTTCGACGTGTTAGCAAAACAGGCCGCGACGGGAGAAGCGGCGAGGGAGCTAATCAGGAAAGCGCTCGAAATTCGGTCTATATGACCAACTGGGCTGCCCAGCTTGGCTAGAGTGGTCCGGGGTGGGTCCGACCGTCCAAGGGACCACAGAGAAGAAACAGGCCCCGATTTCTCCGGGGCCTTTGCCATGTTCGGAATCTACTCCCCGGACAAGTACCGATAGGCAGTCGCCCGGGAGCACCCGAGCACCTTCACGATATCCGGGACGCTCACACCTTGGTCTTTCATCTTGCGGGCCTTGGCGGCGTCGGCATCGTCCACCTTGCGGGGGCGACCACCCTTGCGACCGTTGGCCGCTGCTGCCTCGAGTCCGGCACGGGTCCGCTCGATCATGGTGTCTCGTTCCAACTGAGCGAATGCGGCCATGATCGTGAGCATGGCCTTGCCCATCGGTCCGTCTGTGTGAAGTTCCTCGGTGAGGCTGCGGAGCCAATACCGCGTTCCGTCAGTTGTTCGATGAGCTGAGGAGCGAGGGTACGCAGAGCAGTTCCAAGATCGCAACTAGGTGGTGTTCAGTGATTTTCATTGCTCCACGGCTGGCCAGAGGAGATGCCTTGGCGCGTGCCTTGGCTAGGCAAAAATGGTCCCCAGGGAGTACAACCCCTGCCCGTGGTTCGGGATCGGGATGTAATGCGGCCTCCGAATCCTGTACGGGTTTTCAGGCTCGCAGCAGCGCCAATGCCTTACTTTCCGGCAGCCTTCGCAGCCGCTTTCATTTCCTTCTTGAAGGCCCGCACTTCGAGCAGTGATTGCTGGTCAACGATGTCAGCCGCCGATCGGCGCGAGCCCTTCTCCGAGTACGCGCCTGCGGCCTTCTCCCACCCCTTCGGCTCCACGCCGAGTTGCTTACCGAGCAGAGCGAGGAATATCCGCGCCTTTTGATCGCCGTAGCCTGGGAGATCCTTCAGCCGACGAAGAACCTCCTTGCCGTCCGGATTACCCTCGGTCCAAATAGCTTCGGTGTTCCCGTCGTAGTGCTCGACCACGTACCGGGCCAACTCCTGGGTCCGGCGAGCCATAGACCGTCCATAGCGATGGATCGCTGGAGGCGTGGCGCACAGGTCTTCGAATGCCTGGGGATCGGCCTCTGCGATCCGATGAATGTCGAAGCCATCCATCCTGTCTGCGATCTTCCTAGGTCCCCGGAAGGCGTGTTCGAGCGGGTATTGCTGATCCAGCAGCATCCCCGTCAGCAGCGCGAAGTTGTCGGTCGACAGCAGCTTGTCCGCCTCCGGATCCTGCGCGAGGCACAGTTTGCGGCTCACCATGCCTCGATCATCGCACCCGGGCCGTCCGGGGTGGTGGCCAACCCGCTACTCGATCGGGTTCGACACGCCGTGCGAGCTGTTGCGACAGCGCGGCGCGCCGGAGGTTGCGGGGGACGTGGCGCGGACTCACGTTCGTACCGGCGCGTAGCTTTCCATCGCGCGTAGGGTGTCGGCATGCCTGACACTATGGCTACATCCACAGTGGCAACGGTGCCGAGAGACAGTAGAACGGCAAGACAGATGGCGCCCACACACAGCACCTCGTCCTCCGGTTTGCGGCCGGACCGTTTCGATCGGGACGGCCGGGAGCAGCTCATCGATGTCCGCGACCTACAGGCCGCGCTGCCCGGAATTCGCCGGTTGCGGCGCTGGGCGCATGAAGCCCTGGCCGCGCGGCCCGGTGAGAGCGCCGTCGACATCGGGTCCGGCGCCGGGTCGGAGGTACTCGCGTTCGGCGAGGCGGTCGGACCCAGCGGGTCGGCCGTCGGCGTGGAACCCGACCCGGAGCTGCTGGCCACGGCCGAGCGCCGCGCTGCCGAGGCGGAGTCGACGGCCAGGTTCGTCCCCGGCGATGCCTACAACCTTCCGCTGGCAAGCGAGAGCTGTGATGTCGCCCTGTGCGAGCGGGTGTTCCAGCACCTGACGACCCCGGCCCGTGCCGTCGGCGAGATCGCGCGGGTGCTTCGTCCGGGCGGGCGGGTGGTGCTGATGGACAGCGACTGGGGCACGGCCATCGTGCATCCCGGCGATCGTCATGTCGTGCACGAGGTGATCGAGACGCTGATCAGCAGCACCACGGACCCGTTCGCCGGGCGTCGGCTGCCCGGACTGCTCACCCAGGCCGGGCTGGAGATCGACGACTACGGTTCGCACGCATTGGTGCAGGATCCCGCGATCGGGGCCGGGTCTCTGGTGGGCCGCGTCTCCGCGATGGCGGTAGCCCGCGGCGCGATCACCGAACAGCAGCGCACCCAATTACTCGCCGACTTGGACGCGGGCGCCCGTACCGGCGATATCCACCTGTCCGTGACCCTCTTCGCGGTACTCGCCCACAAGCCCGAATAAGACCATCAACGCTGCCGCCGCTGCAAAACAGCGGCGGCAGCTTCATGTGGCGGAGAACCGTTCCGGCCAGAATCCACGAGCGTGATGGGTCCGGCCAAAAGCACGCCGGGACGACGGGAGTGCCGCTCCACCGGGACGACGACAGTGCCGCTCTGCCCGGACGGGCGCGGCCCCTACTTGCCGAGGTGCTTCTCTGTGGCGGCCAGCAGGACGCAGGTGGACAGGCCGTGCATCGCGGCTTCCAGATCCGGGAGAGAGGGGAAGCTGGGGGCGATGCGAATGTTCTTGTCCTCCGGGTCTTTTCCGTAGGGGAACGCCGAACCCGCTGGGGTGAGGGCGATACCGGCCTCCTTGGCGAGCTTCACCACCTTGGCGGCGGTACCCTCCAGGACGTCGAGGCTGACGAAGTAGCCGCCCTTGGGCTCGGTCCAGGACGCCACCTTCGAGGCGCCCAGCCGCTCCTCCAGAATGCGCAGCACCAGTTTGAATTTCGGCTCCAGGACGGCGCGGTGCTTCTGCATGTGCGTGCGCACGCCCTCGGCGTCACCGAAGAATCGCAGGTGCCGCAGCTGATTGATCTTGTCCGGGCCGATGCTCTTCTTCGACAGGTGCTTCAGGTACCACTCCAGATTGGCGGCCGATCCGCCGATGAAGCTGACGCCGGATCCGGCGAAGGTGATCTTCGACGTGGAGGCGAAGACGAAGGGACGGTTCGGGTTTCCGGCGGCCGCGGCCATACCGAGCACATCCAGCACCGGCGCTGCGGTGTCGGTCAGCGGGTGCACCGCGTACGCGTTGTCCCAGAACAGACGGAAGTCCGGCGCCGCGGCGGGCATCGAAACCAGCTCGCGCACAACATCTTCGGAGAAGGTGACACCGGTCGGGTTGGAGTAGTTGGGCACCGCCCACAGGCCCTTGATCTGCGGATCGGCGGCCACCAGCGCCGCGATGGCCCGCACGTCCGGGCCGTCGTGGTGCATGGCGACCGGGATCATCTCGATACCGAGGGACTGGGTGATCGCGAAGTGCCGGTCGTAACCCGGTGCGGGGCAGAGGAACTTGATCGGCTCGTCCGCCCAGCGCCGCGGCGAATCGGCCGTGCCGTGCAGCATGGCGTAGACGATGACGTCGTGCATCAGCTCCAGGCTGGCGTTGTTGCCGGCCAGCAGGTTCTCGACCGGGATGCCGAGCAGTTCGCCGAAGATGGCGCGCAGCTCCGGAAGTCCGTGCAGCCCACCGTAATTGCGGCAGTCGGTGCCGGAGGCGTCGCGGAAGTCGCCCTCACCGGGCAGCGTCAACAGCTCGGCGGACAGGTCGAGCTGTTCCGGCGACGGCTTACCGCGCGTGATATCCAGCGTGAGCTTCTCGGTCTGGAGCTTCGCGTAGTTCGCGGTCTGCGTCTCGTGTTCGGACACGAGTTCCGCGTGGCTCATCAAACCGATCTGCGTTTGCCGGGGCATCCTGAGCAGCCTTTCAAGCAGCGAGGTACAGGGTTGCGGGCCGGGTGCTTCTGGCCCCGGTCCAGCCGACCACGTTACCCGGCGCGCAAGGTGTGGTGCATACGACTTTCGGAACTTTCGGCCGCCCCCAGGCCGCGGAGAAATTAAGGGGACCCCGCGCACCCGGCAGAGCCCGTTGACCCTTGCTGCCTTCCGGCCCTGGGGGAGTTCACAGGATGCGCGCCGCGCGGGATCCATCGGCAAGTGTAGCGACTGTGCGGCCCGGAGCCGAACCGGCCCCTCGCCACCCGCGTCACCACGGCAAACGCCGCGGCGGGTGGCGGGGTTTGCTGCCCCCACAACTGGCATCGCGACGTAGAGCGCCCGAATCGCTACGATCTGTGCGACATTTCGAGGGGGCTTCCGCGCCACAACCGGAGGATTTGAGCAGTGACAGGCACCAACCCACCGCACGACCGGGATCAGCCGGCGCAGAGCGGGCAATCCAATGAGACACAGTGGTGGTCGACGCCCATGTCGAGCCCGGACAACCCGGTCACCGGCGCGGATCCGACCGTGTACGGCGGCGGACAAGGACCGGTGACGGGCACCGACCCGACCGTGTACGGCGGCGGGCAGGGGCCGGTCACCGGCACCGACCCGACCGTGCTCGGCGCCGGTTTCGACAACTACCTCGGCACGCCGCAACCGCAGTATCAGCAGCAGAGCCAGCCGCAGTATCCACAGCAGGCCCAGCAGCCCGGTTATCCGGCGCCGCCGTACGGTGGCACGCCCTACGGTCAGCAGCCTTATCAAGGCGGGTATCCGCCCAAGAAGAGCAATGCGACCCCGTGGATCATCGGCGGTGTGCTGGGCCTGGTCGTGCTCGTCGGCGTGGTCATCGGCATCGTGGCCCTCGCCGCCAAGGACGACGGCGGAGGCGGCGGCAGCGGAGTGCCCGGTACGGACAAGAAGACCGACGGCAACTACTCCATGTCCAACATCAACGACGCGTGCGCGCTGGTCGACACCACGGTGCTGCGCAAGTGGGCGCCCACGCCCGACGGCGCCAACGAGCACACCGAGCGCCAGCCCGACGCCAGCTACGGCGGCGGTTCGCTGGAGTGCCGCGCGTCCTACACCGGCGCGGGCAAATACGGCTCCGACGGCTCGGACCTGGACTTCGAGGCCGATTTCCAGTCGAAGTACGGCACGCCGGGCTTCAACAACTGGAAGGACTACGACACCAAGACCACGGGCAGCGGCCGCACCTCCGGCACCATCGCCGGCCTCGGCCAGGACGCCTACTACGCCGTCTACGAGCAGAACTACTCGAGCTTCGTCAGCACGGACTACACCTGCGCGGTACTGGACTCCAACCTCTCGGCCAAGGTGAAGCTGTCCATCGACTCCTCCTCGCCGATCAACAAGGAGGATGTCGGCACGGTCTGCAAGGAGCAGCTGAAGAAGGCCTTGACAGCCCTCCACAAGTAGGCACCACGCGCGCGGCCGGTGGAAATCGGCCGACACGCAGAAGCTCGGCCACAACGCAGAACCGCCGGTAGAAAGCCAGCCAGAACACAGAACCGTCGGTAGAAGCCCAGCCAGAATGCAGAACCGCCGGTAGAAACTTCTTCTACCGGCGGTTCGCTGCGGAGGATGCGGGATTCGAACCCGCGAGGGCTGTTAACCCAACCCGCGTTCCAGGCGAGCGCCATAGGCCACTAGGCGAATCCTCCGCGGAGGAGCATACCGGCCTGGGCGTGTGTGTGTAAAAACGGGCTGTGCCGGAGGGCGCGGATCAGGCGACTGCGGCGGGGACCCAGTGTGGGTTGCGGCCGGTGACGGCGACTATGCGGTCGATCAGGGGGGCGTCGGTGGGCAGGTCGACGGCGACGCCCCACAGGGCCGGGACGGGGGCGGCGGGGACGAACGCGGTGACGTGGTCGAGGCAGGCGCGCAAAGTCGGTTCGGGGAGCCGGAACGGACGGCCCAGCGCCGCTGCCAGATCCCAGCCGTGCACCACCATCTCGGTGAACGCGATCTTCCCCCACAGCTCATTTGGCAACTCGAGCCCACCCGCCACGGTCGTGCCCACCCAGGCGGCCGGGTTGTCCCAAGCCATCCCCAGCGCCCGCACCTGCGCCGCGACCGCACGCAGGTAGTCGGCGGACGGTAGGCAGGCGAGGTCGTTCTCCACGGGACGCACCGCGCCTCTCGCAGCAGCCCCGGCTCGATCACCCGCGCCGTTGGTCGTGCCGCGCGGTCCTGCAGCGGCTACGTCGGTCGGACCGTCACCCGCGGGATCGGTTGCGCTTCGTGAGGCGACACCACCGGCGAGTTCTGTTGCGCCCCAGGCTGTCTCAGCGATGTGCTCGACGAGGTTTCTGACGGTGCACTCGGTGCACGGCGTGGGAAAGCAGAGCTGAAAGCCGGAGATGCCCTCGAGCAGGTCGCTCATGGTGTGGCAGGCCGGTTTCAGGTCGATCATGATGTGCTCCCTCCTGGTTCGGCACGATCCGGGTACGCGCGCCCGAGAGGTAGACCGGCTGGGATGCGCGAATTCATCGGTCTAACGCACCGACCGCAACGCGTCGACCACCTCGGTCAACGCCGCGTCGAGCAGGTTCGCGTAGTTGTCCACAGCTGTGACGGCCGCGGGATCGGCGTGTATCGACACCGTCACCGTTTCGCCGAGTCCGTGCACGCCGTGGGTCAGATGCATGACGGTCCCCAGCGCCGGGAAACCGCCGGTGAATCGGACCCGGCCACCGCCTAGCGTCAGGTCGGCCGGACCACGGTTCACGCTGGAGACGACCGTGTGCCCGGAGAGGGTCGCAGGCACCAGATCCATTGGGTACGTGGCGATATCGCGACGCAGCACGGGCGCGGGCAGCACATCGGTGACCCGGTCCTGAACCGCGAGCAGCGGATGCGCGGCGCGAACACGGCGCAGGGCGAGGTCGGCGGCGATGCGGTCGGCGCGGCGGCACGGATCGGTTTCCGCGCCGTGCAGTTCGATGCCGACATCGTGGTAGTTGTTGCGCGCGTGCGGATTTCGTTCCGCACGAGCCATCGAGACCTGTGCGGCGAGTGCGGCGGCCGGTTCGCCCCGCGATGCGAGATACCGGGTCAGCGCCGCCCCGATCGCCGTCAGCACCACCACGGTGACGGTGCGGCCGGGGACGTGCAGATCGTCCCGGACCAGCATGCGCACCACGTGCGCGGCCGGTGGCGGCAGCCGATTGAGCAGCGTGGGCGGGTAGTCCGCCACGGGCGGCGGCACCTCACCGCGCTCGGTGATTTCCGCCAGTTCGCGACGCGCCCGCTCGGCCGCGATACCCCGAACCACCGTGCGCCCCAGCGCAACCGGAAGCAGTGCCAGCGAACCGGCCTCTTCCGCAATTCCTTTCACCCGATAGGCATCCACATCTATCCCCAGCCTGTCGCGACCGCGTGTACCGGTCCGATCCGCGCGGACTGGTGTGGGCTCCGCACTGTCCTCCGCCTCCGTGAACAGTGCGCGGGCGATGGTCGCGGCACGGCGGCCGTCGGCCAGCGCGTGTGAGAGTTGCAGGACCGCCACCAGCGCGGGTTCATCGCCGCCCGGTGCGCCGAGTACGCCGCGAAACAGGTGCAAGCGCCATGGGCAGCGCGCGGCGTCTACCCCCTGTGAGAGCAGATCACCCAGTGCCGCAACGGTATTCGTCCATGTCGCGACGGTGTGGCCATGGTCGATGATCGGGGTATCGCCGAATTCGGCCGGAACCCACGCCGGATAGGCGAACCGATGCTCCCGCACCCGCACCGACAGGTCGGCGATGCGTCGGGATCGCTCGGCCAACGCCGCGCGCAGGACCTCGGGCGGCAGTCCGGTATCGATGAAGCAGTACAGCAGGAACAGGTCGTTGCACGTCCGGCGGGACAACCAGTACCTGGTCGCGTCCTGGGGCGTCAGCGCATCCACGCCGTAGACGATATCGGGCGAAGCCATGGATCGGCCCGGACGGAAGTGCTACCGTCTGTAGTAGAAGATCAGTTCTCTCCCTGGGTGGGGTGATCGCCATGGCGACTCAGCAAGGCGCCCTCGGCCGCCGCATTGCCGCGCAAGCCGATTCCGCCGATCAGCGATACCGAGCGGCCAATTTCGTCAAGAGATCCATCAACAAGGTCTTCCCGACGCACTGGTCGTTCCTGCTCGGTGAGATCGCCCTGTACAGCTTCATCATTCTGCTGCTGTCGGGGGTGTACCTGACGCTGTTCTTCGACCCCTCGATGACGGAGGTCGTCTACAACGGCACGTACCAGCCGCTGCGCGGGGTGACCATGTCGCGCGCCTACGAATCGGCGCTGCAGATCACCTTCGACGTGCGCGGCGGGCTGTTCGTCCGGCAGGTACACCATTGGGCCGCACTGCTTTTCACGGCGTCGATGATCGTGCACCTGTGCCGGATCTTCTTCACCGGCGCGTTCCGCAAACCGCGCGAGGCGAACTGGGTGATCGGCTCCATTCTGCTGATCATCGCGATGTTCGAGGGCTTCTTCGGCTACTCGCTGCCCGACGACCTGCTCTCGGGCACCGGTCTGCGCGCCGCGTTCGCGGGCATCACCATGAGCATCCCGGTGATCGGCACCTGGACACACTGGCTGATGTTCGGCGGCGACTTCCCGGGCGACATCATCATTCCGCGTCTGTACATCGCGCACGTGCTGCTGTTCCCCGGCATCATGCTGGCCCTGATCGCCGCCCACATCGCGCTGGTCTGGTACCAGAAGCACACTCAGTATCCCGGCCCGGCGCGCACCGAGAAGAATGTCGTCGGCACGCGCATCGTGCCGGTGTTCTCGCTGGATCAGGGCGCGTTCTTCATGTTCACGCTGGGCGTGCTCGCGATCATGGGCGGCGTGCTGCAGATCAATCCGATCTGGAACCTGGGGCCCTACAACGCTTCTCAGGTGTCGGCCGGCACCCAGCCCGACTTCTATCTGATGTGGACCGACGGCTTCCTGCGGCTGTTCCCGGCGTGGGAGCTGTATATCTTCGGGCACACGGTGCCGGGCGCGTTCTCGGTGGCGATCCTCATGCCGCTGATCTTCGGCGCGCTCATCGCCTACCCGTGGATCGAGAAGCGGCTCACCAAGGACTACGCGCGCCACAACCTGCTGCAGCGCCCCCGCGACGTTCCCGTGCGCACCGCGATCGGTGCCATGTCGCTGGCCTTCTACGTGACCCTCACCCTGGCCTGCGTCAACGACATCATCGCGTTCCAGTTCGACATCTCCCTCAACGCGACGACCTGGTTCTTCCGCATCGCCCTGCTGCTCGCGCCGCCGCTGGCCTACCTCGCGGCCTACCGGCTGTGCCTGGCCCTGCAGCGCAGCGACCGCAGCGTGCTCGAGCACGGCATCGAGACCGGCGTGGTCCGGCGGCTGCCGCACGGTGAGTACATCGAGATCCATCAGCCGCTCGGGCCGGTCGACGAGCACGGGCACCCGATCCCGCTGCCGTACCAGGGCGCGCCCGTGCCGAAGAAGATGAATCGGCTGGGCCTGTCCGGCAAACCCGGCAGCGGCACCTTCTTCCGCGCGGATCCGCCGCCGGAGATCGAGCAGCTGCGCGCCACCGAGCACGACCAGGAGCGCGAACAGCTGGCGGTGCTGCGGCGGCATCAGGAGAACGAGTAGCCCGCGATCGCGAAGGCCCCGAGTCGGTCGACCCGGGGCCCGTGATCACCTCGCTCGGGGCCGCCGATCAGGCGTGCCCGAACTCTCCCGCGCTCACCTCCGTGACAAAGGCGTCCCACGCGCCGGGTGTGAAAGCCAACACCGGACCGTGTCCGCGGTCCTTGGTGTCGCGAACTGCAACATTGCCGTCGACAAGAAATGCGACCTCTACGCAGTTTCCATCGGGTCCGCTGTACGTGCTCTTGCGCCACACGGCACCGGTCGAATCGAACTTCACGGCACTGCTCCTTTGCTGCATCGAGAACGATATAACGCTGGCTTTGCTTTTCTGGTACCGAGATCCCACTTCCCTGTGGAATCTCGCGATGCGCCTGGCAGTAGCGCGCAACATTGCATTGTGCTGCTTTCAAAGCATGTGCCCGCTCCATGAGCACCACGGGGGATCACCCCCGCCGTGCACATTAGCAGGTCCGCGCAATGAGATGCCGTTTCCTATTCGTTTTCAATCGCGCGCATTTCACTTTATTCGGACAACGATTGCGGTAGCGGAATAATTGCTATCAGGGTTCGATCGACGCTCGTCAAACGCTATGCGAAAGCGATATATACGTACGTGCGTACGACTGTGCCCGACCCGCAAATCACCATGCCCGCGAAACCGTGGATCATGGAGCGGTGGTCGAACGTGATCGAGACGATGTCGGACGTGCCCGAAATGCCCGTCCCCGGGACCGATTCGGGCGCCCATTGCCGCCGGGCAGCGTCGGTGTCGAGCGCGTACCCGACGATCTGGACCTGGCGCCGGACGAGACGCTCGACTACGCGCAGCGACTGCTGGACGACGGCCTGGCCTTCAACGCCCACGAAGTCCTCGAGGGCGCCTGGAAGAACTGCCCGTTCGCGGAGCGGATGCTGTGGCAGGGTCTGGCCCAGTACGCGGTCGGACTCACCCACATCCAGCGCGGCAACCCGAAGGGGGCTCGCACCCTGCTCGAGCGCGCCGTGGGCCGGTTGAGCGCCTACGGACCCACTCCCTACGGCATCGACGGGCCGGGTCTGATCGACCATGCCGAGAGTCTGCTGGCGGATCTGGCGGCCGGGCGGGCGGTTGGCGAGGACCGGTTGCGCCCGCGTCTACGGGGCTGAACACGGGGTGCTCTCTACGATGGACCGACATGTCCACCGATGAGCGGCCGCCCCGGTCCGGCGCGGGCAGGTTCGCGCCGAGCCCGTCCGGCGACCTCCACCTGGGCAACCTGCGCACCGCGCTGCTGGCATGGCTGTTCGCCCGGTCGACGGGGCGCGCGTTCTTTCTGCGCGTCGAGGATCTCGACCGGGTGCGGCCCGGCGCGGCCGAACGCCAGCTCGGTGATCTGTCCGCGCTCGGCCTGGACTGGGACCCGCCGGTGCTGTGGCAATCCGAGCGGCGGGACCGGTACCGCGCCGCCATCGACACCCTCGTCGCGGCCGGGATGACCTACGAATGCTATTGCACGCGAAGGGAAATCCAGCAGTCCGCGGCCGCGCCACACGGCCCGATGGGCGCCTATCCGGGCACCTGCCGCGAACTCACCGCCGCCGAGCGCGCCACCCGGCGCGCCGCGGGGCGTCCCGCCGCGCTTCGATTACGGTCGCGGACAACGGAATTCGAGATCAAGGACGAGATCCACGGCGTCTACTCGGGTGTGGTGGACGATTTCGTGCTACGCCGCGGCGACGGCACCCCCGCGTACAACCTCGCCGTCGTGGTCGACGATGCCGAACAGGGAATCGACCAGGTGGTGCGCGGTGACGATCTGCTGCCCTCCACTCCGCGCCAGGCGTATCTGGCCACCGTGCTCGGCTTCCCGATCCCGCGGTACGCTCACGTCCCGCTGGTTCTCAACCGGGACGGGAAGCGGCTGGCCAAACGCGACGGCGCGGTCACCCTGGCCGATCGCGCGGCGCTGGGCGAATCCCCGCGGGAAGTGGTGGCGCTGCTGGCGAATTCGCTCGGCCGTAGCGGTTCCACCCCCACCGCACTGCTCGACGGCTTCCGACCCGATACGCTGCCGCGCGAGCCATGGACACTCGACTCCGGGAACATGGTGAAATCCAGCGGGAATCCGTAACGTACGCAGAAGCCCGAAGCCACAACCATTCACAAGGACAATTGATGACAAGCGGTGGGTACGACCCCAACCAGTATCCGCAGGGCGGCCAGCCGTATGGCCAGCCGTATCCCCAGGGCGGTGGCCAGCAGTATCCGCAAGGCGGCCAGCAATATCCAGGACAGGAACAGTACGGGCAGCAACAGCCGTACGGCCAGCAGTACCCGCAGGGTGGCCAGCCACCGTACGGACAGCAGTACCCGCAGGGCGGGCAGCCCCAGGGCGGCCAGCCGCCGTACGGACAGCAGGAGCCGTACCCGCAGCAGCCGGGTCAGCCCTACGGTCAGCCCGGCCAGCCGGGTCAGCCCTACGGTCAGCAGCCCGGCCAGCCCTACGGCCAGCAGCCCTACGGCCAGCCGCAGTACGGCGCGCCGGGCGTGCCGCCGGGCACCGTCCCCGGTGACCTGGGCGTGCGCTTCGGCGCCCGCGTGATCGACGGCCTGATCGTCGGCATCCCGATCGCGATCATCTTCTTCTTCCTCGGCAACAGCCTCGGCATCCAGATCGTGGAGGGCATCGTCGCCGCCCTGGTCTACGTGGGCTACAACGTCGCGCTGGAGACCTCGCAGGGCGCCACGCTCGGCAAGAAGCTGCTCGGCCTGCGAGTGCTCGCACCCGGCGGAGGCACGCTGGACGCCGGCACCTCCTTCAAGCGCAACCTGTGGTACCTGGCCGGGGTCGTCCCCTGCCTGGGTTCGCTGGTGGAACTGGGCTTGATCATCTACATCGCCGTGACGATCTCCCAGGACCCGGCCAAGCAGGGCTGGCACGACAAGTTCGCGGGCGGCACCCAGGTCGTCAAGGGCTGACCTGCCGCACTGGGCCCAATAGGCAAGGGGCGCATCCGGATTCCGGATGCGCCCCTTCGCTTGTTCGGGCTCAGCTGGAGAGGGCGATGTTCACCACGACCCAGACGATCTGCAGGACGATGGCGGCGGCGCCGACCCAGATACCCGACAGGGCCAGGCCGCGTCCTTCACCGCCGCGCTCCTTGATCTGGTTCAGCGCGATGATGCCCAGGATGATGCCGACGATCGCGCCGATGCAGGTGCACAGGCCGAGGACCGAGGCGATCAGCGAACCGATCGCGAGGCCGTTGGTGCCCTGGGCCTGCTGGGGATAGCCGTACGGCTGGTACGCCCCGCCCGCCGGATAACCGTAGGCGGGCTGGCCGTAGGGCTGCTGCGGATATTGCTGGCCGTACTGCTGGGCGCCCGGCTGACCGTACGCCTGCGCACCCGCCTGGCCGTACGGCTGCGACGGCTGCTGCGGGTAGCTCGGGTACTGCTGCTGCGGAGGCGGCGTCATCGGCGGCTGCGCCTGCGGCTGCCCGCCCGAGGAGTACCCCGCGGGCGGTGCGGACGGGGGCGGTGGCACCTCGGCATGGCCCCCGGACTCCGACGACACGCCCTCGCCGCCGTATTGCTTCCACCATTCGTCGGAATCGCCGGGATTCGTCATTGGCACAGCCTATTCCACGACGGCTCCGGGCCGGTATCGTCGTCACCTCGTGAGGGATACCAGCGATACCACGGAAACCGACGGGTCTGGACGCCCCGCGCCCGCGCACGCAGCATTCGCGCAGGCCGCGGGGGGCCCGTTCACACTGATCGTGACCTTGTTCACGGCCACCTTGATGATCTCCAATATCTGCGCCACCAAGGGCGTGCAGTTCTTCGCCGACCACCAGCTGTCGCTGGGACCGCTGGAGATTCTGCCCATCACCACCGACGGCGCGTTCTTCCTGTTCCCGCTCGCCTACGTCATCGGCGACGTGCTGAGCGAGGTGTACGGCTTCCGCGCCATGCGCCGCACCGTCTACTACGGCTTCGCCATGCTGCTACTGATGGTGGTCTGCTTCTGGATCGCCATCGGACTGCCCGCGGCCGGGTTCTACGAGAACCAGGACGCCTTCCGCACCATCGTCGGCACCACCCCGCAACTGGTCGCGGCCGGGCTGGCCGGGTTCGTGGTGGGACAGTTCCTCAACTCGGTGACGCTGGTGCTGATCAAGGAGCGCACCAAGGAGAAGCACCTGTGGGCCCGGCTGCTCGGCTCCACCGTCGCCGGCGAATTCGGTGACACGCTCGTGTTCTGCTCGATCGCGGCGACCGCCATCGGCATCGACACCTGGGGCGCGTTCGTCAATTACGTGATCGTCGGCTTCCTGTGGAAGACCTTGGTGGAGGTCGTCGTCCTGCCGATCAGCTACCGCTGCATCGCGCTGTTGAAGAAGCGCGAACCGACCTACAAACCGCTGGACCGCCCGGCCATCTACAGCTGAGCCCGGCCCTGCCAGCGGCCCAGCGCCTCCGCCTTGAACTCGTCGAAGTAACCGCCCTCGATGCTGGCGCGGATGCGGTCCACCAGGCGGACGGTGAAGCGTTCGTTGTGGATTGTGCACAGGGTCGACGCCAGCATCTCCTTCGCCTTGAACAGGTGATGGAGGTAGGCGCGGGTGTAGTGCGCGCAGGTGTAGCAGTCGCAGGTGTCGTCGATGGGAGTGAAGTCGCGGCGGAAGCGGCTGGTGTTGATGTTGAAACGACCGGTGTCCACATAGATGGCCGCGTTGCGGGCGACCCGCGACGGATTCACGCAGTCGAAGGTGTCCGCACCGTTCTCCACCGCGACGAACAGATCCTCCGGCTCGCTGATCCCGAGCAGGTGCCGCGGCTTGTCCTCGGGCAGTTCGTCGGAGCACCAGCCCACGATGGTGCCGAGGTTCTGTTTCTCCAGCGCGCCGCCGATGCCGTAACCGTCGAATTCCGTTCCGGCGCGGCCGCGCATCGCGTCCAGCTCGCGGCAGGCCTTGCGGCGCAGGTCCTCGTACTGCGCGCCCTGGATCACCGCGAACAGCGCCTGATAGGGACGGTGGCCGCGGGCCGCGGTGAGCCGCTCGTGCTCGTCGATGCAGCGCTGCGCCCACTCGTGCGTGCGCTGCAGCGACTTCTCCTGGTAGCCACGGGTATTGAGCAGGGTGGTCAGCTCGTCGAAGGCGAACATGATGTCGGCGCCGAGCCGGTGCTGGATGCCCATCGAAACCTCGGGCGTGAAGCGGTGTTTCGAGCCGTCGAGGTGTGAGCGGAAGGTGACGCCGTCGTCGTCGACGACCGCCAGCCGCTCCTTGCCCTTCGCGATCACATCGTCGTTGCGCACCCCGACCGCGTCCATCGCCAGCACCTTCTTGAACCCGACGCCGAGCGACATCACCTGGAACCCGCCGCTGTCGGTGAAGGTCGGCCCCGGCCAGTTCATGAACCGGCCCAGCCCGCCGGCCTCGTCCACGATGTCCGGGCCGGGTTGCAGGTACAGGTGGTAGGCGTTGGCCAGCAGGGCCTGCGCGCCGAGTTCCGCCATCGTCTCCGGCAGCACCGCCTTGACCGTCGCCTTGGTGCCGACGGGCACGAAGGCCGGGGTCGCGATGGCGCCGTGCGGGGTCGTGATCAGGCCGGTCCGCGCGTGCCGGCCCGCCACACGGGTACCGACGGTGAACGAGAACGACGCGGGATCGGGCACGCAGACATAGTGCCAGCACGTCGCGGACGCGCCATGGCCTGCCTGCCCGTTCGCGCGATCAGTCCAGGCAGAACTCGTTGCCCTCGGGGTCGGCCATCACGATGTGGCCGTAGCCGAGCGGGGGTTGCGGTTCGTGGCGCTCGAGCCGGGTCGCGCCGAGCGCGCCGAGCCGCTCGGCCTCCTTCTCGAGCGCGGCCATCCGGGCGTCACCCTCGAGGCCCGGCGCGGCACGAACATCGAGGTGCACGCGGTTCTTGGCCGTCTTGCCCTCCGGGACCCGCTGGAAGAACAGCCGCGGCCCCGCTCCTTCGGGGTCGCTCAGGGCGGAGGCGTCGTTGCGTCGCTCGGGCGGTACGCCCATCGCCTCCAGGGCTTGGTCCCAGGATTCGAAACCGCCCGGCGGCTTCTGCAACTGGTAGCCGAGGGCCTCGGCCCAGAACGCGGACAGCGCGGCCGGGTCGCCGGCGTCGAAGGTGATCTGGATATCGCGGGCCATGTCAGCTCGCCTCCTGTCGGATCGAACGGCGGGTGTGCAGGTACAGGTCACGCAGCAGGCACACCTCGGAAAGATGGTGGATCACTTCACGATTGATGTGCAGCACCAGCGTCGCCAGCGGCATGTCGCCGTAGGGTCCCTCGGCCTCGCCGGACGGGCGGGCCAGTCCGTCGTCGCCGAGGGACTCGACTCCGGCCAGCCAGGCGGCGTACTCGGCGTCCAGTTGGCTCAGTGCCGCGGCGGCGGTCGGGGCGTACTCGAAGGATTGGTAGTCGGTCGGTTCGCCACCGAAGTGCGAGGCATTGCGCATCGCGAGGACACCGACGATCACGTGGCCGAGGCGCCAGGCGATGGTCGTGAACGGTGGCGGTTCGGGCGGCGGGAACGCGAAGTCGATGGTCATCGCGCCGGATCCGGCCTGCACCGGGGCGGTCCCGGTGCCACGCGGCCGGACGTTCCAGCAGTCGGCCACGGGTTCCCAGAAGTACTCGTCGTCGCTCAGCCCCTCGAGGCGCGGACGCAGCTGATGGGACCAGTGCCAGCTGAGCTGCTCGCGGAGTAGGGGATTCCAAGTCTGGTCGGTCATGCCCTCAGCCTGCCGCAAATAGCGGACAGGATCGGTCCGTGATCTGTGCGACGATGACCGCGTGACCGTCGAGACGACGACCGAACGCGTGCTGCGGCTGCTGGCGCTGCTGCAGCGGCGGCCGTCCTGGACCGCCACCGAACTGGCCGCCGAGCTGGGCGTCACCGATCGCTCGGTGCGACGCGACGTGGAACGGCTGCGCTCGCTCGGTTATCCGGTGCACGCGACGGCCGGGGTCGGGGGCGGCTATCAGCTCGGCGCGGGCACCCGGCTGCCGCCGCTGCTGTTCGACGACGAGGAGGCCATCGCGACCGCGGTGTCGCTGCGGCTGGCGGCGGGCGGCACGGTCGTCGGGGCGGGTGACGCCGCGTTGCGGGCCCTGGCCAAACTCGACCAGGTGATGCCGCCGCGACTGCGCGGCGAGGTACGAGCGGTACACGGCGCAACCGAGACACTGGCCGATCCGGGCGTGGCGATCGACGCGGAATTGCTGGTGACGCTCGCCCGCGCCCGTCGCGACGCGGTGCGGGTGCGCTTCCGCTACGCCGGGCGCGACGGCAAGTCACGGGAGCGCACGGTGGAGCCGGTGCGCATGGTCACCACGGGCCGCCGCTGGTACTTGATGGCCTGGGACGTCGACCGCGACGACTGGCGCACCTTCCGCCTCGACCGCATCCGCGAACTGGAGGCGACCACCTGGCGCTTCCGGCCGCGAGACCATCCCGATCCGGCCGCCTACGTACAGCGTTCGGTCACCGAGGCGCCCTACCGGTACCTCGCCCGAATCCGCTTGCGGGCCAACCCCGAACAGGTACGCGAACTGGTGCCGCCCCAGGTGGGCCGGGTCGAGGAGGACCGGGACGGATGGTGCGTACTCGTCGTCGCCGGAGAGAACCTGGACCAGATCGCCGTCCAGACCGTCCGACTCGGATTCGAGGCGCAAGTGCTGGAACCACCCGAACTACGCACGGCCGCAATCGAACTCGCGAACCAGCTGACGGCGATGACCACACCCGGGCGGGCGGAGCGAGCGGACTAGACGATGTCGACGGATTCCTCGTCGACCAGATCCTGATCGACTGCGGCACCGGCGAATTGGGCGTTGTAGAGCTGGTAGTAGGCGCCGCGGCGGGCCAGCAGCTCGTCGTGTGTGCCGTGCTCGACGATGTGCCCCTTCGCCATCACCACGATCGTGTCGGCGTCGCGAATCGTCGACAAGCGGTGTGCGATAACGAAACTGGTGCGGTCGCGCCGCAGTGCCGCCATGGCCTGCTGCACCAGCAGCTCGGTGCGGGTGTCGACCGAACTGGTGGCCTCGTCCAGGATCAGGATGGACGGTTTGGCCAGGAAGGCGCGGGCGATCGTGATGAGCTGCTTCTCGCCCGCGCTGACGCCCGAACCCTCCTCATCGATCACCGTGTCGTAGCCGTCGGGCAGGGAGTGCACGAACCGGTCGACGTAGGCGGCGCGGGCGGCGGCCACGATCTCGTCCTCGCTCGCGGTGGTGTTGCCGTAGGCGATGTTCTCGCGGATGGTGCCGCCGAACAGCCAGGTGTCCTGCAGCACCATGCCGATGCGGGAGCGCAGATGGTCGCGGGTGATGCGGGTGATGTCGACGCCGTCGATGGTGATCGCGCCGGAATCCAGCTCGTAGAACCGCTCCAGCAGATTCACCAGCGTGGTCTTGCCGGCGCCGGTGGGCCCGACGATGGCGACCACGTGACCGGGCTCGGCGACCAGCGACAGGTCCTCGATCACCGGCTTGTCCGGCTCGTAGCGGAACGACACCGACTCGAACGCCACCCGGCCGCGGTCCACCGGACGGGAATCCTCCTCCACCGGATCCGGCACCTGCTCCTCGGCATCGAGAATCTCGAAGATCCGCTCGGCCGAGGCGACCCCGGACTGCAGCAGGTTGACCATCGAGCCGATCTGCGTGAGCGGCTGGCTGAACTGGCGCGAGTACTGGATGAACGCCTGCACCTCGCCCAGGGACAGGCTGCCCGAGGCCACCCGCAGGCCGCCGACCACCGCGATCAGCACGTAGTTCAGGTTCCCGATGAACATCATCACCGGCATGATCAGCCCGGAGATGAACTGCGCCCGGAAGCTGGACTCGTAGAGCTTGTCGTTGCGCTTGTCGAACTCCTGGCCGACCTCGCGCACCCGGCCGAAGGCGGTGACGATCTCGTGGCCGGTGTAGGCCTCCTCGACCTGCGCGTTCACCAGGCCGGTGTACTTCCACTGATCGACGAAGTGCGGCTTGGAGCGCTTGGCGATCTGCGCGGTGACGATCACCGCCGCCGGCACCGTGAGCAGCGCGATCAGCGCGAGCAGCGGCGAGATCCAGAACATCATCGCCAGGATGCCGAGCACCGACAGCACCGAGATGAGCAACTGGCTGATGGTCTGGTTCAGGCTCTGGGCGATGTTGTCGACGTCGTTGGTGACGCGGGAGAGCAGATCGCCGCGCGGCGTGGAATCGAAGTAGCTCAGCGGCAACCGGTGGATCTTGTCCTCGATATCGCTGCGCAGCCGCTTCACCGTGCGGTTGATGACCAGGTTCAGCAGGAACGCCTGCAGCCAGGTGAACACCGCGGCGCACACGTAGATCACCAGCACCAGCAGCAGCACGTCGCCGACGGCGCCGAAATCGATTCCGGCGCCGGGGATCACGTGCATGCCCGCGAGCATGTCGGCCAGCCTGTCCTGGCCCTGGGCGCGCAGCGACTCGACCGCCTGGTCCTTGGAGAGCCCGGCCGGGAGTTGCTTGCCGACGACGCCGTCGAAGATCAGGTTGGTGGCCTTGCCGAGCAACTGCGGGCCGAGGGTGTTGAGTACCACGGCCGTCACCGCGAGCAGCAGGATCGCGATCAGATACACCCGCTCCGGCGCGAGCCGGCGCAGCAGGCGTTTCATCGACGGCCCGAACGACTTGGCCCGGGTGTCCGGCGCACCGGGGCTGGGCATGCCGGGCCTCATCGCACCTCCTCCACACCGAGCTGAGACTCCACGATCTCCCGGTACTCCGGGCAGTCGCGCAGCAGCTGGTCGTGCTTGCCGAGCCCGACCATCGCGCCGTCCTCCAGCACCACGATCTGGTCGGCGTCGCGCACGGTCGAAATCCGTTGGGCCACCGTGATAACCGCGGCCGCGGCCGTCTCGGGCCGCAGCGCCTCCCGCACCCGGGCGTCGGTGGCCACGTCGAGGGCGGAGAAGCAGTCGTCGAAGAGATAGATCTTCGGCTTCTTCACCACCGCGCGGGCGATCGCCAGCCGCTGGCGTTGACCGCCGGACACGGTGGTACCGCCCTGTGCGACAGGCGTTTCCAGCCCCTGCGGCATGTCCCGGACGAAATCGGCGGCCTGCGCGACCTCGAGCGCGTGCCACAGCTCCTCGTCGGTGGCGTCCGGATCGCCGTAGCGCAGATTGGACGCGATCGTGCCGGAGAACAGGTATGCCTTCTGCGGGACCAGGCCGATCTGCGAACGCAGCAGATCCAGCTCGATGTGGCGGACATCGGTGCCGCCGACGTACACCGCGCCGTCGGTCACGTCGACCAGCCGCGGGATCAGATTGATCAGAGTGGTCTTACCCGAACCGGTGGATCCCACGACCGCGGTGGTCTGCCCCGGTCCCACCTCGAATCGGATGGCGCGCAGCACCGGCTTCTCCGCACCGGGGAACTTGAATTCGGCGAAGGCCACGTCCACCGAGCCCGGATCGGACTTGAAGGGCTGCGGCAACGGCGGCGGCGTCACCGACGAATCCGTCTCCAGCACCTGCGCGATGCGCTCGGCCGAGACGGCCGCGCGCGGCGCCATCATGGCCAGGAAGGAGGCCATCATGACCGCCATCAGGATCTGCATGATGTAGGAGAGCATCGCGGTCAGCGAGCCGATCTGCATCTCCCCCGAGTCGATGGCGTGGCCGCCGAACCAGATCACCGCCACCGTGGTGAGGTTGCTGATCAACATGACGGCCGGGAACATCAGCGCCATCAGCCGCCCGACGTACAGCGACGACTCCGTCAGCTCCGAGTTGGCGACGCCGAAACGCCAGGTCTCCTGCCGCTCGCGGACGAACGCCCGGACCACCCGGATGCCCGTGATCTGTTCGCGCAGTACGCGATTCACCGCGTCGATGCGCTCCTGCATGCGACGGAAGCCGGGCACCATCCGGGAGATGATCACGGCCATGGTCAGGCCCAGCGCCGGGACCGCGATCAGCAGCAGCCAGGACAGGCCCAGATCCTGCCGCAGCGCCATGACGATGCCGCCGACGCACATGATCGGCGCCATCACCAGGATGGTCGCGCTCATCACGATCAGCAACTGCACCTGCTGGACGTCGTTGGTGTTGCGGGTGATCAGCGACGGCGCGCCGAAGATGCCGACCTCACGCGCGGAGAAGGTGGAGACTCGGTGCAGCAGGGCCGCGCGCATATCCCGGCCCGCGCCCATCGCCGCCTGCGCGCCGAGGTACACCGAGTAGCCCGAGGCGACGATCTGCACGGCCGTGACCAGCAGCATCCACAGGCCGGTGTTCCAGATGTAGGCGATATCGCCCTTGGTGACGCCGTTGTCGATGATGTCGGCGTTCAGGCTGGGCAGGTACAGCATCGCGATCACCGAGATCAGTTGCAGCACGACGACCCCCACCAGCTGGGTGCGGTAGGGGCGCATGAAGCCGCGCAGCAGTCTGATCAGCATGATGCGTGCAGGCTACCGTCTACGACCGACAGCCGCCGCTACCTTTTCGCGCGACACGATGGCTGTTCGGTTGCCGGACACGGCCTCACGCGCCGGGGCCCGGCCGCCGCGCCCAGGCGCCGGGATCGCTGGTCAATTCGCCGACGAAGGCCGGTAACTCGCCCGCGGCGAGCTGTGCGATCGAGACCCGCTCCAGCACCGCGCGGATGTTGACGCGCAGCGCGATCCACACGTGCTGCAGCGATTCGGCGGCGCCCGGATAACTCACATCCTCGGGCCGCTGCCCGCGCACGGAGGCGAGCGGGCCCTCGACCGCGCGGATGATGTCGGCCACGCTGATCTCCGCGGCCGGGCGCGCGAGCCGGTAGCCGCCGTCGGGACCGCGCCGGCTGGTCACCAAACCGG
This sequence comes from Nocardia wallacei, assembly GCF_029868745.1. Lineage (GTDB taxonomy): Bacteria > Actinomycetota > Actinomycetes > Mycobacteriales > Mycobacteriaceae > Nocardia > Nocardia wallacei_B. The sequence goes on along the minus strand of NZ_JARWOP010000255.1, from coordinate 51,881 downwards.
CCCGCCGCAGTTCGGCGGCGGTGGACTCGAGAATCTTGGGCGGGATCGACTGGGCGGCGGAGAGTGTGTCGGCCTTGACCGAATCGGACTGTGCGCGAGCGATTTCCAGCAGAATGCGGACCGCGTAGTCGACCCTAGCGCTGATGTGCACGGCCGCTCCCCGCGGTGGGGCCGCCGACCGCGACCATCCCCGCGCCGCTCGCACCCGCCTCGTAACCGCCCACCGCATCTGCCGCGTCACCCGCAGTCGCTGCGTAACCGCCCCCCACACCTGCCGCGTCACCCGCAGTCGCTGCGTAACCGCCCCCCACACCTGTCCCGTCACCCGCAGTCGCTTCGTAGTGGGTGATCGGTCCGGACATGTCCGGCGGATTCGCTCCCCCGTCGACGCCCAGCACTCCGAACGCGGCATCCAGCAGCACGCGCTCGATCAACTCGTCTTCGGTGTCGGGACTCAGCTCCTTCGACCACAGTGCCGCGCCGAGCAATTCGAGCGCCGCGCTGGCCCGCAGTTTCTGTTCGGGCGTGGGATTCGCGCCGGACAGCCAGTCGCACAGGCGGCGGTGCATGTCGATCATGTCGGGGTAGCGGTCGCCGATGGCGTTGATGATCGCGACGGTGTCGCGCACGCACATCGCGCCCGCGGTGCGGTGCCGCAGCAACGTGTGCAGTTGTCTGGTCAGTACCTCGCGGACGGTGTCGGGACCGTAGGGCACCTCGTCCAAGTGGGTCACGACGGCGTTCAGATCGTCGAAGATCGGCTCGATGATGGCGAGCAGCAGATCCTTCTTCGAGGCGTAGTGATAGTAGAGCGACGCTTTTGTGATTCCTACCGCATCTGCGACCTCGCGCAGGCTCGCGTGATCGAATCCTTTGCTCGAGAAAAGCCGGATCGCAGCGTCCCGGATCGCATCCTTGGTGCTTCCACCTGCGACTACGTCCCCGGATGTACTACGGGCTCTCATGGGATGATCCTCTCATCACGATCCGGTTCGGCGGGTGAAGCCCCGGAAATCGAGGTTGTTCCTCCGCTTACCGCTGGGTAGTCTACCTACCGCACGGTAGGCAAGGCTCAGGTGGAGGCGGTACGCGTGCAGGGCGGCCGCGAAAGTGCTGTCTACACGCCTGAAATCAGCAACCCGGTTATCACTAGGAGAACCCACTCGTGTCCGTATACCTCTACCGGTGGGGCAAATTCGCCTTCCGCCGGAAATGGATCGTATTGCCGGTCTGGCTGTTGATATTCCTGCTGATCGGCGGGCTCGGCGTCAGCCTGAAGAAGCAGAGCCAAGACGACTTCAACATGCCCAACCTGCCTTCGCAGCGGGCCACCGACATCCTCGACAAGCAATTCCCCGGGGCCTCGGAGCAATTCAAGTTCGACGCCGTCACCGGCACCTACGTGGTCGCCGTGGAGAACGGCGGGAAGCTCACCGACCCTGGCAATCACGCCGCGGTCACCGCCCTGATCCAGCGCCTGCACGGCCTCGGCATCGTCGACAACGCCAAGTTCGACACCGCCCAGAAACCGGCCGATCCGATCGGCGCCACCTCCGCCATGGGCTGTCTCACCGGCGACCGCACCGACCCCGCGTTCATCTCCAAATGCGGTCTCGCGCCGCTGAATGTGCTGGGTGAGGGCAACGCCGACACCGTGGCCTACATTCAGGTGCCGTTCTCGATCAAGTCGTTCTCCGACGTCACCGCGGCCGACCGCGAGGCGGCCTACAACGTAGCGACCGAGGCGCGCAACGCCGGGCTCACCGTCGAGCTGAGCGGCAGCATCGCGCAGGAGGGCATGACCTCCAGCGGCAAGGCCGAAATGATCGGCTACGCAGTCGCTTTCATCGTCATGATGGTCGCCTTCGGTGCGCTCATCGCCGCGTTCGTGCCGATCCTCACCGGCATCGTCGGCGTCGGCTCGGCCTCGGCGCTCATCATGATGGGCACCTCGGTGGTGAACATCCCGAACTTCACCATGATCCTGGCGTCGATGATCGGTATCGCGCTGTCGATCGACTACGCGCTGTTCATCGTCTCGCGCTACAAGAGCGAACTGGCAGTACAGGATTCGCCGGAGGAGGCGGCCGGCATCGCGATCGGCACGGCCGGTTCCGCGGTGGTGTTCGCCGGCCTGACCGTGATCATCGCGCTGTGCGGGCTGAGCATCGTCGGAGTCAGCTTCCTGACCTGGATGGGACTGGGCGGCGCGCTGGCGGCGGCGTTCGCCATCCTGGTCGCGCTGACCCTGCTGCCCGCGCTGATGGGCGCGTTCGGGCGGTTCCTGTTCAAGCCGAAGCTGCCGGTAGTCGCCAAGCACAACCCCGAGGACGAGAACTCGGTCGCCAACGGCAAGCGGTTCGCGCGGCTGATCGGCAAGGCCCCGGCGGTGACGCTGGCGCTGAGCGTCGTGGTGCTCGGCCTGCTGGCCGCGCCCGCAGTCAACCTCAGCCTGGGTCTGCCCGGTGAGGACAGCCAGCCCAAGACCAGCACCATCCGCAAGGCCTACGACCTGCGCACGGAGGGCTTCGGCGAGGGCAGCAACGGCATTCTGACCGTGGTCGCGGATCTCACCGATGTCGCCCCGGCGCAGCGGCAGGCCGCGGTGACCGCGCTGCGCGACAAGCTGGCCGGCTACGAGGGCATGGACTTCGTCACCGCCGCGTCGACCAACGCGTTCGACGCGAACAAGGCGCCCGACTGGGAGCGCAGCACCGGCGCTCAACTGCTGGCCGTCCCGCAGACGGGTCCGAACGACGAGGCTACCCAAGACCTGGTGAAGCACGCTCGCGAGGCCGAGGCGGACTTCAAGTCGCAGTACGGCATGGAGTACGGCATCACCGGCACCACAGCCATCTACGCCGATGTGTCCAATGCCCTGCTCGGCAAGATCCTGCCGTACATGACGATCGTCGCCCTCGCCGCGTTCGTCCTGCTCGTGCTGGTCTTCCGGTCGATTCTGGTGCCGCTGACCGCGGCGCTGGGCTTCCTGCTCTCGATGGCGGCGACCTTCGGCGCGACGGTGCTGGTGTTCCAGCAGGACAAGCTGGGACTGATCGGCGAGCAGCATCCGATCGTCAGCTTCCTGCCGATCGTGCTGATCGGCCTGGTGTTCGGCCTCGCGATGGACTATCAGGTGTTCCTGGTGACCCGCATGCGCGAGGAGTACGTGCACGGCAAGTCGCCGAAGGAGGCCATGATCTCCGGATACCACCACGGCGCCCGGGTGGTGGCCTCGGCCGCGGTCATCATGATCTCGGTGTTCGGCGGCTTCATCCTGGAAACCGACGTCACCGCGAAGTCGATGGGCTTCGCGCTGGCCGCGGGCGTGCTGTTCGACGCCTTCATCGTCCGGATGGTGCTCATCCCGTCGCTACTGGTGCTGCTGGGCAAGTGGGCCTGGTGGATGCCGAAGTGGCTGGATCGCATCCTGCCCAACGTCGACGTCGAAGGCACCAAGCTGCGCGAACTGCAGCAGCGTGAGCGCGACGCGGCGGCGGAGCGAGAGCCGGTGCCCGTCGGCTGACCCGAGCCGGACACATCGCACCGTCGGCCCCCCATCCACTTCGGATAGGGGGCCGACGGCGTTCCCGGCCCCGCCGCTTGATCTTGTAGCAACGACACAGCAGACTCGAACACGTTCTCCAGCTACTGTCCCGCATCCCGGTTCGACAAGCGAAAGCACGGCCTACAGACCGCAAGGAGACGCTCGTGTCCGTATATCTGTACCGGTGGGGCAGGTTCGCGTTCCGCCGCAAGTGGATCGTCCTACCCGTATGGATCTTGCTGTTCATCGTGATCGGCGGCCTCGGGAACCAGCTCAGCAAGCCGATGAGCAACGACTTCAACATCCCGAACCTGCCCTCCGAACGAGCCACCCGGATTCTCGACCAACACTTCCCGGGCATGTCGGAGGCGTTCCAGTTCGACGCCGTCACCGGCACCTATGTCATCGCGGCGCCCGCGGGGCAGAAACTGACCGATCCGGCCAACCACGCCGCGATCCAGCAGCTGATCACCAAGCTCGGCACGCTCGGCATCGTCGATCACAACACGCCGCTCGCGGACCCGATCACCGCCACCGAGCAGCTCGGCTGCCTGGCGCCAGACCGCGATTCCGGCGCATTCTCCGCCAAATGCAGTGCCGCACCACTGAACGTACTGAACAAGGAGAAACCGGATTCGGTTGCGATACTGACGGTTCCGTTCACGATCAAGCAGTTCACCGACGTCACCGCGGACGACCGCAAGGCCGCCTACGACATCGCCGGCGACGCCCGCGCCGCGGGGCTCACCGTCGAACTCGACGGCTCCATCGCGATGGAACAGCAACAGCCCAGCGGCAAGTCGGAGATGATCGGCATGGGCTTCGCGCTGATCGTGATGATCGTGGCGTTCGGAGCCATCGTCGCGGCGTTCGTGCCGATCATCACCGCGATCGTCGGGCTGGGCGTCACCATGTCGGTGATCATGCTGGGCACCTCGGTCGTGGAGATACCGAGCTTCACCACCTTCCTCGCCTCGATGATCGGCATCGCGCTGTCCATCGACTACGCGCTGTTCATCGTGTCGCGCTACAAACACGAACTGGTCGTGCAGGATTCGCCCGAATCGGCGGCGGGCACCGCGCTCGGGACGGCCGGGGCGGCGGTGGTGTTCGCGGGCGGGACGGTGATCATCGCACTGGTCGGGCTGGCGATCGTGGGCATCCGCTTCCTGACCTTCATGGGTCTGGGCGGCGCGCTGGCCGCGGCGTTCGCGGTGCTCACCGCCATCACGCTGATGCCGGCGCTGCTGGGTGCGTTCGGGCGGTTCCTGTTCAAGCCGAAGCTGCCGGTGATCGCCCAGCACGATCCGGAGGACGACGACTCCGTCACCAACGGCACGCGGGCGGCGCGGCTGATCGGCAAGGCGCCGGCCATCACGCTGGTACTCAGCATCGTCGTGCTCGCGCTGGCCGCCGGGCCCGCCACGCACCTGCAACTCGGGCTGCCGGGCGAGGACAGCATGCCCAAGGACACCACCATCCGGAAGGCCTATGACCTGCGCACCGAGGGCTTCGGCGAGGGCAGCAACGGCAAGCTGATGGTCGTCGCCGAACTCGGCAACGTCGCGCCGGAGCAGCGGCCCGCCGCGATGCAGGCGCTGCGCGACAAGCTGGCCGGGTACTCCGGCATGGACTACGTCACCGAGCCGCAGCTGAGTCAGGACGGCGCGGGCGCGCTGCTCAACGCCGTGCCGAAGACCGGCCCGAACAACCAGGACACCAAGGATCTGGTCCGCGACGCCCGCGATGCCGAGGCCGGATTGCGGGACCGGTACGGCATCGAATACGGCATCACCGGCACCACGGCCATCTACGCCGATGTCGACCACGCGCTGCTGAGCAAGATCGTGCCGTATCTGGCGATCGTCGCGGGGGCGGCGTTCCTGTTGTTGATCGCCGTGTTCCGGTCGGTGCTGGTGCCGCTCACCGCGGCGCTGGGCTTCCTGCTGTCGATGGCGGCCACCTTCGGCGCGACCGTGCTGATATTCCAGGACGGCGCGCTCGGGCTGGTCGACGAACCGCGGCCGATCGTGAGTTTCCTGCCGATCATGTTGATCGGCTTGGTATTCGGGCTCGCGATGGACTACCAGGTGTTCCTCGTGACCCGCATGCGCGAGGAGTACGTGCACGGCGAGCCGCCCAAGGAGGCGGTGATCAAGGGCTACCACCACGGCGCCCGCGTCGTCACCTCCGCCGCGATCATCATGATCTTCGTATTCGGCTCGTTCATCCTGGAATCCGACACCACCGCCAAGTCAATGGGCTTCGCGCTGGCGGCGGGCGTACTCTTCGACGCCTTCCTCGTCCGGATGGTCCTGATTCCCTCGCTACTGATCCTGATGGGCAAGTGGGCGTGGTGGATTCCGAACTGGCTCAGCAAGATCGTGCCCGACATCGATGTGGAGGGCGCGCGGCTGCGGGAGCTGAACCGCGAGCACGAGACGAAAACGACTGTGCCCGTGCGGTAGCCAGCCTCCGGTACACGAAAAGCCGCGGGCTCCAACCCAGTTACGGTTGGAGCCTGCGGCTTGTTCGCGATCGGCCCGCTGCCGTCGGCAACGCGCGCAGGGAGCTCAGCCCAGCTGGGGCGCGACCTCGGCGGCTACCAGTTCCAGGTGGTCCATGTCGGACAGGTCCAGGGTTTGCAGGTAGAGCCGGGTGATGCCGGTGGCCTCGCGGTAGCGGCCGATCTTGTCGACCACCTCCGCCGGGGTTCCGGCCAAGCCGTTCTGCCTCAGTTCGTCGACCTCGCGACCGATGGCGGCGGCGCGGCGGGCCACCTCCGCGTCGTCGCGGCCCACGCACAGCACCTGTGCGGCGGACCGGATGATCTCGCCCGGATCGCGACCGATTTCCCGGGCCGCCGCCGCGACCCGCTCGAATTGCGCTGTGGCCGTGGCGGAATCGACGAACGGCAGATTGAACTCCCGCGCGAAGCGGGCGGCCAGCTCCGGCGTGCGCTTCTTGCCCATGCCGCCGATGATCACCGGCGGGCCCGGCCGCTGCGCGGGCTTGGGCAGCGCGGGGGAACCTTCCAGCGTGTAGTGCTTGCCGAGGTAGTCGAAGGTCTCGCCCTCGACGGTCGCCCACAAGCCCGTGATCACCTCGAGCTGCTCGGAGTACCGATCGAACCGCTCCGCCACCTCCGGCAGCGGAATGCCATAGGCCCGGTGCTCCTCCTCGAACCAGCCCGCGCCGAAGCCGAATTCGACTCGGCCGCCGGACATCCGGTCCACCTGCGCCACCGAGATCGCCAGCACCGACGGATGCCGGAAGGTGGCGGCGGTGACCAGCGTGCCCAGCCGAATCCGAGAGGTCTCCCGCGCCAGCCCGGCCAGCGTGATCCAGGCGTCGGTAGGGCCCGGCAGCCCCGACACACCGCCCATCTTCAGATAGTGGTCGGACCGGAAGAACGCGTCGAAGCCCGCGTCCTCGGTCGTCTTCGCCACGCGGAGAAGATCGTCGTAGGTAGCGCCCTGCTGAGGTTCGGTGAAGATCCGTAGGTCCACGGCTCCAACGTACCGACGCCCCCGAGGGTTCGTATCGCACGACCCGCCCTGCGGGCATCGCCCGTGGTTTCTAACGCCGAGCGTGCCGGTCCAGGTGGTCGTGTCGAGACCGGCGCGCGGCCACGGCGAACATGGCGATGTCGTCGTCGGTGCGTGCCGCATCGCGCGATATCGCCACCCGCCGCACCGCCGCCCACGGGAGGGCGGGGTACGGCGGGTGGATCGGAGGTGGGTCAGGCGATGGTGCAGCCCGTCACCGGCTTGTCGGCGAGGCGGTCGAGCAGGTAGGTGACCGCGTTGTCGGGGCCGAAGCCGTCGATCATCTCCGGGCCGAAATGGTTGGGGATGGTGGTGCCGGGGAGGATCGGCGGCAGTTCGTTGGTGCGGAACGTGACCGTGGCGCCCTTGGCGCACCATTCCTCGGCGAGGTGGCGGGCCTGACCGTACGGGACGGTGTCATCGTTGCGGCCGCTGGTGATGAGCACCGGAGTGGCCGGGGTGAGACTGCCCACGCGCAGGTCGGCGAGCACCGGGGCCGCCTCGGGAATGGCCTGCAGATGTGTCGTGAGGGGGCGGCCGTCGATGGTCAGCGAGCTGGTCCGCTGGAACGGGTGGCGGACGATGATGTCGCCGATGCATTCGTGACTCAGCGTATCGAGCATGGCGCGACCGGCCGGGCTGGTCACACGGTCGACCGCCTTCTGCAGTTCCGGGTAGCGGGCGAGCATGCCGTTGACGGCGAAGCCGATGGCGCCCGAGATGAGCGAGCCGTCGATGCGCTCGAGGATCGCGGCGAGGTCGGCGACCGGGCCACCTGCCCAGGTGCCCTTGAGGTTCAGCTCGGGGGCGTAGTCCGGCGCCATCTCGGCGGAGGCCGCGGTCGCGCCGCCGCCCTGCGAGTAACCCCACAGCACCAACGGCGTCTCGGGTCCCGCGCCGGCGAGATTGTTGGCGGCACGAGCGCCGTCGAGCACGGCGTGGGCCTCCTCGATCCGGTTCGCGTAAGTGTGGATACCGGGCGTGCCCAGACCGATGTAGTCGGTGACCAGGACGCGGGCGCCCAGCGCGCTCCACACGGCCGCCGCGGGCGCCTCCTGATTCGCCGACAGCGACACCGAGGGGTCGGCGGTCAGCGTCACCCCGGTCGCGAACGCCTGCGACATCGCGCACTGGTCGCCCTGCCCAGAGGTGCCGGGCGCGATGACCACGGTCGGGCGCGGGCCGGCGCCCTGCCACGGACCTGCGGCGTCGATGAACGTGCCGGTCACCGTCGTCGGCGAGCCGTCCTGCAACTGGCTGGTGTACATGACCTGCTGGGCGGCGACGGGCCACCGGCCCGCGGTCGGCGGGGCCGCGAACACGCTCATCGGCTGAGTCTTGACGATTGCGCCCGGTTCGGACGGAATCTGCGCGGGCGGCGTGTAGAAACCGCCCACCGGATCCGCTACCGCCTCCCGCATGTCCATCGCCCCCGCCGCCGCGACGACGGAACAAGCCGCGGTCAAAACCGCCGCCGTCCGTGCAGCCCATAGTCGCCACGGCGCCCGGACACGCCCCTGCTGTCGATACATCGATAATCTCCCGCTACTTCCCGGCGCCGTCGCCGGAGTGTCCCGAGTCGCAACGCGGACCGGAACATGAGCCCGGTCACGATCACGACTTACCGGACAGTAACATGGTTACCGAGACCAAAGGTATCGAACTCTTGTTCGAATCGGAGTACTCTAACCCCATGCCCCTCGACCGCCACATCCAGTTCGCCCAGCTGTGGCTGGAGCAGGTCCGCGACCACCTCGCCTCCGCCGCCGCCACCAGCACCCACCTCTCCCCCGAACAACTCAACGTGATGTCAGGCAAGGTCACCGAGGGCCTACGAGTCTTCAGCGAACTCGCCGATACACAGCGATAGCCCGAGGGCGGAGGGATTTGAACCGTTGCCATCCAGCGCATGGTTCACGTTCGATGACAGTCGCGTGCTTGCGCACTCGACGTTGCCCTCGTGGGGCTTCCCGTGGCAGTATCCGCCGCCGGCGATGCCGGTCTTCCGTGGATTTCCAGCGGGCTCGTTTAACGTCGCCCCGCGACTCGGGGAGGACGTGTCATGGTTGACAGTCCGGGCAGCGAGTGCGGCCAGATTCCGGGCAGCGTTGCGGTCCCGGTCGGCCCGGAATCCGCAGACCTCGCAGTGGTAGACACGGTGGGAGAGGCGAAGTTTGGTTTTTACGGCGCCACACACCGAGCACAATTTGGAACTGGGGTACCAGCGGTCGGCAACCACCAGACGGCCGCCACGCCGGCCGGTCTTGTAGGCGAGTTGACGGCGTAGTTCGCCCCATCCGGCCCCTGCTATCCGACGGGCCAGTCGGCGATTGCGCAGCATGCCCGCGACATTGAGATCTTCGACCACAATCACACCGAATCGATCGGTCAGCGCGTTGGTCAGCCGATGAAGACCGTCCTCCCGGCAGTTCGCGACGCGAGCATGCAACTTGGTGACCGTGGCGTTGGCGCGCCGCCAGCGCCGCGACGGTGTCGCACTTCCGCGCCTATCCGGTCCACGGCGTCGTGCCGCTCGACGCTGCAGTCGGCGTAACTTTCGCTGGGCCCGCTCGAGATGCGCCGGGTTGGCCACCATGCCGCGATCATCGGACACGCCGAGCACCGGGCATGACAGCACTGCCAGGTACTTCACCCCGAGGTCCACTCCCACCACGGCATCCGGCCGTACGGGCGGCAGCTGCGCGTACCGGACCTCGACGGAGAACGAGACGAACCAGCGGTCGCGTCGGTGAGTTACCGTCGCCGACCTGATCCGGGCAGCACCGGCCTCGATGCGGCGAGCCAACTTGCGGGTGGATTCATGGGTGCGTACCGGTCCGATCCGTGGCAGCTTCACGTGCCGTCGGTCCGAAGCCGTCAGGCCGAACGCGCCGGTGGTGAACCTGCACGACAACGCACACTTCTTCGATTTGAATCGCGGGAATCGCATCCGCTCACCGGCCCGGTCGCCATCTCGCGATCGTGCCCAATTGTTCAGAGCGGCAGCCAGATTGGCCAAGCCCGAGGCATATGCCTCTTTCGAGTTCTCCCGCCACCAGGGCGCGATGCTGTCCTTGGCTCGGTTCCATGACCGGCGCATACCGTAGGCATCCCATGGCACCGGCGGTGTCATCAGTTCTTCGGGGATTTCGTAGGAACGTTCGGCGGCACGCTGGCCGACATTGGCCTTGATCACCGCGAGGCCCCAGTTGTAGGCAAAGCGTTGTGCACCGCAGTGCGATCGCAGCATCTGTTCCTGCGCCGGCGAGGGGTCGAGCGCGAACCGGTAGGCCCGCACCACCCAGCCGTCCGGCTCCTCGCACTTGGCTGCTGTTCCCCCCATGGCCCAGATCATGACATCCGGTACCGACACGTTGCGGCGACCATCGACATCAGCATTGCGAGCTCAGTGTGGGGAATGCGTGTCGTCCAACCTCCGGATATCTCGCAAAAAGCCCCTCACCTGCTGGGCAGATGAGGGGCAAGAGCGGTGGCGGCGGGATTTGAACCCGCGGAGGGGGGTTACCCCTCACACGCTTTCGAGGCGTGCTCCTTAGGCCGCTCGGACACGCCACCGCCGGTGACTTTACCGGAACGACCCCGAATTCCCGAAATCGGCGGGGAGGGGGTGGTGCGAGGGCTCAGGGGCGGTGGGTGTGGAAGAAGGCGTCCAGGGTTGCGGCGCATTCGGATTCGAGGATGCCGCCGCGGACTTCGGGGCGGTGGTTGAGGCGGCGGTCGCGGACGACGTCCCAGAGGGAGCCGACCGCGCCCGTCTTCGGTTCCCAGGCGCCGAAGACCAGGCGGTCCACTCGGGCCAGCACCAGCGCGCCGGCGCACATCGTGCAGGGTTCCAGCGTCACGGCCAGCGTGGCGCCCGCGAGTCGCCAGCCGTCGCCGTGCACCTCGGCGGCGCGGCGCAGTGCCAGGACCTCGGCGTGGGCGGTGGGGTCGCCGAGCGCTTCGCGGGCGTTGGCCGCGCGGGCCAGCTCACGCCCGTCGCCGTCGAAGACCACGGCGCCGACCGGCACATCGCGGGGGTCGGCGTCGGCGGCCGCGGACAGCGCCGCGCGGACGAGTTCCTCGTCGGACGGCATCACGAGCTGTCGCTCCGCCCGTCGCTGCCCCCGGGTGCACTGCCTCCGGGCGCCCGCATCGAGCCCCGTACTCGCCTGGTGTCCGACACGGTTCAGCGGGGCAGCTTGTCCAGCACCGCCGACAGCTCGTTGGCGAAACCGAGGCGCTGGGCGATCATTCCGAGCTGCTCGTCCGGGTACAGGTCGGTCTCGGCGAGGATCACGCTCAGCACCGGTTCGGGCAGGCCCAGGTCGGCGAGCACACCGAGATCGCCTTCCTCCCACGGCTCGACGTCGTCGAGTTCATCGGGATCGATATCCGGAATCTCGACATTCAAAGTCTCGAGGACGTCCGCGGCGATGTCGTAGTCGATCGCGGCCGTGGCATCCGAGAGCAACAGCCGGCTGCCGGTCGGCGCGGGCCGCAAAACGATGAAGAATTCGTCGTCGACATCGAGCAATCCGAACACCGCTCCGGTACTGCGCAGTGCGCGCAGTTCGTGTTCGGCCGCCGTCAAACTGTTGAGTGCCGCGGGGGACAGCGGGCTGCATCGCCAGGTGCTTTCTTCGCGGACAACCGCCACTGCGAACCCTTCGACGTCTTCGTAATCGTCCGACGCCGCCCTGTTCGTGCTCGAGCGCTGTGCTGCCATGGCCGCAACGGTAGTCCGCTTGGGCGGAAATGTTGAAGTCGTATGCGAATCTGATCCGGTGACAGGCGACCGAAAATCAGCCGTATGCGTGTTGGGCACGGGATTGATCGGCGGATCGGTGCTGCGCGCCGCCGTCGCCGCGGGTTATCCGGCCTGGGGATACAACCGTTCGGAGGCCGGTGTGCGGGCCGCCCGAGCGGACGGATTCGACGTCGACGGCAATATCGAAGCCGTCCTTTCCCGGGCCGCCGCGGCCGACGCGCTGCTGGTGGTGGGCGTGCCGATGCCGGCCCTCGCCCCGATCCTGTCCGATGTGAAACAGTTCGCGCCCGATTGCGCGCTCACCGATGTGGTGAGCGTGAAGGGTCCGGTCGCCGCCGCCGTGCGCGAACACGAGTTGGGAGCGCGCTACGTCGGCGGGCACCCGATGGCCGGTACCTCCGAATCGGGTTGGGCGGCATCGAGTCCCGACCTATTCCAGGGCGCGGCCTGGGCGATCGGCGTCGATACCGGCACGCACGCCGACCCGTGGACGCGGGTCGCCCGGCTGGCGCTGGACTGCGGCGCGTATCTGGTCCCGGTCCGCGCCGAGGAACACGACCGCGCGGTGGCACGGATCTCGCATCTGCCGCACGTGCTCGCCGAGGCGCTCGCGGTGGCCGGAGCGGGCGGCGGCGACCTCGCGCTGGGCCTGGCCGCAGGCTCCTTCCGCGACGGCACCCGAGTCGCGGCCACCGCCCCCGACCTCGTGCGGGCCATCTGCGAGCCGAATTCCGCCGCCCTCTTGGACGCCCTCGACGACACCCTGCGACTACTCACCGCCGCCCGCGACAACCTGTCCGCCACCGGCGCCCTGGGCGAACTCGTCGACGCCGGATACACCGAACGCAACCGCTACGACACCCTCGAACGCTGGGAAATCACCGGTATCCGCCCCGGCGACCACGACTGGCTCGAGCAGCTGCGCGACGCGGGCCAACGCGGCGGCGTCCTCCGCACGCTTTCCTGATCGACACGACCTGGACAGTGCGCTGACATCGGCGGCACTCCGCCCTGGACCCTGGGCCACAAGCCGCCGGGGAGGCTGTACACATTTTGTCCCCTGGACAACCCGAGTCCCGGCGGCGTCCGGAGAAGTCCCGGCAGCGCCCGGAGAATCAGATGCGTTCCGCAAGCCCCGGATAGTCCAACACGAGCCCGTCGGGATCGACGGTCACGGTCGCACTCGAGACCGGGGAGAGGACGTGAATGCCGTCGGCGCCGCTGGAGTAGGTGAGACTCGCCTCCTGCACGAGCAGATCCGGCAGGCGCACGTAGACGACGGGTACCTGGACGTCCTCGGCGGCCTGAGCGAGACCGTAGCGGCGGATCGGCAGAGTGTTGAAGAACGGGCTGAGCACCACGTCGACGTCCAGCGCCCCGCCGAAGGTCGAGCGCACGTGGGTCCCGCCCGCGTCGATCAGCCAGTAGTTCTCCTCGTCGCGGGCGATGGAGGCGTGCCGCTCGCCCGCGGCCACCGTGCTGCGCAGCGACAGGCGTTTCGTCACCCCGCTCTCATCGGTGACCAGGTCGTAGGAGGCGCTGAACGCGGGGTGCTCGTCGGAGTCGCCGGCGATGATCCGGCCGGAGGCGCGAATCCGGTTGCCGGTGAGGATCACCCGCACCGACTCCATGCGAGAGGCATTGTGCGACCGCCAGGTGAGCATCGCGGGCCAGCGCGATACCGTCGCTGCCGCGTCCACACGTTCGCCGCTCGCCTGGGCGGCCGCCGAATTGCCCTGGGCTGGATTGCTCACCTCTCTACCGTAAGTGACGAGTCACCCGTCCCCCGCGCGCCGTAGGTGCCGCGCGCCGCCCGAACCTCGGGTTCACACCAGCGACTCCTGCCAGGCCGTGTGCAAGGAAGCGAAACGCCCGGTGGTAGCTGTCAGTTCGGCCGGGGAGCCGTCCTCGACGATGCGGCCGGACTCCAGCACCAGCACCCGGTCGGCGATGGCCACGGTGGACAGGCGATGCGCGATGATGACGGCCGTGCGGTCGCGGAGCACGGTTTCCAGGGCGTGCTGGACCTGCCGCTCGCCCGGAATGTCCAGGCTCGAAGTGGCCTCGTCTAGCACGATCACCGCCGGGTCGGCCAGGAACACTCGCGCGAACGCGACCAGCTGACGCTGCCCCGCGGACAACCGCCCACCGCGCTTGCGCACATCGGTGTCGAAACCCTCCGGCAGCGACATCGCGAAGTCGTAGAACCCGACCGCGCGGGCCGCGGCATGCACCTCGGCGTCGGAAGCGTCGGGCTTGCCCAGCCGGATATTGTCGGCCACCGAGCCGGAGAACAGGTACGACTCCTGGGTCACCATGGCGATATTGCGGCGCAGGTCGACATCGGACACCTCGCGCAGATCCACGCCGTCCAGCCGGACGGTACCGCCGGAGGGATCGTAGAAACGCGCGACGAGTTTGGCGAGCGTCGATTTCCCGGCACCCGTGGCACCCACCAGCGCTATCACCTGTCCCGCCGGAATTCGCAACGAGAATTTCGGCAGGACGGGCTTTTTCGCGAAATTTTCCGCCACCTCCCCGTCGTCCTGAGCATTTCGCGCCGGGTATTCGAAGTGGACGTCATCGAGCGACAATTCGCCGCGCGCCCGGCCGAGCGGGTGCGGCGTGCGCGGTTCGGCCACGGTCGGCCGCTCCTCGAGCACCCCGGAGATGCGTTCCAGCGCCGCGGCCGCGGATTGGTAGGAGTTGAACACCTGGGCCAATTCGTCCAGCGGTCCGTAGAACTGCCGCAGGTACAGCAGGAAGGCCGCCAGCACGCCGATCTCGACGTGGCCGTGAATGACTCGCCACGCGCCCACCACCAGAATCACCACGGTGGTCCCGTTGCTGATCAACCGCACCAGGCCGATGTAGCCGGCCATGCCGCGCAGTGCCCCGGCATTCGCGGCGCGGTACTCGTCGTCCTCGGTTCCCAGGATGGTCTGGTTGCGGTCCTCGCGGCGGAAGGCCTGCACCGCGCGAATCCCGCCCATGACCTCCACGAAATGGACGACGACCTTGGCGATGGCGCTGCGGGTGCGCCGGTATCCCGCCCGCTGCCGCCGCTGCGCCCAGCGGGTCACGTAGACGAGCGGGACGAACCCGGCCAGCACCACCAAGGCGAGCGGAATGTCCAGCCACAGCAGGATCACCGCGATCGTCGCGACCGACAGCACGGCGCTCAGGGCATCGTTGAGGGCGCGGTCGAGCAGGTCCTCCAGCGACTCCAGATCGCTGGTGAGCCGGGCGACGATCTTGCCCGAGGTGTAGTTCTCGTGAAAGGCGACCGACAGCCGTTGCACGTGGGCGAACACCCGCATCCGCAGATCGAACAGCACCTGCTGACTCAGCCGACCCGAGATGCGCACGAACAGGAACGTCGTCACACCACCCAGTACCGCGCACCCGGCCACCCCGCCGACGGCCAGCAACAGCGGCCCCCAGTCCCCCGACATCGCCGGGCGCACACCGGCATCCAGCCCGTGCGCGATGAACAGCGGCGCCGACACCATGGCGGCGTTGTCCACCACGACCAGCACGAGCGCCGCCAGCGCCCACAATCGATACGGCCGCACCAGCGACCACAGCAACCGCCGCTGCCGCGCCGCCAACGCGAGATTCACGGCATCGGAAGCCTCGGTCTCCTCCGCGGCGACACCACGCCACTCGGCCTCGGGTGCTTCCGGTTCGGTGATAGTCGCGGTCGAGGGCAGCGACATCGCGGGCGGAAATGCGGCCGGGTCAGCCGGGGGCCGGGGCGAGCCGGTCGGGAACACGACCGAGCCGGAGGGCATAGCCTGCTCAGGTGCCGACTCGACCGAAGGTGCGGACTCGGCTAGATGCGCCGAGGAGTTTCGTTCCGGGAAGGAGCTTTCCGGCATCTTCGTCACCTCCTGTCCACTGAAATCGTTTGCGAACCAATGCCTTCGGGAACACGATCGCCGCCGGCCTCCCCGGCCTCCCCGGCCTCCCCCGTCTCCCAGGTCTCCCCGGTCTCCCCTGTTGCGCGACCACCCTCAACCACCCCGCCCATAAGCTCGCGGTAGCGCGGGCAGGTTTCCAGCAGGCGTTCGTGCGGGCCGTCGGCGATGATGCGGCCACCGTCGAGCACCGCGACGCGGTCGGCCCAGGCGGCGGTGGAGGGGCGGTGGGCGACGAGCAGCACGGTCGCCCCGGCGAGAGCGGCGTGCAGACGGGCCTGCACCACTTCCTCGGTGGTGACGTCCAAGGCCGACAGCGGATCATCGAGCACGACGATGTGCCCGTCGCTGTGCCGCTGCCGGTCCAGCACCGCGCGGGCGAGCGCCAGACGCTGCCGCTGTCCGCCGGACAGGCTCAGCCCCTGCTCGCCGATGCGCGTGCGCAGACCCCAGGGCAGGTTGTCCACGAGCTCGGTGGCACAGGCGACCTCGAGCGCGGCGCGAACCTGCGCGACGGTGGCGTCCGGATACCCGAGGGTGATGTTCTCCCGCACACTCGCCGAGAACAGCACCGGTTCCTCGAACGCGACCGACACCATCGAGCGCAGGTCCGCCAGGCGCAGCGAGCGGATGTCGACGCCGTCGACGGTGACCGCACCGGCGGAGACATCGAACAGCCGCGGCGCCAGCCCCAGCAGAGCCGACTTGCCGCTTCCCGTAGCGCCGACGATCGCGACCGTCTCACCCGGTCGTATCCGCAGCGAAACATCGTGCAGCAGATCGTGTTCGGCGTCCGGGAAGCGGAAACGCACACTCTCGAAGCACAATTCACCGCGCAGTGGCCGCGGCGCCGGCACCGGCCGCACGGGATCGGCGATCTCCACCGGAGTGTCGATGATCTCCCAGTACCGCTCCGCCGCGGTGCGGGCCTGGTTCATCTCGGCCAGCACGAACCCGATCCCCATGATCGGCCATTGCAGGTAGGTGGCCAGGGTGATGCCCGCGACCAGGGTGCCGAGCGTCATCGTGTGCGTCGTGAGCAGGAACCCGCCGATGGCCAGCGCCGCCGCGATACTCAGCGTCGACAGCGTGTTCAGCGCCGTCCACAGCCGGGCGGCCAGCCGCACCTTGTCCAACTCCAGCCGCTGCAATTCGCGGGCCTGCCGCCGGAACCGGCCACCGAACCACAGACCGCGGCCGAAGGCCTTGAGCACCCGGATGCCCTGCGCCGACTCCTCCACCGTGGTGGCCAGATCGCCGGACTGGTCCTGGGCGCGCCGCGACGCGCGGCCGTACTCCTGCTCGAATCGCAGCGCCAGCAGCACCAGCGGCACCGCGATCAGCAATTCGACCAGACCGATCTGCCAGGCGAACGCGAACAGGATCAGCACCCCGGCGGCCAATGTCATCGACAGCGCGACCAGCGTCGGCGCCACGAACGCGAAAAACCGGCGCAGCGTGGACATGTCGGTGATGGCGCGGGAGGTCAGCTGCCCCGATTCCATGCCGTCGTGCACGCCGACGGACAGCACTTGTAGTCGCCGAAACAGCCTGGCGCGCAAGCCGACTTCCAGCTGCGCGGCGGGATGGGCGATGATCCATCGCCGCAGCCACGACGTCATGGTGCTGAGCAGCGACAGCACCGCCACCAGCAGCACCGGGCCCCAGATCCCGTCGAAATCGCGGCGGGCGACGGGCCCGTCGACGATGTGCGCGGTCAGCACCGGCACCAGCAGATCGCACAGCATGCCGAGACCCGGCAGCAGCGCGCTGGCGTAGAGCGCGCGGCGGTACGGGCGGAAATCGGGCCACAGCCGCCGCATTGGACCCGAATGCGAGTTTTCGACCGGCGCACTCGATCCGGTAATGTCGGCCTCCGTATCGGACGAGGCCCCCGCCAAGACGACGGACACAGCTTCTCCCCCTTCGTCGTTCGCAAGATTCTCCCGCCCCACACAGCGGCCGCCGCACAGCTCGCGCCGGGGTACGACCCTCCAGGTTGCCAGCACCGGGCACGGGCACGCCACAGGTTTTCGGCGGACTCGTCCGGTCCGGAAGCTGCTCGCGGCGGGCCCGAGACCCGGCCTATGCTGCACGACGTGCTGATAGTCGCCGGATACCTGCGCGTCCTCGACCGCGATCGCTATCTCGACAGCTGCCGCGCGGTGATCGAGACCGCGCGGACCACCCCGGGTTGCCTGGACTATGCCCTGGGCGCGGACCTCGTGGAGCCCGATCGTGTCACCGTGTACGAGCGCTGGACCTCGCGCGAGGCCGTGGAGTCCTTCCGCGGCGCGGGTCCGGGCGATCTGTCCGAGCAGATCATCGACGCCGACGTGCGCGAATTCACCTGCTCGGACGAGCGACGACTGTGATTCCTACAGCCAGTCGGGCAGCGCCGGGAGGTCGCCGGTGAGATCGGCGCCGTCGGACCGCCCGATGAGCCAGGCGGCGACGGCGGCGGCCGGACCGGTGACCTCGGTCGTGGGCGAGGTCCCGACGGTGGCCGTGTAGCCGGTGTCGGTGGTGGTCACGGTGAAACTGGGCGGCTTGGGCTCCGCCGGATCCGATGTCATGGGCTTCGCGCCCGGCGGCAGGCTGGGCGTGGCCGCGCGGTCCAACCCGTGCACCACCTCGGGCAGCAACCGTGCGACGAACTCCTCGGGCCAGTCGGCGGGCCGATAGCCGATGTCGAGGTCGACGTGGTGGATCTCGGCCTCGCGCAGGCGCAGCCACGGAATTGCCGTGGCGGGCAGTTCTTTTCCGGTGCGGGTGCGCACCGGGGTGGGCCAGCGGTCGGCGGGCATGGCACGGGCCAGCGCCAGCCAGCGGTCGGAGGCGGCGCGCAGGTCGTCGATCTGCTCCGCCAGCGGCCGCCGCGCGCCCATCTCGATATCGGAGTCGCGCAGGAATTGGCTTGCGTACTGCGGTGTTTCGATTCCGGTGCGGGCCCACAGCAGCAGATTCACCAGGCTGTCGGCATTGCGTGCCAGATGCGCGAGCACGTGTGCGCGGGTCCAGCCGGCGCACAGCGACGGTCCAGGCAGGTCGTCGTCGGTCAGTTTCTCCACCGCGCCGAGCAGGCGGGCGGTCGCCGTGTCGACCGTGCCGAGCAGGGACAGATGCTCGCTCAGTTCGGGGGCATCGCTGGTCACGGATGCGACACTACTCATCGCGGCGGCGGCGCGCCGCACCATATCGATCGCCGAAAGGTAACTGTTCAGATGCGAGACAAGTGGTCGTCGCCTGGTCGCGATAGGCATCACCGATGAGAACCAGCAGTTGTCTCCGAGCCGCCATGCTGGCCGCCGCCTTGTGCCTGGCCGCCTGCTCGTCCGATCAGCCGGGCTTCGCCACGGGGAAGGACCGGCCGCTGGTCATCTCCCCGGACGATCTCCTCGCGCGCACCGGCGGCAGCGCGGCCGTCGCGATCGCCGACCCGGCGCACGGGCGGATCGAACATCGTCCCGACGGCGCGGTGATCTACACCCCCGACGCGGGTTTCACCGGCTCGGACACGCTCTCCGTCACCACCACCGATGCCGTGCGGCTGTACACCACCGACATTCCGACCTTGGGACAATTCGGTGGCACGACGGTGCAGGGCAGTGGTTTCGGGTCGGCGCTCACACCGGTTCCGGGATCGGCCGACGAGTTCTACGGACTGACCGACCGCGGCCCCAACGTGGATGGTCCCGCGAAGGATGAAAAGCTCACACCCACACCGGATTTCGTTCCGAAGATCGGTAAGTTCAAACTGACCGGCACGCGCGCCGAATTGGAATCGACCCTGGAACTGAAAAACCGTGCGGGCGTGGCGTTCAACGGAGGAGTCGATTCGTCGGCCTCGACCGGCGAGACAATCCGCGACCTCGACGGCCGGCCCCTGGCCCCGACCGATCACGGCCTGGATCCCGAGGGTCTGGTAGCACTGCCCGACGGAACCTTCTGGATCTCCGACGAATACGGCCCGTTCCTGGTGCATTTCGACGCCGCCGGTACCGAGATCGAGCGCCTCGCCCCGGGCAGCGGCCTGCCGAAGGAACTTTCGCTACGCACCCCCAATCAGGGGATGGAAGGACTCACCGTCACACCGGACGGCGGCACGCTCGTCGCCATCATCCAAAGTGGTTTGCGCACACCGGGTCTCACCTCGGCCCGCGTAGTCCCGATGACCCGCATCGTCACCGTCGACCTGAAATCCAAGGCGGTCCGCGAGTTCGTCTATCCGCTGGAGAATCCGAAGAGTCAGCTGGCCGTCTCCGATATCACCGCGTTGAGCGCCACCACCTTCCTCGTCGACGAGCGTGACGGCAAACTCGCGCCGAAGTCGGACAAGAAGCTGTGGACCATCGATCTGGCCGGGGCCACCGACGTCGGTCCGCAGGCCGCGGTGCCCGGCACGCGCTACGACCCGAACCTCGGTCTGCTCGTCGGAGACAAGCCGCTGGAGACCTACGTCGGCGCCGTGCCCACCGCAGACGGCGTGGCGGCGCTGCGGCGGGCCGCGATCACACCGGTCGCGAAGCGTTCGAACCTCGACCTGTCGGGCCTGGTGGCCGGGCTGGCCGCCGACGGCGGCTTCTTCGGCCACGACAAGATCGAGGGCGTCGCCACCACCGACGGCGGCAGGACCCTCTACATCGCCGACGACAGCGACTTCGGCCTGGCCGGCAGCACGGGCGACGCCCCACCGTTCGGGCTGCGACCCAAGATCCTGCCGAACGGGGCGCAGGACAGTGGCGAGATCCTGCGGATCGACACCGGCAAACTGCCCGCGCGCACCGAGACGGCCGAGGTGACCGTGACCGTCGGGTGATTCTCAGGATTTACCCACACAGCACACGGACCGCTGACAGGCGGCGGTGTCACGGTGGAGTTATGCACATCCTCATGGAGATCATCGTCGGAGCCGGCGCGCTGGCCGTCCTGGGAGCTATGGCCGTGTCGGGTGCCGTCGCGTCGGCGGCACCGCGCTCGCTGGTCGCCGTGCGCGTCCGCCGCCGCTGACCAGCCCGACCTGCACCGCCAGCGCCACCAGCCACAGCGACATCGACCCCACCTGGATGCGCTGGGCGATGCCGAGCGCGTAATCGCCGGTCAGGTTGTCGGCGATCAACATCCAGGCCGTCGCCGCCGTCCCCAGCACAACTATCCACAGGCCCGAATGCCGCAGGATCGGCCAGCGCCGGTACCGGAACGCGGCCGCGCTGAACGCGATCATGGCCACGAAGATCGAGGTCACGGCGAGCGTGCTGGTGAGCGCGTGCACCTGGTGCAACTGCGGGAACAAGCCGTTGTCGCACGATTCGGCGCACGGTTCGATCGGCCACTGCGCGTCCGCGATGGTGGACGCGCCGAAGCAACCCAACGCCACCCATCCGACCGTCGACAACCGGCGGCGCGAGAATGCGAACAGCCCGCCGAGTGCGGCCGCCAGCGCCAGACTGCCCGCGATCGTGTCGGCTGTGGAGAAGACCCAGCCGTAGGGGCGGCCGTCGGCGTCGAGTTCGCTGAGGAACGAGTCGACCGGGTCCAGGCCGACCGGCAGCACGAATTCCAGGACCCACGAGGAGTAGCAGACGCCCGCCACCGCGATCGCCGCGGCAATGCACCAGCGCAGGGCCCGCGGCCGCCGAGACACCGGCCGATCCCGTTCCAGCACGGCCGCCGCGGAGCGCGAGTGTTCGGTCTGCGCCATCGCCCTCGTTTCGTTGGTCCGTCGGCCCGACTACGGACTGGTCGGACGGGTTGCCGCCCTACCGCTCCATCATGACCTATCGACCCGACAGCGCCGCCTGCACTCGGTCGGCCGCCACCGCGGCCGGCTCGTGCTCCCACACCCGCACCACCAGCCAGCCCGCATCCGCCAGCCGCGCATCGGTGTCGCGGTCCCGCGCGACATTGCCCGCGAGTTTGTCCGCCCACCACTGCGCATTGTTCTTCGGATAGGTGGCATGCTCCGGGCAGCAATGCCAGAAACAGCCGTCGACATAGACGGCCACCTTCCGACGCGGGAACACCAGGTCCGCCCGTCGCCGCAGGCCACGCACCGGTGCCCGGTCCACGAAGAACCGGCACCCACGCCGATGTAGCTCCTTGCGCAGCTCGGTTTCGGGTTTGGTACCGACCCGGCGCTGGCGGGACATCCGCGCACTGGTTTGCGCGTCGGTCGTGGGGCGTCCTGCGGTCACGATGCCCAAGGGTATTGCGATGTACTGCCTTTCCACATGCTGTGCTCCCGTCAGCGGGCCGTCACACGGGTCTCGGCGAGTGTGGACAAGTCGGTGAATTCGCCTGCGACCGGTGGGAATCCACCCATTCTGAGCAGATGGTTCTCCACATCGCCCAGGAATCCGGGTGGGAAGCGGAGATTGCCGCGGGCGGCGCGGCGGAGGAAGCCCGCGGTGGCGCGGGCCGACAGCAGGCGGGCATCTTCGAGGAACCAGCGGAGGTCCTCGTACGGTTCGTGCACCGGCCAGGTCGAGACGGCCACGCGATGCACGGTTCCGGCGTGTCCCCAGGCCGCCGCGGGCCAGCGGTGACTCGGCAGCGGCAGTTCGTCGGGGACCACGTGGACCACCGGATCGGCCAATCGCGCCCCCGCCCACGACGCCATCCGCACGCTGACCGCATTGCCGACCAGCTTCCACCGGTGACCCTGCCGCACGCCCGGGGCGGCCAGCGCCGCATCCGTCCAACCGGGCGAAAAGCCTTGCAGGCGTTCGGCATCCGCGAGGCCGGGCGTGACGATCTCGCCGGACGGCAACCGCACCGCGGGCGGGCTGGCGATCCCCAGCCCGGATCCCCCCTTGAGAGTAGGTACGGCGTTCACCGCCCAGCCGAGCCCACGCACCCCCTCGGTCCAATAGAAGCCGCACGGATCGACATCCGCGTCACCGATCATCCGCGGCCCCGCGTCGGTGCCGAACAGCACCGGGCGCGGATCCTCGGTGCGCGAGGCCAGCATCAGCACCCGCTGTCGCCGCTGTGGCAATCCGAACGCTCGGGCATCCACCACCCGATACGCCCAGGTGTAGCCGAGTTCTTCCAGCGCGGCGGTGATGTGCCGCATCGCCTGCCCGCGATCGAGTTGCAGCATGAACGGCACATTCTCGATCAGCAACCAGCGCGGCCCCCGCTTGCGCCGCACCAACCGGAACACCTGATCCACCAAACCCGAACGCGCACCGGTAATCCCGGCGGTCCGCCCGGCCTGCGACAGGTCCTGACAGGGAAACCCGGCGGCGACCAGATCGGTCCCGGACGGCAGCGACCGCAACCGCGTCACGTCCGCATGCAACTCGACCTCGGGAAACCGCGCCGCCAGCACCGCCTGCGCACCCGGATCGATCTCGCACAGCAATTCGGTCCGCCACCCGTGCGCGCTCAGGCCGAGCTCCAGTCCGCCGATACCGGCGAACAGCCCGACCATCAGCGCGCCCGTCACAGCTCTCCTTTCGCCGCCCGACCCCGGCAAGCCCGCCACTACCGTGCCGGGCCTGCGGGAGAACGTTACTCGAGTTCCGGAACGGGGTATCCGACTCCCCGCGAAATCGGCTTGCCCACCGTCGCGCCCATGACGACCATGGGCCGCATGACCTACCCGGCCGAAACCCTCACCCACGGACGCGTACAGCTACGCCGGGTCCGCCGCACCGACGAAGACACCCTGTACCGCCTCATCAACGAGTCCCTCACCCACCTCCGCCCATGGATGGGCTGGGTATCCCCCGAGGGCGAACACCCCCGCGCGGCAATCGCGGAGTACCTCACCCGAGCCGACCAGAACTGGCTCTCCGGTGACTCCTTTTCCTACGCGATCCTCGTCTCCGACACCATGATCGGCGCCTGCGGCCTCGAAAACCGAATCGGCCCGGGCGCCCTCGAAATCGGCTACTGGCTACACCCCGCCCACACCGGCCGCGGCTACGCCACCGAATCCGCCGCAGCCCTCATCACCGCCGCCTTCACGCTCCCCGCCATCGACCGCGTCCAAATCTGGCACGACGCCGCCAACACCGCGAGCGCCGGCGTTCCCCACCGCCTCGGCTTCACCGAAATAGCCCGCCGCACCCCACCTCGCGACCCCTTGGCTCCTGCAGAAATCGGCACAGACGTAATCTGGGAATTCACCCGAGCCGAAACATCGTGAAACGTAGGCAAAGAGAAATCCCCTGACACACAATGTGTGTCAGGGGATTGATGCGCGCCCGGAGAGACTCGAACTCCCAACCTTCTGATCCGTAGTCAGATGCTCTATCCGTTGAGCTACGGGCGCAGGTGATGTCCAATGACATCGTGTGTTCAGTTATGACCCGGCTGGCCGGGCGTGGCGGAGGCGAGAGGATTTGAACCTCCGGTCCCCGTGAAGGGACAACTCATTAGCAGTGAGTCCCATTCGGCCGCTCTGGCACGCCTCCTGGAGCCTTCTCGTTCGAGGGGCCCGGTCCTTTCGAACCGCCGAGAGCAAAGAGTACAGAGGTACCGCTCGGGACGCAAAACGGCTGGTCAGGTGGGGCTAGCGTAGGTGGCTGTCGAACCAGTCGAAGATTCGGGACTGGGCGTCGAGCAGGATGTCGGCATCTTCGGAGTCGGCGGCGTCGAAGCCGGGGTGGTCGGGACGGTGGTGCAGGCCGGGGTAACTCACCAGGAGGGTGGCGACGGCGGCTCGGGCGGCGGCCTCGCGCAGGGACTCGAGTTGGTCGGCCGGGGTGGCGGGATCGTCCGTGCCGTACAGGCCCAGCCATGGGGCCTGCAGTTGCGGGGCGGCCCGGACCAGCGCGTCGGCCCGATCGTCGAGGGGGACGGTGATTCCGGGGGCGGCCACGCTGACGGCGGCGCCGATCGGCCGGTTGGTCGCCACCAGGCAGGCGGCGGTGCCCGCCGAATCGAAGCCGAGGACCCCGATGCAGTCGCCGAACACCCCGCGGCCGACGAGCCAGTCGTAACACGCGTCGAAGTCGTCGAACAGTTCGTCGCCGAACACCGCGTCGGTGCTGCCGTTGCGGTGGAACAGATTGGGCGCCACGACGATCCAGCCCTCGCTGGACAGCGACCGCATCAGCTCCAGCAACGCATCCGCGAACTCCCGGGATTCGTGCAGCACAACGATCGCGCCGCGCGCATGCCCCTCCGGCTCGAGCACGGTGATCGGCACCCGGGCCGCCACGGCGCCGTCGCGCGGCGCTGCGATGTCTCGATAAATGCCCGACATGAAACCAGGGTAGTTCGGCTTCGGAAACTTCGGGAGAACTCGCATGTGAGGCGGACTCACCCGAATAATTTCCGGCCGGGCCGCCACCGCGACCGAGCCGGTCCGGCAAGTTCTAGTGTGGTGAGGTGAGCGCTCGTATTCGTCCGGACCTGGAGTCCATCCCCGCCTACGCACCCGGCCGCAGCCGTCCCGGTGCGGTGAAGTTGGCCAGCAACGAAACCACCCACGGCCCGCTGCCGACCGTTGCCAAGGCCATCGCGGAGGCGGTCGAACTCGCCAACCGGTACCCGGACAACATGGCCGGCGAACTTCGCGCGGCCATCGCCGAGTTCCACGATGTGGACGTGTCGCGGGTGGCGGTCGGTTGCGGCAGCGTCGCTCTGTGCCAGGAATTGGTGCAGATCACCTGTGCCGCGCCGACCGACGAGGTGCTGTTCGCGTGGCGCTCGTTCGAGGCTTATCCGATCGTCACCCAGGTGGGCAACGCTCGGGCGGTGCAGGTGCCGCTGACCGGCGGCTACGCCCACGACCTGGACGCGATGGCCGCGGCCGTCACCGAGCACACCAGGCTGATCTTCGTCTGCAACCCGAACAATCCCACCGGCACGGCCCACGGGCGCGCCGAGTTGATCCGGTTCCTCGACGCCGTGCCCGGCCACGTCCTGGTCGTGCTCGACGAGGCTTACTACGAATATCTGCGGCTGCCCGCCGACGATCATCCCGACGGCGTGGAGATCGGCCGCGATCGGCCGAACGTGCTGGTGCTGCGGACCTTCTCGAAGGCGTACGGGCTGGCCGGGCTGCGGGTCGGCTATGCGGTGGGCGATCCGGAGGTCATCACCGCGCTGCTCAAGGTGCACATCCCGTTCAGCGTGAATCGGCTGGCGCAGGCGGCCGCGATCGCCTCTCTGGAGGCCCGGCACGAACTGCTGGACCGCACCGATCATGTTGCGGCCGAACGGGATCGGATGGGTGACGCGCTGCGGTCAGCGGGCTACACCGTGCCGCCGAGCGAGGCGAATTTCGTGTGGCTGCCGCTGGGCGAGCGCAGTGCGGAGTTCGGCGAGGCGAGCGCCGCGGCGGGAGTGCTGGTGCGGCCCTACGGAACCGACGGCGTCCGAGTGACGGCGGGCGATCCGCACGAAAACGACCTGTTCTTGGCCTTCGCTACGAATTCAGAGGTCACCGGCCGTTTTCTGGGCTGAGGGGACCACACCCGCCCAGGTGAGCCGTCGGCGCCGGAGGGGCGACGGTGGCCGTACTCAATGAGGACCGGCCTCAGCGGACACAATCCGCCTCGGCGCGGCGAAATCCGCCGGTTGCCGACGGATTGTGTCCGTTCAGACCGGGTCAGTGTGTGCCCAGCGCCTTGGCGAGCGTCGGCCACGCCTTGGGCAACTCATCCGCCCAGTACGGCCAGGAGTGCGTCCCCACCGGGTTGAGGTTCACGGTGGCCGGGATCTGCATGCGGGACAACCGGTCGGCCAGCGCCATCGTGCAGGCGTTGGCCGCGGCCTCGAGCGGTCCACCGAAGGCGACCGAGGTGGTCGAGTCGGGGTTGGCGGAGCTGTCGTGCGGGCCGGGCAGACCGCTGCCCGACGACAGGTAGATCGTCTCGCCGCGTAGCCCTTCCGCGTTCACCATCACATCGTGCGCCAGCCAGTCGGGGTCGTCCTGGTTGCCGAACATGTTGTCCGGGTCGCCGCCGTAGGTGCGCACCACGGCCCGCGCCTGCGCCTGCCCGAGATCGGAACCCATGGCGTAGCAGCCACTGTGAGCGGCGACCGCGCGGTACAGCCGGGTATTGCGCATGACCAGCATCATCGCGGCCTCGGCGCCCATCGATACGCCCTCGACGGCGTTGCTGCCGTTGCCGTCGAACTTCGCGTCGATCAGCGGCGGCAGCTCGCGGGTGAGAAAGGTTTCCCACTTGTTGGTGCCCAGGACCGGGTCCGTCTGCTGCCAGTCGGTGTAGTAGCCGGCCGGGCCGCCGAGCGTGAAGACCACGTTGACCTGTTTGTCGTCGAAGAACCGCAGGGCGTGGCCGCGTTCGATCCAGTTGTTGTAGTCGTTACTCGCGCTGCGGCCGTCGAGCATGTAGAGGGTGGGGCGCGGTCGGCTGCGGTCGGTGGGCAGCAGCACCTGCACCTCCACCGTCCGGCCCATCGCGGGCGAGCGCACCGATACCTCGACCAGCCGATCGGAGAGGGACTCGACGTGGTCGATCGCCGCTTCCAGGGGAGGCGACTTCTCCGCCCGGGGCTGCGGCCCCTCGGCCGAACCGGACTCGGCGGGCGGTTGATGCGGGGGCGGAGGGTCGGCCATACCCGGAGCTGCCGAACCGGCCACACCGATGACCAGTGCGGCACAGGCGATGGCGGCGCCGGACAGCCGACACCGTCTCCGGCGACGAACCATGACCGTCATCCTGCCAGAGGTCGAGGGCGGCGGCGAAGCGCGGAATAGGGGTCGCGCCGAAAGTGGCCTGCGCCACAGCAATTCGAGTTACGCTGGCGAGTCAGTCCGAGGCCAGGTCGTTCTCCCAGCGCCGCTCCACCCCGGTGAACCGCCAGATCGCCACGGCCACCGCCCAGGTCAGCACGAAAAGTCCGACGATGATGAAGCCGAGCTGCCCCAGGTCGAGATTGCCGATCCAGGCGACGATCCCCGACTCCACACCGACCTTCTCCACCAGGATCGACACCAGTTCCTGCCCGCCGATCAGCAACGCCACCGCTACCGATAGCCCGGTGATAACCAGGTTGTAGTAGATCTTGCGGATCGGCCGGGCGAAGGCCCAGTCGTAGGCGTAGCTCATGAACGAGCCGTCCAGCGAGTCGAGCAGCGACATGCCGGCCGAGAACAGCACGGGCAGCACCAGAATCGCGTACCAGGGCAGTCCGGTCGCGGCCGCGCCGCCCGCGATGACCAGCAGGCCCACCTCGGTGACGGTGTCGAAACCCAGCCCGAACAGCAGACCGACCGGATACATGTGCCACGGCCTGCGCACCATCCGCACCGCGGGCGCGAGCACTCTGTTCAGCAGCCCGCGCGAGTCCAGCGCCCGTTCCAGCTGCGCCTCGTCGAACTCGCCGCGCCGCATCTGCCGGAACACCCGCCAGATCCCGATCAGGGACGCCAGATTCAACAGCCCGATCAGAATCAGAAAAGTGCCCGAGACGCTGGTACCCCACAGCCCCGTCCACCGTTGCAGCCCCGAATCGGAATCCTCCAGATTCCGCGCCAGCGCCCGCACCCCCAGCGCGATCAGCCCGACGAGCACGAAGACCACCGACGAGTGCCCCAGCGAGAACCAGAACCCGACCGACTGCGACCGTGCCCGCCCGTTCTCCGCCACCAACTTCCGCGTGGTGTTATCGATCGCGGCAATGTGATCGGCATCGAACGCATGCCGCATCCCGAGCGTGTAAGCGGTCACCCCCAGCCCGACCCCGAACACCGCTCCGTCGACGAGGTGCTGCTGCGGCACGATCACCAGCAACAACACACCCCACCCGACCACATGCAGGACCGCGATCGCCCCCGCCATCCCAACCACGCCGCGCACCGCAACACCCCGTTCCCCTACCAACCGAACCGGTCAACGGTACAACCTGCCCCCTCCCCCCGCCCCGACACCGATTGGGCATCCCGCCCAGCTCACCAGTAACCTGAGATGGCTCCGTCCCGGAGCAAGGTGGGTTGCCCGAGCGGCCTAAGGGAACGGTCTTGAAAACCGTCGTGGTTCACGCCACCGTGGGTTCAAATCCCACACCCACCGCAGGTCAGGGGTACGTCTCGGTGCCAACCCGGCGCCTGTGCTGGGCGCGGCCCACCCCCATCGCTTCAGCGGAAGTCGCGGGTGGACAGTTCCTTCTCGACCAGTTCGAAAACCTCGCCCAAAACCCTGATCTGGTCCGGGGTCAGCAGGTCTATGAAGTCTCGGCGGACCGCGTTTACGTGGCCTGGGGCTGCGGTGCGTAGGCGGGTCATGCCTACCTCGGTGAGGTGGGCGCGGACTCCTCGGCCGTCTTCCTCCGCGCTCGTGCGGCGGACCATGCCCTGGGCTTCCATGCGGCGGATCTGGTGTGTGAGGCGGCTTCTGGAGGAGAGGACGCCGTCGGCTAGATCGCTCATGCGGAGGGAGTGGTCGGGGGATTCGGAGAGGAGGACGAGGATTCGGTATTCGGCGAGGCTTAGGTCGTTGTCGCGTTGGAGTTGGCGGTTGAGTTGGGCCATGAGGCGTTGGCCGCCGTCCATGTAGGCGCGCCAGGCGCGCTGCTGAGCCGAGCTGAGCCACCTCGGCTCCGGGGGCGTACCGCTCGGTTCGGAAGTCATGCGGACATTCTATTAGCCGCCCGAGATGCGAGCTTCGCCCGGTCAGGGCGGGGACGACCGGGGTCAGCGGGTGGACGACAGCATTGCGCGGCTCAGGTCGGCGATGCCGGTGCAGCCCGAAAGGCCCATGGCCGCATCGAGATCCGCGAGCAGCACGCGGAGGGCGTGCCGGACTCCGGCCGCTCCGGCGATGCCCAGGCCGTAGGCCCACGGGCGGCCGTAGAGCACTGCCTTGGCGCCCAGTGCGAGGGCGACCATGACGTCCGAGCCGGTGCGGACGCCGGAGTCGAAGAGCACGTCGGCGCGGTCGCCGACGGTCGCGACGACCGTGGGCAGCGCGTCCAGCGCCGCGATGGAGCCGTCGACCTGGCGGCCGCCGTGGTTGCTCACCACCACTGCGTCGGCGCCGGCGTCGACCAGTTGGCGGGCGTCGTCGGGATGCAGGACGCCCTTCACCGCGATCGGCAGTTCGGTCCATTCGCGCAGCCGGGCGATGTCGGCCGGGCGCAGGCCGTGGTTGCCGAACAGGCCGACCCAGGTCAGCACCGCCATCCGCAGCGCCTCCTCGCTCTCCTCCGGCGGCGCGGACAGCTTCGCCCGAAACACGGGGTCCGACAAGTAGTTCGCGACGCCCTTGGCCTGCAGGAACGGCAGGTGGGCCAGCTCGAGATCGCGCGGACGCCAACCCAGGCTGGGAGTGTCCGCGGTGACCACGATCGCCCGGGCGCCCGCCTTCGTCGCCCGCTCCACGAACGAGCGGGCCAGCTCATCGTCGTTGGGCCAGTACAGCTGGTACCACCAGGCCCCGGCGGCCGCGCCGACGTCCTCGATCGGGGTCGACGCCGCCGTCGACAGCACCATGCCGACGCCGAGTTCGCGGGTCACCTCCGCGACGAGCGTCTCGCCGCGTTCGTGCAGCAGTTCCAGCACGCCGACCGGTGCGGTCAGGATCGGCGCGGCCAGCCGCGTGCCGAGCACCTCCACCGAAAGATCGCGCACGCCAGGTCCGCTGGCGCCGCGCCACATCCGCGGGACCAGCCGGTACCGGTCGAACGCCGCCTCGTTCGCCGCCGCGGTGCGTTCGGACGACGCGCTGCCCGCCACATAGGCGTAGGCCTCCGGCGACAGCACCTCGCGGGCTCGTTCGGCCAGGCCCGCGGCCGTCATCGGCAACTCGGGGACCGCACCGGAGAGCCCGGCCAGATAGATCTCGTTCTGGAAGTCGGCGAAACTGCTCATTCCCGGAACGCTAGTAGGAATCACCCGCCGCCGAACAGAATCGATAGTGTCGGCGCATGCCCGAGTTGATCGCGCCCACCACACGCCTTCACGACGCCTGGCTCGACGCGCATGCCGAGTGGGGTCCCGGCGCGCATGAAGACGGGTTCGGGCTGGCGCCCACCGACGAGGTCGAGTCGCAGACCGGTTTCACCGCATGGGTGAAACGGCTGACCTACGACACGGACACCACATACCGATGGATCGCCGAAGACAACCGCATACTCGGCGGAATCGCACTGCGACACAACGTCGACGACCATGTGAATTGGGCCGGCCACATCGGCTTCGGCATCCGCCCGACAGCACGACGACAGGGGCTTGCCACCTGGGCGCTGGGCGAGATGCTCGACCACGCACGTGCACTCGGCATGGACCGCGTGCTGGTTGTCTGCGCCGCGCACAATGTCGAATCGGCGAAAACGATCGAGCGCGCCGGCGGCATCCTCGAAGAAGTCCGCGATACCCGACACGGACCCGCGCGACGGTACTGGATAGCACTCGCCTGACCCGAAGCAAGACGGCAAGGCGGGAAGCCGAGCAGCAGCGCAGTACCGGCGACGGAGTGCTGGTTTCGGCGCGGGGCGCGGGAGTTCGGGACGGGAGGGTCGTAAGGTCGCGGGTATGTATGCGGTGACACTCGAGGGTTTCGGCGGTCCTGAGGTACTGGGGTGGGCGGAAGTGCCGGATCCGGTGGGTCCGGCGGCCGGTGAGGTGCTCATCGAGGTCGCGGCGGCGGGCGTGAATCGCGCGGATCTGATGCAGCGGCAGGGGTTCTATCCGCCGCCGCCCGGCGCCAGCGAGATCGTCGGACTGGAAGTGTCGGGTGTGATCGCGGCGGTCGGGGCGGGCGTCACGGACTTCCGGACGGGTGATCGGGTGTGTGCGCTGCTGTCCGGCGGCGGATACGCCGAGCGGGTGGTGGTGGCCGCGACCCAGGTGCTGCCGGTGCCCGACGGGCTGGATCTGGCTGCGGCGGCGGCACTTCCGGAGGTGGCCGCCACCGTCTGGTCGAATCTGGTGCTGCGGGCCGGGCTGCACGCGGGGCAGCTGCTGCTGATTCACGGCGGCGGCAGCGGTATCGGCACCCATGCCATTCAGGTGGCGGTGAGCCGCGGCGCGCGGGTGGCGGTGACGGCGGGCTCGCAGCTCAAGCTCGACCGCTGCGCGGAACTCGGCGCGAGCATCCTGATCAACTACCGCGACGACGATTTCGTGGCCGTGGTCGGCGAGGCGGGTGGCGCCGACGTCATTCTCGACAATATGGGCGCGGCCTACCTGAACCGCAATGTCGAGGCCCTCGCCGAGGACGGGCAGCTGTGCATCATCGGCATGCAGGGCGGGGTGCGCGCCGAGTTCGATATCTCGAAACTGCTGGCCAAGCGCGGCACCGTGCACGCAACGAACCTGCGGCGCCGCCCGGGAACCGGCCGTTCCAGCAAAGCGGAGATCATTGCCGAATTGCGTCGCCACCTGTGGCCGCTGATCGCCGACGGCACCGTCGCCCCCGTGGTGAGCGCCGAACTTCCCGCCACCGAGGCCGCCGAGGCGCATCGCCTGCTCGACTCACCGGAGACCGTCGGCAAGGTGATCCTGCGGATCAACGAGCAATAGGGAGACGGACGCTCAGTCCAGCGTCGCCAAGGCCCGGCCCAACTGCTCGATCTCGAATTTCGTTGTGTAAGGCGCCAACCCGATGGTGACCGCCCCGCCCTCGTCGTTCACACCCAGCGCGTCGAGCAGACGGCTTCCCCCGTGCACGCCGCTGAGCGTGCCGACGCGATGATCGGCCAGCTTCGCGGAGACCTTCTCGGCCTGCATGCCGGCGATGGTGAAACTCACCGTCGGGATGCGGGTGGAGGCGCGGCCGATCACCGTCAGGTTCGGGACGCGGTCCAGCACGTCCATCAGATGCTCGAACAGCTGATCGTGATAGTCCTGCAGCGAGGTGATCGAGATCTCCAGCCGCTCACGGCGAGTGCCGGTGGCCTGCTCGTCCAGCCCGGCGAGGTATTCGATGGAGGTGGTGAGCCCGGCGAGCAACGCGTACTGGTGATGCCCGACCTCGAGCCGCTCGGCGCCTTTGGCATAGGGATTCAGCGACATCGACGGAATCCGGTCCAGGAACGCCGGATCCCGGAACACCAGCGCGCCGATCTGCGGCCCGCCCCACGCGGGGGCCGACAGCGCGACCACGTCGGCATTGAGTTCGTCGATATCGATCAGCGCGTACGGTGCGGCGCCGAAGCAATCGGCCACCAGCAAACCGCCGACCTCGTGCACCCGGTCCGCGGCAACCCGCACGGCCGGCGCCGAACCCACGATCGGCGACGCCGCCGTCAAGGCAACTAAACGCGCGGTGGGCCCGATCAGCTCCTCGAACTGCCAGGCCGGCATCTCACACGTCTCTATTTCCACCTCGGCCCAACGCACATGGGCGCCATAGCGGTTGGCGATGCGCAGCCACGGCGCCACGTTCGCCTCGTCGTCCAGACGCGACAGCACGATCCCCGTGCCCAGCCCGAGCCGGGAACTCAACGACTCGGCCAGCCAGGCCAGCAGCACCGCGCGATCCGGGCCGAGTACGACGCCCGCCGGGTCGGCGCCGACCAGGTCCGCAACCGCCTCGCGCGCGGCGTCCAGGATGGCGCCGCTGCGCCTGGTGGCCGAATACCGATTACCGTGGGTGAACGCGGAAGTACGGAAACCTGTTGAGACGGCGCGGGATACCGAATCGGGGACGAGCATCCCCGCCTGCGGGTCGAGATGGATCCAGCCGTCGCCCAGGGACGGTATCAACCCCCGAACCCTCGCGACGTCGTAAGTCATGTGGGCCACTCTAAGGGCAGGGGGCAAGTCGAGGTAACCGTGTCGACGGCTACCACCGGGCACCGGACTACCACACCGGTACCACCGGGGTAACCAGCTGACAGATCACGCGACATGGCAACCGACTTTCAGCAAACCGAACCACTCACGAGGCGGACACGACCGCAACAGAATACTGACCGTCACCCTCCGGCATACCCGCAGTGCGTACCCACCCGAAGCGCGTCGCGGCCGGACAAGACATGATGGAGATCATGACGCAATCGGACGGAGCACCGGATTCCATCGTGGTGATCGGCCCCGAAGGCAAGCCGCTGGTCATCCCGGCGAGCGCCCAGGGCGAGGCGCCGTTCGCCGGGCAGGTGGTCGGCGAGGGCGGCGCGGAGACCGACAGCAAGGACGAGTCGCTGGCCGACATGGTCGAGCAACCGGCGAAGGTCATGCGCATCGGCACCATGATCAAGCAGCTCTTGGAGGAGGTGCGGGCGGCGCCGCTGGACGATGCCAGCCGCACCCGCCTCAAGGAGATCCACCAGACCTCGATCCGCGAGCTGGAACAGGGCCTGTCGCCGGAGCTGCGCGACGAGCTGGAGCGTCTCGCACTGCCGTTCAGCGAGGGGTCCATCCCGTCGGACGCCGAGCTGCGCATCGCCCAGGCTCAGCTGGTCGGCTGGTTGGAGGGCCTTTTCCACGGCATCCAGACCGCGCTGTTCGCCCAGCAGATGGCCGCGCGCCAGCAGCTCGAGCAGATGCGGCACGCGCTGCCGCCGGGCGCGCACACCCCGGGTGAGCGCGGGCAGGGCGGTTCGGCCACGGGCAGCGGTCAGTATCTCTGACGCTTCCGAACACCGACCATGCGCGGTTTGCGGCCCGCACGCAGCGGCCGCCACCGCGCACAGCTACAGTCGGTCACTGTGCCCGCAGCAGCTCCAGCCGAGCCGGCGACCGCCGAACAGCGCCCGGCCGACGCCTCGGTACCGATAGTGTCTGATTCGCAGTCGTTCGGACGTGCGTTCAAGGATCTACGCGACGGCTTCGCGCAGCGTGAACTATGGCTGTCGCTGGGCTGGCAGGACATCAAGCAGCGGTACCGCCGGTCGGTGCTGGGGCCGTTCTGGATCACCATCTCGACCGCGGTGCAGGCGGCCGCCATCGGCCTGCTGTACGCGACGCTGCTCGCTCAGCCGCTGCGCGAATATCTGCCGTACGTGACCGTCGGCATCATCGTGTGGAATGTGATCGAGGCCAGCATCATCGAGGGCGCGGACGTGTTCATCGCCAACGAGGGCCTGATCAAACAGCTGCCCTCGGCATTGAGCGTGCACATCTACCGCATGGTGTGGCGGCAGTTCCTGTTCTTCGCGCACAACCTCGTCATCTACGCGGTGATGCTGGTCGGATTCAGCGTGTGGCGCGATCTGAACTGGTCGGTGCTGCTCGTGCTGCCCGCCATCGTGCTGTTGTTCCTCAACGCGATGTGGGTGTCGATCGTGTTCGGCATCTTCAGCACTCGCTACCGCGACATCGCGCCCATTCTCGGCAGCCTCACCCGCATGCTGTTCGTGCTGACCCCCGTCATGTGGTCGGCGAAAGTGCTGCACGCGCAAGGCGGCACGGTGAGCGAGCGGGCCCGGCTGGTCGAATTGATCCCGACGTTCCACTATCTCGAGATCGTGCGCGCACCGGCGCTGGGCGATCCGATCGCGTTGCGCAGCTGGCTGGTGGTGCTGACATTCACCGTCGTCGGCTGGGTGGTGGCAATCTTGGCTCTGAAGCAGTTCCGATCCCGCGTCCCCTACTGGGTGTGAAGGCGACATGTCCGATGTGAGTATCGAAACCCGGAACGCCTGGGTGGAGTTTCCGATCTTCGACGCCAAATCACGATCTTTGAAGAAGGCGTTTCTCGGCAAGGCCGGTGGTTCCATCGGGCGCAACAAGTCCGACGTGGTGGTCGTCGAGGCGCTGCGCGACATCACCGTGTCGTTCCAGGAGGGCGACCGGGTGGGCCTGGTCGGCCACAACGGCGCCGGCAAATCGACACTGCTGCGGCTGCTTTCGGGAATCTACGAACCCACTCGCGGCAGCGCGCGCGTAACCGGCCGGGTGGCACCGGTTTTCGATCTCGGCGTCGGCATGGACCCGGAGATCTCCGGATACGAGAACATCGTCATTCGCGGGCTGTTTCTCGGGCAGAGCCGTAAGCAGATGATGGCCAAGGTCGACGAGATCGCCGAGTTCACCGAACTCGGCGAATATCTCAACATGCCGCTGCGCACCTATTCGGCCGGTATGCGGGTCCGTCTGGCGATGGGCGTGGTGACGTCGATCGATCCCGAGATCCTGTTGCTGGACGAGGGCATCGGCGCGGTGGACGCCGAGTTCATGAAGAAGGCGCGAAATCGCCTGCGCGATCTCGTCGCTCGCTCCGGAATCCTGGTATTTTGCAGCCATTCCAACGAATTCCTGGCGCAACTGTGCGACACCGCGATCTGGATCGATCACGGACAGATGCGGATGCGCGGCGGAATCGAGGAAGTGGTGCGGGCCTACGAGGGGCCCGATGCCGGTGATCATGTCGCCCAAATTCTGCGCGAGCTGGAACGAGAACGGGAACTGGAGCGGAATCCCACATGAGTGATCAGGCGGCCGCCGCCGAGGCAGCGCGGTCCGAACCGGCACCGGGCGGGGACCGCATCGTCGCGGTGGTCGTCACGCACAAGCGCCGCGAGTTGCTGGCCGAATCGTTGAAAGTGCTGGGCGCGCAGACGCGCCCGGTCGATCACCTGATCGTGGTGGACAACGCCAACGAGCCCGAGGTGGGCGAGCTGGTGCGGGAGCAGCCGGTGCCGGCGACCTACCTGGGTTCGGAGCACAACCTCGGCGGCGCCGGTGGTTTCGCGCTGGGCATCCTGCACGCGCTGTCGCTCGGCGCGGACTGGGTCTGGCTGGCCGACGACGACGGGCGACCGGAGGGCCCGGAGGTGCTCGAGACGCTGGTCGGCTGCGCCCAGCGGCACGGGCTCGCGGAGGTGTCGCCGGTGGTGGCCGACATCGACGATCCGGATCGGCTGGCCTTCCCGCTGCGCCGCGGCGTGGTGTGGCGGCGACTGCGTTCCGAACTCGGCGACGACGACTTCCTGCCCGGCATCGCCTCGCTGTTCAACGGCGCCCTGATCTCGGCGCGGGCCGTCGACGTGATCGGCGTTCCGGATCTGCGGCTGTTCGTGCGCGGGGACGAGGTGGAGATCCATCGCCGCCTGGTGCGGTCGGGACTGCCGTTCGGCACCTGTCTGCGGGCCGCGTACCTGCATCCCAACGGATCCGCCGAGTTCAAGCCGATTCTGGGCGGGCGGATGCACACCCAGTACCCGGACGATCCGGTCAAGCGCTACTTCACCTATCGCAACCGTGGCTACCTCATGGCACAGCCCGGGATGCGGAAACTGCTGCCGCAGGAATGGGCTCGATTTTCCTGGTTCTTCCTTGTGCAGCAAAAAGATCCGGCCGGTCTGAAAGAATGGCTGCGACTGCGACGCCTGGGGCGGCGCGAGCAGTTCCACAAACCCGGTTAGATCAGCGTTTTCGAATATGGAGGTACGGCTGTGAGCAACCCCTACGGCGGGCAGCCACCGAACGGGCACAATCCCTGGCAGCAGAACGGGCAACCGCCGTATCCCGGAGTTCCCCAGCCGCAGAACGGCGGTGGCGCCTACGGTGCGCCGCAGCTCCCGCAGCGCGGGGCGCAACAGCCGCACAGCGCCTCGTCGCCGCAGCTCCCGCAGGCCGGGCACGGTGGGTCCGCGCCGCAGATCCCGCAGCCGCACAGCGCGTCGTCGCCGCAAGTGCCGCAGCCGGGATATGGTGCGCCGCAACCACATAGCGCGTCGTCGCCACAGATCCCGCAGCCGGGATACGGTGCGCCGCAACCGCACAGCGCGTCGTCCCCGCAGGTGCCGCAGCCCGGTGCGCCGCAGTTCCCGCAGCCCGGTTATCCCGCGCAGCCGCCGTACGGTGCGCCGCCGCAGCCGGGTTACGGCGCACCCCAGCCGGGTTACGGCGCACCCGTTCCCGGACAGCAGTTTCCGGGCGCTCCGGCCAATCCCTATGGCGGGCAACCGAATCCGTATGCCCAGCCGAATTACGGTGCGCCGCAAGGGCCCTACGGCCCCGGGCAGCCGCAGTTCCAGCCCGAGCCGGGCCCGCCCGGCATCGTGGTGGACAGCTCCTACTTCCCGATGGCCTTCATGCTGGCGCTGACCGGGCCGAAGATTCTCGTGAACGGGCAGCAGGTGCCGATGGCGCGCTGGGGCGCCACGCACATCCCGATCGGGCCGGGCCAGCATCACCTCCGGGTCGCTACCCGCTGGATGTGGGACATGGGCCCGGCCGACGCCGTGGTGCCGGTGACCGAGGGTATGAGCACCCGCGTCTACTACCGGTCACCGGCGATCGCGTTCATCCGCGGGGCGATCGGGCCGGTGCCGCAGTCCACGCCCGGTATCGCCTTCATCTACGTGATGTGGGGCCTCGCGGCGCTCATCATCCTGCTCAACATCGTGATGATCGCGGCGCTGTAGGCGCGGTCGGAAGATCGGTTCTCGGAAAAATATGTTGCGCCCCGTCCGGGGCGCCTGTCATCGTTGTACCAGTCCACAACGGACACAACGTCGAAAGGGTCGAGGAGGTGGAAGCGTGAACGTCAACTATCGGATTGTCGCGGTCGGGCAGCGGCCGGATATCGAAAGCCGCGCCGCCGCATGCGCTTCCACCCTCTCCCCGATGCACTGAGCCCACGCCGGGCGCAGTGCCCGACGAAGGACGACTCTCCATCATGGTCGATTACGACCGTCTGACTTCTTACGGCTGGAATCCGGCCGTTTCCGCCGCGTATACACGACTGCTCGACACCGGCTGGGTCCCGGCCCGCGTGATCCGGATGGATCGCAGCGAGTGCGACGTCGCGACACCCGAAGGGCTCGCGCGTGCGCGCTGCCCGCGGGCGGATACCAACGTCGAGGGCCTGTGTACCGGCGACTGGGTCGCTGTGGACACCGAACTCGTTGTGCGGCAACTACTTCCCCGGCGCACGGCGATCGTGCGCGCTACCGTCTCCGGGCGTTCGGAGGCCCAGGTACTGGCCGCGAACGTCGATACGGTGCTCGTGTGCACGGCCGCCGACGGCGACGTCGACCTGGGCCGCATCGAGCGACTGCTGGCCCTGGCCTGGGAATCCGGCGCGCAACCGGTGGTGGTGCTGACGAAAACCGATCTGGCCGTGGACGTTCCGCTGGACGAGGTGCGCGCGGTCGCGCCGGGCGCGACCACGCTGGCCGTC
Source organism: Nocardia wallacei (assembly GCF_029868745.1). GTDB lineage: Bacteria > Actinomycetota > Actinomycetes > Mycobacteriales > Mycobacteriaceae > Nocardia > Nocardia wallacei_B. The sequence goes on along the minus strand of NZ_JARWOP010000255.1, from coordinate 13,098 downwards.
AGCGCGAACACGGGTATGGGCATGGACGTGCTCACCGCCGTGCTCTCGGGCACCGTCGCGTTGATCGGTCCCTCCGGCGCGGGCAAGTCCACGCTGGCGAACGCGCTACTCGGCGCGGAAGTGTTCGCCACCAACGACGTTCGCGCCGCCGACAAGCGCGGACGGCACACGACCGTGCACCGCGAGTTGCGCCCCCTACCGGGCGGCGGCACCCTCATCGACACCCCGGGTCTCCGCTCGGTCGGGCTGTGGGATGCGGCCGAGGGCCTGGGCCGCACGTTCAGCGATATCGAAACCCTCGCCGCCGACTGCCGTTTCGCCGACTGCTCCCACCAACGCGAGCCCGGCTGCGCGATCCGGTCCGCCCTGGAATCCGGCGCACTCCCACAACGCCGCTTCGACAGCTACCTGAAATTGCAACGCGAAAACGAGTGGCTGGCCTCCCGCACCGACGCCCGCCTCCGCGCCGAACGCCAGCGAGCCTGGAAAACCGCGACCAAGTCACAACGCTGGGAATACCGCAAACGCCATTCCGGCTGACGACGGTCGGCGGCGGCGTCCGGCTCGGCGCGTGCCGCCTTCAGCGCGGCGCGAGGCCGCCGATCGCCGCCGCGGACCGAGCGGGCTCGGGCAGGTGTGACGTTCACCGCATAGGACACAACGCCCACCGCGTCCGCTCGGGATCGCGCCGCGCCACGAATGCGGCGCTCACCGCGAAATACCGCGGCACTGCCGCATTCGTGTGCCGGCGGATACCCTCCACCTCACTATGCAACTAGTTGCATAGTGATGAGCGGTCGCTTAATCTCCGAATCGGGCAGATCCCTCCCCCGGCCGTCGTCTACTCGAGATCATCGAGTCGGGGGCGACAGATTGGAGCAGGCGAATGACGGAAGCAGGCAAGCCGCTGGCGGGCCGGACCCTGATCATGTCGGGCGGCAGCCGCGGCATCGGGCTGGAGATCGCCAAGCGAGCCGCGGGCGACGGGGCGAACATCACCCTGATCGCGAAGACCGACCAGCCGCATCCGAAGTTGCCCGGCACCATCCACACCGCGGCCGCGGAACTCGAGCAGGCCGGGGGTACGGTGCTGAAGTTCGTCGGCGACGTGCGCGACGACGATGCGGTCGCGCAGGCCGTGCAGCAGACCATCGGCCGATTCGGCGGCATCGACCTGGTCGTCAACAATGCCTCGGCAATCGACCTCTCGCCGACCGAGACCCTGGCGATGAAGAAGTACGACCTGATGCAGGACATCAACTGCCGCGGCAGTTTCCTGCTGTCCAAGCTGAGCATTCCGGCGCTGAAGGAATCCGCGCAGGCCGGCCGCAACCCGCACATCCTGACCCTGTCCCCGCCGCTGAACCTGGACCCGAAGTGGGCGGGCCAGTCGCTGGGCTACACCATCGCGAAGTACGGAATGTCGCTCACCACCCTGGGTTTGGCGGAGGAGTTGCGCAAGTACGGCATCGGCGTCAACTCGCTGTGGCCCCGCACCACCATCGCCACCGCCGCCGTACAGAACCTGCTCGGCGGCGAGGAAATGGTCCGCACCTCCCGCACCCCCGACATCTACGCCGACTCCGCCTACCTCGTCCTCACCTCCCCGGCGAAAGACACCACCGGCAACTTCTTCCTCGACGACGAAGTCCTCGCCGCCCACGGAATCACCGACCTGGACAAGTACCGCGTGACCCCCGGCGACGAACCTCTCACCACCGACCTGTTCCTCTGACAGGCCCAGGCGGCCGAACCCGCTGACAGACAAGGTTTCCCGGGCTCCGCCGTGCCCGATCCCGTCACAAACTGGACGGCCGATTTTGTCGGTACATTGGAGTGCGGTCGTCGACAACAACCCGCCGCCGGCGCCGACCGGCTCGGCCGGTCGCTGAGCTCAGCCGGGCATCGGCCGGGGCCGGTGGCGCTGCCGCCTCAATCCGCAGCCGTCGCCGTCCGGCCGCGTTCGGCCGACGCGGCGATCCGGCGCAGCATCCGCCGGACCACCAACCGATGACCGCCGCTGCCGATGACGAGTGCCTTGTAGACGCGGCCCGCCACGCCGGGAAAAACGGCGCGCGTCTCGGCCGTGAGCGTGGTGCGCCCCGGCGTGGTCTCGGACAGGGAGAAGACCAGCGCATACCGTGAGAACGGGTGGTCGCCGCGCAGCGCCAGACGACGCGGCGGATCCGTCTCGTCGAGCGCGAAACCCCTGGGCACCGTGCTGAGGTCGGCCGGATCCGAGCAGAACGACCGCAGCAGCGCGGCCCAGGTATGTTCCGCATCGGCGGTGATTATTCTGGAATGCTGATCGATATAGGGCAAACGCTCCATATAGAAGGAACGTACTAGTACATGGCGCCACCCCGCAAGCACGACACCGACGTGATCCTCGACGCAGCGCGCAGCCTGGTCCTGCGCGACGGCCCGCGCGCGGCCAGCGTCGCCGCCATCGCGGCGGCCAGCGGCGCGCCCGTGGGCACGCTGTATCACCGCTTCGGCAATCGCAACGGGGTGCTCGTCGCGACCTGGATCCGCGCGCTGGAACGGTTTCAGGCGCGGGCGCTGGCGGCCGCGGCGGACCCGGATCCGTTGCAGGCCGCCGTCGGAATGGCCGTTGCCACCATCGAATTCGCGCGCGCCCTGCCCGACGACGCCAAACTGCTCCTGCATCTGCGACCGGGAGACCTGCTCGACGGCGCACCCGAGACCGAACTGCGCGACCGCCTGGCCCGCATGAACTCACCCCTGATCGAGCACGTCCGGCGCCTGACCCGGGACCTGTTCGGCGATGACGACCCGCGCTCGATCGACCGGCTCACCCGCGCCGTGGTCGATCTGCCCAATGCCACCCTCCGCCGCCACGCCCGCCAAGGCGACCTCCCCGACTGGCTGGAATCCGACGTCGCCGCCGCCGCCCGCACCCTGCTCGTCTCGAGTCCGGGCGGCTGACCACACCGTCGAATTCAGATGCCGTAGAGGCGTTCCCAGTTCTCGCGGCTGGTGAGTTCGGGCATGGCCGCGCGGTACTGCTCGGACACGGCGGGCAGTTCGCGGCGCAGGCGGCGCAGCACCCGGACCGTGCGCAGCAGCAGGGCGCGGGCCTTGGCCTTGTCGCGCCGCCGGATTCGCACGCCGGACTGAGACGCGTCGGTCACCATCACATGGTCGAACAGGCCGATGTGCCACCAGTGCGCGTCCTCGCGGGTGACGGCCTTCAGACCCGGCTGGACGCGGCCGGTCCACTGCTGGATGGCCCGCTTGATCAGCACCAGCACCGGACGGCTCGGCTCGCCGCTCGCCCGCCGCACCTCGATATCGGCATTGCGGATCGGCGCGGTGGCCGCGGGATGCTTCACCGTCTCGCCGTATTCACCGCGGCTGGTGCGCGCGGCGGCGAGGGCGGCCTGACCGCCGTCCTGCAGCGTCCGCGGACCCTTCAGGAAATCCTCGATGCCCTGCAGGGTCGTGTGCGCCAGCCCGTATTGCATACCGACCAGATACTCCGAGATCTCACGGAAAAGCCTGCGGGTGACGAGTTTCGGATCCAACCGGGTGTGCAGCGCCGAGACGATGAGCGAATTGCGCGAGGAGAAGTAGCGCGCCCAGTCGTCGAAATCCTTCCAGTAGAAGTCGGCGTGCCACACCGCCGCATTCGGCAGGGTCACGGTGACGAAACCGTGTTCGCGCGCGCGCAAACCGTATTCGACGTCGTCCCATTGGAAGAAGATCGGGATCGGCAACCCGATGCTCTGCACCACCTCGGACGGGATGAGGCAGGTCCACCAGGCGTTGTACCCCGCGTCGACGCGCCGCTCCTGATTGCGCTTGAGCATGCTGGTGTTGCGCAGCGCCTTGGCGACCTTCTGACCGTGCCGCAGGATCGGCAGATCCGTCTCCTCCGCGCCGACATTCAGGTAGTCGGGGTTGAGCAGGAACAGCATCTGCGCGCCGACCAGTGTCGGCTCGGTCGTCAGATTGGCGAAAGCGTTGAGCCGCAACACCGTTTCCGGTTCGCAGAGGATGTCGTCGTCCATCAGGATGACGTCGGCGTGCTCGTTGGCCGCCGACACCTCGTACAGGCCGCGGGTAAAACCGCCCGCCCCACCGAGATTCGGCTGACGCAGGTAGCGCAGCTTGTCACCGAAGCGCGGCTTGGTCTCCTGGTACAGCGGCCGATCCTCGACCAGATCGGTGCCCTGATCCACCACGTACACCGCGTCGATGGCGGCCAGCACGGTCGGATCCGACGCCAGCGCCGCCACGGTGTGCGCGCAGTCCTGCGCCCGGTTGAACGTGCAGATGGCGATCGCCACGGGCCGCACCCGCTCGGGCGCCGCCGCCGACCACTCCAGCTCGCCGATGCCCAATTCGCCACCGACGGCATCGAATTCGAGCCACAGCGCGCCGCCGTCGACGTATTGGTCCAGCGGCGCGCGCAACACGACGCGCTGTCCGGCGACGCCCTCGTCCGGGCCCTGGCCGTTGCGCCGGGCGGGCGTGCGGACGTCGGCGGTGTCGATGATGCGCCGGTGCCCGGCGATGTCGGAGGCCGCCAGCCGGACGCGCGCGCGGTCGCCCACGGTCAGGGTCATGGCAACCTCGACCTCGGTGACCGTGGTCCAGCGCTGCCAGTAGCTGGCGGCGAACCGGCCGAAATAGGTGTTGGTGTGCGCGGCGGCGCCCTTCTCCAGCCGCAGCGTCATCCGTTCCCGCGTGGCCTTGCCCTTGGTGACCGCGTACATCTCGGCGCTGATCTTCGGCGCGGGACCGGCGAAGATGCCCCGCTGTAGCACCAGCCGTTCCGGAGCCCGGTGATCGGCCCGCAACGCGGCGGGCGCGGAGTTGGCGATCAGCCGGTCGTTCTCGGATGCGGTCACGGCCTGCCCAGCCGACTGGTCCATATTTACAGTCCCTTTTTGTGATCTCGTGTTCGCCAGAGCGGAACCATTATCTCCATCTCACGCGCCGATGTCGGATCGGCCCGCCCGCGCGCCGGTGAACACGAATTTGTCGTATGCCCAATAGCGGAATACCACCGCGACGATCTGGCCGATCAAAGTACCGGAGATGTTGTCCGACAGCGGTGTCGACAGATCCAGTATGTACCGCGAGAAACCGAGGCAGCCCAGTTGCAAGCCGATCGCTACCACGTTGAACAGCGCGTAGAGCAGATATTCGCGCCCCGGGCTGCCGCCCTTCTTGTCCGCGAAGGTCCACCACTTGTTGCCGAAGTAGGTGACCACCGTCGCCACCACGATGGCGATGATCTTGGCGGGCAGCGGCGCGTGGTACAGCACGCCCTCGCCGCCCCAGAAGACCAGCAGGTTGTAGGTGCCCGCGTCGACGAGGAAACCGATCGCACCGACGACGAGAAACGCCCCGCCCCGGCGCAGCGCGGCGAGCACCTTGGTGATCAGGGACGCGCCGGTCCGAGCGGCCGGATCGGTCGCGGTTTCACTGCTGGTCACTTCGGGGACGGTACCGCATCCTGGATACACACCGAGGGTTACCGGGCGCGTCCGGGCGGCTCCCCTGTACCCTCCCGGTGTTCCGTATTTCACCGTCCGATTTCACAAATGAGGGACTGACGGGGTGGACCCCACCGAGCTTCGTATCGCCGCAGTGGTGCCCTGCCACAACGAGGAGGCCGCGGTGGCCAAGGTCGTCGCCGACCTCAAGGCCGCCGTGCCGGGCATCGTCGTCTACGTCTACGACAACCTGAGCACGGACGGCACCGCCGACCGTGCCCGCGCCGCCGGTGCGATCGTGCGCACCGAGCACACCAAGGGCAAGGGCAACGTCGTACGGCGAGCGTTCGCCGATATCGAGGCCGACGTCTATCTGATGATCGACGGCGACGACACTTACGACGCCTCCGCCGCGCCGCTGATGATCAAGACCCTGCTGGACGGGCCCTACGATCACGTGCTGGGTGTGCGCAAGCAGAACGAGGGCGAGAACGCCTACCGCGCGGGGCACGAGGCCGGTAACAAGGTCCTCAACGGCGTGGTCGGCAAGGTGTTCGGCGAGAACGTCGAGGACATGCTCTCCGGCTATCGTGTGTTCTCCCGCCGGTTCGTGAAGAGCTTCCCGGCCGTGTCGCGCGAGTTCGAGATCGAGACCGAGCTGACCGTGCACTCGCTGCACCTGCGAGTCCCGCAGACCCAGGTGCCGGTCGGCTTCCGCGATCGGCCGGCGGGCAGCGAGAGCAAGCTGCGCACGTATCACGACGGCTTCAAGATCCTGGCCCTGATCGTCGGGCTGGCCCGGCACGAGCGGCCGGTGGCGTTCTACGGCCTGTTCGGCACCCTGGCGTGGGCGATCTCGATCATCCTGATCACCCCGATCGTCATCGAGTTCTACGAGATTCACGAGGTGCCGCGCTTCCCCACGCTGTTCCTCGGCTTCACGCTGCTGCTGCTCGGCAGCCTGGCCTGGACCGCGGGCCTGATCCTGGACGGCATCCGCCGCTCCCGGCACGAGGCCGCCCGCCTGATGTACCTGAGGTACTCGGCGGTCGGCACGGAGGCCGGTGAGCGGATCGGCGAGGGCCGCCGATGACGACCGACGCCCGTCCGCAGACCGTCGAGCGGACTGCCGAGGACGAGGCCGAGAGCGAGGCGGCGGAGACGCCTGCCAGACCGGCTCCGCTGCGCCGGGCCGGCGGCTGGGCGCCGCGGCGGCTGGGCGCGGCCACGGCCGTATTCCTCGTCGTCGCCGGAATTTTCGGGGTCGCGTGGGCGACGGTGACGCCGTCGTTCTGGGGCCACGACGAGATCACCCAGTTCGGCCGGGCCTACCAGGTCGCGCACGGCGGCTTCCTGCCGCAGCGCGTCCCCGACGACCGCGGCGTCGCCTACGGCGGCGAGGTCCCGCTCAGCGTCGACGGGCTGATGGGCTACGCCTTCTACGACTACAACCGCCGCCCGGCCGAACCGGAGCCGATGGCCGCCGACCGCGTCTCCTACCGGCTGCTGGAGTCGGCCCCGGTGACCACCGAGGCCACCAAACCGATCTGGTTCACCAATACCGCCGCCTACTCGCCGGTCCCGTATGTGCCTGCGGCCGTGGGCATCCGGCTGGCGGAGGCGCTCGATCTCGACGTGGGCGGGCTGGTGCTGCTCACCCGGCTGGCGGGCCTGATCGCCTATCTGGCCGTGGTCGGGTTCGCGCTGTGGTTGCTGCGCGCGTTCCGGGTGCAGTGGCTGGCTTTCGCCGTCGCGGTGCTGCCGATCGCGCTGTTCCAGGCCGGGACGGTCACCGCCGACACGCTGACCAACGCGCTGGCGATCCTGGTGTCGTGCCTGCTGGTCAAGGGACTGTTCCTGGGCGCCCGGTTGTCCCGCGCGGAGGTCGCCGTCGCGCTCGCCGCCACCGTGGCACTGCCGCTGTGCAAGCCGACGTATGTGCTGCTGGCCATGCTGACGGTGCTGATTCCGGCTCGGCAGTACGGCTTTTCGAGCCGGCGGCGCTGGATTCCGTGGGTTTGCGCGGCGGTGGGCGCCGGCGCTTTCGCGGTGTGGATGAAAATCGCCGCGCCGACGGGCGAGGGCATGGGCCTGATGCGGCCACCGGCGCAATGGCATTCGGTGCGGCCCGGTGATCAGCTGAAAGAGATTCTCGGCCACCCCGGGGATTTCCTGAACACCTTCGTAGAGAGCATCTGGTTCCGCGATCAGCGCTGGTTCACTCAATTCTTCGGGGAACTCGGATTCGCCTATATCGACGTGCCCGCGATTTCGATTCTGGCCTGCCTGCTGGCATTCGCGGTGGGGCTCGGAATCGCCGAGCGGATGACCGCGGACCGGCTGCGCACCTGGGTCGTCGCGCTCACCGTGCTGGCCAGCATCGCGATGATCTACGTGACGCTGTACATGTCGTTCGCGCCCGTCGGCTATTACCTCGTCGACGGCGTGCAGGGCCGTTATTTCGTGCCGCTGGCCATCGCCGCCTTCGCGGTGCTGCTGCGGTGGATGCCGCTGCGGCTGACCGATGTTCGGGCGATGACGCCCGCGAAGGGGCCGGCGATCGCGATCGTGGCGGCCACGATCGTTTCGCTCGCCGCCGCGGTCGCCAAGTACGACTTCATGGTCTGGGGCTGAGCGAACTACAGCACCTTTTCCCCGGCGGCCGCGTACGCCTGCTCGGTGAGGTCCTTCTGCGGCCGCCACCAGTCCTCGTGCTCGCGATACCAGCGAATGGTGTCGGCCAGCCCCGCGCGGAAATCGGAAAACCGGGGCTCCCAGCCGAGTTCGGCGCGGAGCAGGCGGGCATCGATGGCGTAGCGCTGGTCGTGGCCGGGCCGATCGGTGACATGGTCGAAATCGTCCGGATCGCGGCCGAATTCGGCGAGAATCAAGCGGACCACGGCCTTGTTGTCCAATTCGCCGTCGGCGCCGATGAGATACGTCTGCCCGGTCCGGCCGCGGTCGAGAATCGACCACACCGCGCTGTTGTGGTCGTGTACGTGGATCCAGTCGCGGACCTGATGACCGGCGCCGTACAACCGCGGCCGCACCCCGTCGATGAGATTGGTGATCTGCCGCGGGATGAACTTCTCCACATGCTGATACGGGCCGTAGTTGTTGCTGCAGTTGGAAATCGTCGCGCGTACGCCGAACGAACGCACCCAGGCTCGCACCAGCATGTCGCTGGAGGCCTTGGTGGCCGAATACGGGCTGGACGGGTTGTACGGGGTCGACTCGTCGAAGGCCGGGGCCGCGGCGTCGAGGTCGCCGTAGACCTCGTCGGTGGAAATGTGGTGGTAGCGCACGTCGTGCCGGCGCACCGCCTGCAGCAGCGAATAGGTCCCGACGATATTGGTCTGCACGAACGGCCACGGCTGCGTGAGCGAGTTGTCGTTGTGTGACTCGGCGGCGAAGTGCACCACCGCGTCCACCCCGCCGACGAGCCGATCGACCAGCTCCAGATCCGCGATGTCACCGTGCACGAAGTCGATGCGGTCGGCGACGGGCGCCAGCGACGCCCGATTACCGGCGTAGGTGAGCTTGTCGAGCACCACGACCCGGGTGTCGGGCCGCTCGGCGAGGGTCTGGTGGACGAAGTTGGCGCCGATGAACCCGGCGCCCCCGGTTACGAGCAATCGCACGATCGTCAACACTATCGGCCACCGCCGGGGCCGGACCACGGCCGGGCCCGAGGTGCGGCCGACGTCCGTTCGGGCGACAATTGATGTCAGCTATTTCATACCGGACGGTCGGGCATTTCGGGCACCCGGTCGCCGATTACTACGGGATGCAAATAACAAATCGGTTACCCACGTCACCCAACTGCTGTGACATTCATCACAAACCGCTCGTTACGGCCGTCGGTCTACGATTCTATTTCCGCACGAAAACCGCACTCACACTGCATGTTTCCACAACCTTACGATACGCAAGAACCCGATGGTGAACAGAATTTGAATGAACGGTCACGACAGGTTCACCGCACGTTAGCTGCGTTCCATTTCGATTCTCGTGTCCCCCCGAACCACTCTGTATCGAGGTTCCACAGAAATGCTGATGAGGAAATTCGCCGCGACGTCGGCCATGCTGATCGCCGCAATCGGCGTGACCGCGGGCACCGTGAACGCGCAGCCGACCGCCGATGAGGGCGCGGTCAACTACAAGGCCACCACCACCGAGACCAGCACGATCATCTCGACGGACTCCGGGTCCCTGGTGAACGAGAACGGTGTCTTCAAGATCAAGGCCGCCAACGGAACCACCCTGGCCGGCACCGACCTCTCGTTCCGTGTCGACGACTACGTGTTCCCGATTGCTGCCGACATCTCGGGTAACACCGCCACCCTGACCCCGCAGTTCGACCTGGAGCACGCGAGTTACCGGCCCGTCGCGCTCCCGTTCGAGGACTCGGCCCCCTGGAAGACCCCGTACGACCGTGAGCTGGCCGCCTTCACCCGGCTGAAGGACACCATCTCCACCGGTGCCGCCATCGGCACCCTGGTCGGCGGCATCGGCGGCGGCGCCATCGGCTGCGTGCTCGGCGGCATCGCCGGCGCGACCGTGGCCTCGGCCGCGATCATCGGCCTGTTCGGCGCGTTCATTCCGGCCGCGGCCATCGGCTGCCTCGGTGGCATCATCGCCATCGGCGCGCTGGGCACCCTGGCCGGGCAGCTGCTGATCACGGCTCCGGTGGCGATTGCCGCTGCGGCGCAGTACTTCACCACCATCAACCAGCCGTTCGTTCCGCCGGCCAAGTGATCCGGTAGGAACCGTTCGGTTCCCCCAGCACCCCCGCCCTGTCAACGCCGGGCGGGGGTGCTGTCGTTCACGCGGTGCGCGCGACGCGGCCGCTCTCCACCCGGGCCCGCACGAAACGCGCCACCCGGCCGAGCGCGGACCGGCTCTCCGGCAGGTTCGGCAGGATGCTCATGAACGCGTGCACCTGGCCGCGCCACAGCTCGAGCGAGTTCGGCACGCCGGCCGCGGTCAGCCGCCGGGCCATGAGTTCGCAGTCGTAGCGCGGTAATTCGTCCTCGCCGACGATCAGGAGCGCGGGCGGCAGGCCCGCGAGCGCGCCGTTCACCGGGGAGAGCGCGGAGCATTCGCCGTCGGTGCCGTAGCGGACCATCTGCTCCATCGCCGACAGCGGGATGTACGGGTCGCGGGCGATGTTCAGGTAGTCGCGCTTGGCCGCGCAATCCAGATCGAGCGCCGGGGACAGTCCGACCAGACCGGCCGGCGCCGGCAGGCCGACCTCGACCGCGCGCAGCGCCGTCGCGAAGGTGAGGAACCCACCGGCCGAATCGCCCGCGAAGACGATCCGCGCCGGATCGACGCCGTGCCGCAGCAGCCACCGGTAGGCGGTGAGACAGTCCTCGACCGAATCCGAAATGCGCGTGGCGGGCAGCTGCCGGTAATCCACGTTCAGCACCGACAGTCCGGTGCGCCGGGCCAGCGCGGCGGCGACCGGACGATGCGTGTCCAGCCCGCAGAGGAAGAAGCCGCCGCCGTGCAGATACATCACCACGCCGTCGCGCAGCGCGCGCCGCGCACCGGCCGGGCGCAGGATCTCCATCCGGAAACCGCTGAGCCGCACCTGTTCTCGCTCCACTCCGGACGGCATGGGGCGCAGCCGGGCCAGACCGTCGACCACCGCGCTCGCCAGCGGCATGGTCAGCGGAGTGATCGGATAGTGCCGGACGACCGGCCGCACCACGCCGAGACAGGCCAGGCGCAGCGCGCGGGACGGCAGGCTGCCGCCGCCGGGATTCACCACGACGCCCGGCTCGCTGAGGGATTCGCCGATCGGGATCGCCACCATGGCGCACCTACTTCACTCCGGGCGCACCGAGCCGTCACAACCGTGGTCCGGCGGCGAGCTGTCGGCGCTGACAACGTGACCTACGCAACATTTTGTCGCCCCAGCGGGACTCGGCTAAACCGCCTGTGATCAATTCGCGGTCGAGTCGGAACCTCGTCGAGCCCGGACGCGGCGCGAATGGCAGACTGCTGTGACATGCGCGGAATCATTCTGGCCGGTGGCACCGGGTCACGGCTGCATCCGATCACGCGCGGAGTGAGCAAGCAGCTGGTTCCCGTGTACGACAAGCCGATGGTGTACTACCCGCTGTCGACGCTGATGCTGGCCGGGATCCGCGACATCCTGGTCATCACCACCCCCGAGGACGCCGACGCGTTCCGGCGGCTGCTCGGCGACGGCTCGCAGTTCGGCCTGTCGATCGGCTACGTGGTGCAGCCCGAACCCGACGGCCTGGCGCGCGCGTTCGTGCTCGGCGCCGACCACATCGGCACCGAGGCGGCGGCACTGGTGCTGGGGGACAACATCTTCCACGGTCCCGGACTGGGCACCCGGCTGCGCCGCTTCGACGGTCTGGACGGCGGCGCGGTCTTCGCCTACCGGGTGTCGGACCCGAGCGCGTACGGCGTCGTCGAATTCGCCGACGGCAAGGCGATTTCCATCGAGGAGAAGCCGAAGCTGCCCCGGTCCAACTACGCCATCCCGGGTCTGTACTTCTACGACAACGACGTCGTGGAGATCGCCCGCGACCTGCGTCCCTCCCAGCGCGGCGAGTACGAGATCACCGACATCAACCGCACCTATCTGGAACAGGGGCGGCTGTCGGTGGAGGTGCTGGCCCGCGGCACGGCCTGGCTGGATACCGGCACCTTCGACTCGCTGCTGGACGCCTCCAACTACGTCCGGACGATCGAGGAGCGGCAGGGTCTCAAGATCGGGGTGCCCGAGGAGGTGGCCTGGCGGCTGGGCTTCATCGACGACGAGCAGTTGTGCCGGCTGGCCGAGCCGCTGGCGCGCTCGGGCTACGGGAAGTATCTGCTCGAACTGATCGAGCACGGCCGCGGGTGGGAGCAGGACGGCATGGAACACGTCCGGCGGCCGGGCGGAGACGAGCACCGATGAGTATGCGGATCCGGGAACTCTCGGTGCCGGGCGCCTGGGAGTTCACCCCCACGCTGCGCGGCGACGACCGCGGGGTGTTCAGCGAATCGTTCAAGGCCTCCGAATTCGAGAAGGCGGTCGGGCGGCCGTTCGAGCTGTTGCAGGTCAACACCTCGACCTCGGCGGCCGGGGTGCTGCGCGGTATCCACTACACCGAGGACCCGCCCGGCCAGGCCAAGTACGTGACCTGCGTGCGCGGGGCCTTCCTGGACGTGGTGGTGGATCTGCGCCCCGGCTCCCCGACCTTCGCCACCTGGGACGCCGTCCTGATCGATGACGTGCACCGGCGCTCGGTGTTCCTGTCCGAGGGACTGGGCCACGCGCTGCTGTCGCTGGAGGACGACTCCACGGTCACCTACCTGTGCTCACTGGAGTACTCCCCCGAATTCGACCGGGATCTGGACGCTTTCGACCCCGAGCTGGGTATCGGCTGGCCGACCGTGGGCCGCGACGGCAGGCCGCTGACGTTCGTGCGCTCCCCGAAAGACGCCGCGGCGCCGCGATTGCGAAGCCTGCGCGCCTAGTTTCTACTCCCGACGACACGAACCGGGGGGGGGGGGGGGAAAATTGTGGACCCCCGCGGGGAGGCGAACGGCCGGACGGGAAGGGAGCCCCCCACAAGCCCCCCCCCCCCCACCGGCCGCCCCCCGG
>NZ_JARWOP010000254.1 GCF_029868745.1 Nocardia wallacei | reverse complement strand
GCCAATTTAGGATTTTTGCGTGGGGCCTACTATAATTACATCTTGCCCGTATCCGCCTCCTGGGCGGCGGCGATCCTGATCCTCGCCGGTGGCAAGGCGATGCCCGGCCGAGTCCTCGGTGCGGTCGCCGCGGGCCCGCCCCCCGCCGTCTCCCGCGGGGGGCGGGGCGCCCCCCCCCCCCCCCCCCCCCCCCCCCCCCCACACTGCTTTGCGCCGAGGGCTACCAGCTGCTGTTGGCGAACAGAGCGTATTGCGCTGCCGCGCGTTGCTGCGTATCCACCAACTGCGAACTCGATACCTTGCTCACGAACCGGTCGTACCGCACCACGCAGTTGTAATTGCGCGCCGTGAACGACGAGGGCTGGAAGCCGACATTCTCCGAACAGAAGGTGTCGGGCACCTTCGGCGGTGAATCGACCGGGCGTTTACTCCTGCCCCGAAAGTAATCGGAGAGCATTGCGGCGGACGCGGAATCTCGCGTACGCCACGCCACGGCGGCGTTGTTGTCGCTGGCGATTCCATTCTGTACCACCCCGATCGCATCGACTCCGGTCTTCCGGAATATTTCTCGGGCAGCTTTCTTGTCGTCGACGAAATGTAGATAGGCGCGGTCGGACAACCACATTTCCGCAGGCATTCCCACACCGAAGAGATCATCGGGGTGAAGTGTCTTCCGGAGGATTCCGAACGGGTCGAACGGCAGGTGCAGCAGGTCTCGTTTCGATACCGGCCGCAGCGTGTCGAGGAGTGGTAGTTGAGCGTCGTACACGCGTTCGGCGAGCGCACTCAGATCGGATACCTCGCTCCGCGGCGTGCGGACGAAGATGCTCAACACGAAAGAACCACGCGCCATCCGCGTGCCCAGGGTTCTGATTCCGGGCCGCCAATGCGACAAAGCCTTGGGATATTTGGGCAGTGATACCGGTTGGTTCTGGTCTCTGGCGATGTCGAAATCCGCGGCCTCGAATTCCTGGGCCGCCGCGGCGGCCGCCTCGTCGCTCGGAAACTGAAAGACCGAGATATTCACGGCGGTATCGCCTTCGACCGGACCGCTTTCGTCCCGGTCGCTGTTCGCGGTCTGCATACCGTACAGCATGTCGTGCCTGGTCAAAATCGGAACGAAGTTATCGGAGAATTTGACGCTCGTGGCGTCCGTGGGCGACGCCACCGGTGCCGCGCCGCCGTAGTCGAGCTTTACGTCGATATCGGGGCCCGGTGCGATGACATCGGCGAGTCGCATGATCGCGATTTGTTTGCCATTCGTCAGATTGGGGGTGTAGTCATACCGCAGTTCGATAGGGTCGGTATTGTAGCTGCCGGTGTCGAGGGTCCGTACATCTATATCCGCGGGCTGCACCTTACCTGCGACGGTGCCGCATGCGGTCAAGAGGAGCGACATCGCCGATGCGGTAACGAGAACGGCCAGATTCTTCTTCATATGATTGCGCCTATTTGCTGTTGGCGAGAATGGCATATTGAGCCGACAGTCGCTGTTGGACATCCTGCAGTTGATTAGAGGCGACGGAGGCCATGAAGCGGCTGTAGTGCAGATGGCACGTGTACCGCATATACCCCAGGCTCGGGCCCTTGTACTCGAAGCATCGCGCGTTCGGGAGACCCGCGGGAGTGGGTGCGCGGCGGAGGAGCCTGGTGGGCTGCGTATTCTCCTCGAACAAGCGCTGAGCGGCCGCGGAGTCCCTCGTGCGAATCAGGTCGGCGCCATCGAGGGCCACCAGATCTACGCCGGCGTCCGCATACTGACGCCGTGACTCTTCGACCTCGTCGGTGAAGTGCAGCGCACCGTGCACGTCGTAAGCGCCCGGGATGTTCGTGAATCCATCACCCTCGGGCCGCCGCAATGAGCGGCTGCGCATATTCTCGCGGTCGACGGGGATGGTCATCAGTTTGTCGGGCGGTGTCGGAACAAACTTTTCCAACGTCGGCAGCGTTGCCGTGATCGCTTTTTCGGCCAAAGTGGCAAGCGGTGCGAAATCCGAAATGCCGAGCACCCGATTCTCGTGATGCTGAGCAATGGTCACGATGACGAACTTGCCGCTCGCCAGCCACGAAACCAGAGTTTGCCGAGTCGGCTGCCGACGTGCCACCGCTTCGGGGTACTTGTCGAGGGACGTGGGCTCCGCGTCCTCATCGTAGAATCCGGCCTTGGACAGCTCAGCGGCAGCCGACCGAGCCGAGTTGTCATCCGGAAAGATCAGGACCGAATTGACCAGCTCGTACGACAGCGCCTGCTTCTTGTCGGAGGCCGCCGAGGTCGAGAAGCCCGCGACGAAATTCGGTGCCGCCGTGTTGAACTGCTTCTCGTCGAGCCAGCGGAACATCGGGCTCAGGTGATACGCGTTGCTCACTTCCAGAAACGCGTGTACCAGGCTCGGCTCTCCGTGTCGCAGTGCGGGATCGATGTCGACAGGCAACGGCAGGACGCCGCCGAGCCGTTCGGCCTCCATGAACCGGGCGACGGGCATTCCGCTCGGCGCATCGAGTTTCCGGGGCGTGGTCGCATAGGGCCCTACATCGAGTTTCGTGATGTCCACAGACGGATCCGTGGTGGGCGCGGCCGCCTGCTCCGAGCCGCATGCGGTCGCTATGGCGGCCGTAAAACACAATGCGAGCACGCCCTTGACGGTCCTGTGCATCGGCCCGTCCCCCCTTCGAATTATTACTTGATCCGGTTCTGTAGCACCGGGAGCAGCTTGTCCAGCAGTGTCTTCTCCGAGTTCGGAGTCCAATTCCGGATGGCTGAGACCACCGCGGGCTCGTCGATCGGGACCACGGTGGCCTTCGACCCCGAAAGCTCGTACGGCAGGCCGATGAGGCCCCCGCCACCGGCTTTGTCGTCGCTGCGGACGGTCAGGATGTAGCTGTCTGCGGGCGCGTTCAGCCGCGGGTAACTGGCCGGCGCCGGACGGGGTGAGGGCTCATCGCCGTTCCCGGTGTAGCCCAGGTTGTACACGAAGCCGAGGCCCTCCAAGAATTTCGTCTGCGACGACCCGCCGAGATAGATTCCGAAGTCTCTGTTGCTCGTCACGTCCACCATCGTCACCGTCTTCCCCTCGAACCCCGGATTCGCCGCGCGGGCCTGCTCGACCGACGTGATCGGGGCCGCAGCGGTGGCCGTGGTGGAAGTGGTGGTTGTGGTGCCGCCGCCGCTCTGGGTGGCCCAGATGCCGATGCCTGCGGCGAGTGCGACCGCTACTGCCGCGCCGCCCGCGCCGAGCAGCCATTTCTTGTGGGGGCTCGGGGGTGGGGTGAGGGTGGAGAAGTCGGTGCGGTGGTGGGGGCCGGAGGTGGTGGAGCGGGGGTCGGTGCGGGGGGCTCGGGTGTCGGGGACCTGGATGGGGTAGGTGGGGGAGGTGTTGGTGTGGATCGGGTTGTGGCCGGGGAGTAGGGAATTCGAGGCGGCGTCGGTGAATTCGCGGCAGCTGTTGAAGCGCTCTGCGGGGTTCTTCGCCATGGCGCGCGCGAAGACGTGGTCGACGGCCGGCGGGAGGTGCGGGTTGACGGCTGTGGCGCGGGGCGGCGGGTCGTAGAGGTGGCCCATCATGACCATCGCCGGTTGTGTTGCGGGGTACGGGTTCTGGCCCGTCAGCAGTTTGTAGAACGCGCACGCCAGGCTGTAGATGTCGCCGCGGTGGTCGACGGCCATGCCCTGCAGCTGTTCCGGCGGGGCGTAGGCGATGGTGGCGACGAAGCTGCCGGTCTGGGTGAGTTCGGTGGCGTCGTCGGTGGACTTGGCGACACCGAAGTCGGTGAGCAGCACCCGCTCTTCCTCGTCGCCGCGGGAGAGCAGGAAGTTGGCGGGCTTGACGTCGCGGTGCAACAGGCCGCGGCGGTGCGCGTAGTCGAGGCCCTTGCCGACCTCGGTGACGATGCGCAGGGCGCGCAGCGGCGTCATGGCGTGCGGGTCGCGGGCGAGTTCGGCGGAGGCGTCGGTGCCCTCGACGTACTGCATCGCGATCCACAGATGGCCGTTCTCCTCGCCGCGGTTGTAGACCGAGACGATGTTCGGATGGTCGAGTCCCGCAGCGAGATTGGCCTCGCGTTCGAAGCGGCCCCGGAACTCGCCGTTGCTCGACAGCTCGCCACCCAGGATCTTGATGGCGTCCATCCGAGGCAGGCTCGGATGTTTGGCGAGATAGACGGTGCCCATGCCGCCCGCACCCAGCACACGCTCGATGCGGTATCCACCGACGATAGTGCCGGGACTTATCGCCATCTGTAATAAACTCCTGGTCGCACGGTCGGGCCGATCTCGCTCACGCGGAGCCTACTGCCCGCCGCGGGTACCGGTCGAGTCACGGCTGCCACTGGCTGTTGGCGAGCAGCGCGTACTGAGCGGCCGCGCGCTGCTGGGCGTCGAGCAGCTGTGCGGCGTTCAGATAGCTCACGTACTGGCGGTAGGCGACGATGCAGGTGAAGCGCTTCACCCTGGTCTGCGCCGAGTTGCCGGTGCCGGTTCGATTCTCCACGCAGGCGGAGTCGGGGACGTTCGGCGGCGCGTCCGCCTTCCGTGCCATGCCGGTGATGGCGAGCGGCTCGGTCACGGCCTTCCGCGCCGACGCGGCATCCTTTGCCCGGGCCAGCAGTGCTGCCTCGGTCATGGCGAACCGGTCGGCGCCGATCGCCTCGAAGGTCTTGCGGGCCTGGGCGCGGTCGGACATGTGGTGCAGCACGCCGCGGCGGCCGTAGACGCCCGGGTAGGCGCCGATGCCGGGCTTGTACACCTCGCTGGGGTTCAGCGTCCGGCTCAGGATGTGGTCCTGATCCCACGGAAGATGCAGCGCCTCTTCGTCCGACACCGGTTTCACCTGATCCAGCATCGGCAGCTGGGTGTCGAACGCCTTCTCCGCCAGTGTCGTGAGCGCGGCCTGATCCGGTTTGGGAACGGTGACCACGACTCCCACGACGTAGGGGCCCTGCGCGACGAACGACCGCGCGGTCGGCACGCTCGGCCGCCAATGCGCGTGCGCCTTGGGATATTTCGTGAGCGTCAGGGGCTGGTTGCTGTCCTTGTTGGCGTCGAAGTCGGCGGCGTAGAACTCCTCGGCGGAGCGCTGCGCGGCCTCGGCGTCGGGGAACTGCATGACCAGCAGATTGACCGTGGAGGCGTCCGGGGTGCTGCGGGACACCGTGGGCCAACCCGAGTCGAGGATGAAGGTGCTGCGGTCGGCGCCCTCGGACTTGAAGCCGTACATCATCTTGTTGCGCTTGGCGATCGCCTCGGTGACGTCGGGACGCCCCAGCAGCGAATCCATCGCCCCGCTGGTGAAGCTGCCCGCGTCGCTGCCGAAGGTCATCCGGGGATCGACGTCCTCCGCCGTTGCCACGTAGTCGGCCAGGCGCATGGCGGCGACATCGTCCATCTGGAAGAAGGCCGGGCGGTAGTCGTCGTAGATGTCGACCGGTTCGGTCGGGTAGGCCCCGACGTCGAGTTTGCGGATGTCGACCTCGCCGGGCAGCGCGGTCCCGGCGAGGGTGGCGTTGCAACCGGTCAGCGGGGGGCCCCCCCCCGCCGCGCGGGGGGGCGGCCCCCCCGCGATGCGCGCGCGCGGGGGGCCAGGAAGGCGCGGGGGGTCGGGGGGTGGGGGTGTGGGCCGCGGTGGCGGCGTCCGGCGCGGGTGACGACGGCGACGCGGCCGTCGAGGCGGAAGGTGTCCAGGATCATCGCGAGGTGATTCCTCCTCCGGACCACCGCGCGGGCAGTCCTGTGT
>NZ_JARWOP010000253.1 GCF_029868745.1 Nocardia wallacei | reverse complement strand
TGCACTGGTACAACACCCAGCGCCTCCACTCGTCGATCGGCTACCTGCCGCCGGTCGAATACGAACACCTCTACCATCAACAGAGCATCTCAGCCGAGGTGGCCTGAACCCGAGTCTCCACCGGATCCAGGACGGTTCAGTCTGCCAGTCGACGATCATGGCCGACTCGATTGCGGCGGCCGCAGATCGGTGTCGCTCGACGGCCCCCCACCCGCATTCATGCACGAAACTCTAACGACCCTCGAAGGCGTGTGTCCACGGCCATGTGGTCGCGACCGGGCCCGGACATGCGAATGCGGTGGTCCGTTGGTGACGGACCACCGCATTGCGGGGCAGCTACTTACCAGCTGGACTTGTGGACGCCCGGCAGCTCGCCGCGGTGCGCCATTTCGCGCAGGCATACGCGGCACAGGCCGAACTTGCGGTAGACCGCGTGGGGGCGGCCGCAGCGCTGGCAGCGGGTGTAGGCGCGAACGGCGAACTTCGGCTTCGCGTTGGCCTTGTTGATCAGAGCTTTCTTAGCCATGTGCTCAGTTCTCCTTGAACGGGAAGCCGAGGTGCTTGAGCAGGGCGCGGCCCTCCTCGTCATTCGTCGCAGTCGTCACGACGGTGATGTCCATGCCGCGCGGGCGGTCGATCTTGTCCACATCGATCTCGTGGAACATCGACTGCTCGCTCAGGCCGAACGTGTAGTTGCCGTTGCCGTCGAACTGCTTCGGCGACAGGCCGCGGAAGTCGCGGATACGCGGGAGCGCGATGGAGACCAGCCGGTCCAGGAACTCCCACATGCGGTCGCCGCGCAGCGTGACGCGCGCGCCGATCGGCATGCCCTCACGCAGCTTGAACTGCGCGATCGACTTGCGGGCCTTGCGGATCTCCGGCTTCTGACCGGTGATCAGGGCCAGGTCGGCGACCGCGCCGTTGATCAGCTTGGCGTCGCGGGCGGCGTCGCCGACACCCATGTTCACGACGACCTTCACCACGCCCGGGATCTGCATCACGTTGGCGTAGTTGAACTCGCTGTTCAGCGCGTCCTTGATTTCCGCGCGGTAGCGCAGCTTCAGCCGAGGCTGGATCTTCTCGGTCGTGGTCATCAGATGTCCTTCCCGTTGCGACGGGAGATACGCACCCGCTTGCCGTTCTCGTCGGTGCGGTAACCCACGCGCGTCGGCTTGCCGTCGGAGTCGACAACCATCACGTTCGAGACGTGGATGGGCGCCTCCTGGGTCACGATGCCGCCCGAGCTGGCGCCGCGCTGGTTCGCGGAGTTCGCGACATGCTTCTTGATCCGGTTCACGCCCTCGACCAGGATCTTGTCCGTCTTCGGGTAGGCCTGGATGACCTTGCCCTTGGCGCCCTTGTCCTTACCCGACACGACGAGCACGGTGTCGCCCTTGTGCACCTTCATGTCAGAGCACCTCCGGGGCCAGCGAAACGATCTTCATGAAACGCTTGTCACGCAGCTCGCGGCCGACGGGGCCGAAGATGCGGGTGCCGCGCGGATCGTTGTCCGGCTTGATCAGCACCGCGGCGTTCTCGTCGAAGCGGATGTACGAACCATCCGGACGGCGACGCTCCTTGGTGGTGCGCACGACGACAGCCTTGACGACCTCGCCCT
This sequence comes from Nocardia wallacei, assembly GCF_029868745.1. Lineage (GTDB taxonomy): Bacteria > Actinomycetota > Actinomycetes > Mycobacteriales > Mycobacteriaceae > Nocardia > Nocardia wallacei_B. The sequence goes on along the minus strand of NZ_JARWOP010000253.1, from coordinate 38,689 downwards.
TCTTGACGTTGCCGCCGGGGATGGCGTCCTTCACGGTAGCGACGATGATGTCGCCGATACCGGCATAGCGACGCGACGACCCGCCGAGCACTCGGATGCACAGGATTTCCTTGGCACCCGTGTTGTCGGCGACGCGCAGTCGCGACTCTTGCTGAATCACTTCAGCTCCTCCTAGACCTGGACGATATGCACGCCGGATTACCGACCCGACGGGCATGGCCGGTTGCCCTCCACACGCGCGCCTGCCAGCAGTTTCTCGATCTGGATGAGCCACCACTGTGGGTTCGCGGCCGGAGCGCGGGCACAGTCGTCCCGCAGGCAACCCGACCAGTGTAACGAAGCCGCAGGTCCTCCCCAAACCGGCCCGGCGAAGAGCATGCCGGGCAAGGGGGAAGGACCTCCCAAGAGGATATGCAGCGTGGGTTCAGCCTTTCCTCAGCCCGCTCCGCTAACGTCGCCGAGGCTACGTCCGAGCAAGCGCACGATATCCGTGGAGGAGACCGAGTGACCGCGCCCGAGCGTCCGAACGCCCTCGCCCGCCGTACCTTCCTGACCGCGCTGGGGCTCGTGCCCGCCGCCGCGGTGCTGGCCTCCTGCAACTCCGATTCCGCGGCCGCCAAACCGCTGACCGGCCCGGATCTGTCCGGCGTGGATCCGGCGATCCGCCCGCAGGACGACCTGTTCCGGCACATCAACGGGAAGTGGCTGCGCGAGTACCAGCTGCCGCCGGACAAGACCTCGTTCGGCACCTTCGACGAGGTGCGCGACCGGGTGGAGGGCGAACTGCGGGAGATCATCGAGGGCATCCGCGACCCCCGGCAGGGCAGTGCGGACCAGCAGATCCGCGACCTCTACGACGCCCACATGAACCAGGACGAGATCGAGCGGCTGGGCATATCCCCGCTGCAGGACCTGTTCGGGCAGATCGACGGCGCCGCCGACAAGACCGCGCTGGCGAGGGTGATGGGCGCGCTGCCGGGCGTGGGGCTGATCGGCCTGAGCGTGGGCGCGGATCCGGTGAACTCCAACGCCTACCTGCCCATGGTCAGCCAGGCCGGCCTCGGGCTGGGCGAGCAGTACTACCGCAAGCCGGAGTACGCCCAGAAGTTCGCCGCCTACCGCAACTACATGGATCGCCTCGCCACCGGCGCGGGCTTCCCGGAACCGGCGGCCATGGCGCAGCGCGTGGTCGATCTGGAGACCCGGATCGCTGCCGGCTTCTGGGACAACGTCCGCACCCGCGACGCCGCGGCTACCTACAACCTGCGCACCTGGCCCGAATTGGTCGCGCTCGCACCGGGTTTCGCGTGGGACGCGTGGCTGGCCGGCAACACCGACCGGCCCCGGGAGCTGTTCGCCAGCCTCGTCGTCGCCGAGCCGTCGTTCGTCACCGAGGCCGGAAAGCTCTGGGAGCAGGTCGATCTCGCCACCTGGCGCGACTATCTGAAGCTGGCGCTGGTGCGCGAGTACGCGCCGTATCTGAAGAAGGACATCTCCGACGCCAATTTCGACTTCTTCGGCAAGACCATGCACGGCCTGCAGCAGCGGCCGGAACGGTGGCGCTCGGCGGTGGAACTGGTCAACGAGAACCTCGGCGAGCAGCTCGGAAAGCTCTACGTGGCAAAGTATTTCCCGCCCGAGGCGAAGGACCGCGCCAACCAGATGGTGGCCGATCTGATGGCCGCGTATCGGGAGAACTTCCACAATTCCGGCTGGATGTCGCCCGCCACCCGGGAAGCCGCCCTCGCGAAACTCGGCAAGATCGACGCCAAGATCGGCTATCCCGACAAGTGGCAGGACTTCTCGAAGCTCACCATCACGCGCGGCAAGCTGGTCGAATCGCTGCGTGCGGTCACCACGTTCGAGGCCGCCCGGATGTTCGGCAAGCTCGGCACTCCGGTCGACAAGTCCGAGTGGGCGATGCCGCCGCAGACGGTCAACGCCTACTACAACCCGAGCGGCAACGAGATCGTCTTCCCAGCCGCGTTCCTGCAGCCTCCGTTCTTCGACAAGGACGCCCTCCCGGCGGTCAACTTCGGCGCGGGCGGCGCGGTGATCGGCCACGAGATCGGGCACGGCTTCGACGACCAGGGCTCCAAGTACGACGGCGACGGCAACCTGAAGGACTGGTGGACGCCGCAGGACAAGGCGGCCTTCGACGCCAAGACGAAACAGCTGATCGCGCAGTACAACGCGCTCGTGCCGACGGGCCTGCCGCCGGATCAGCACGTCAACGGCGAACTCACGGTCGGCGAGAACCTGGCCGACCTGCGCGGCCTGGAGATCTCGCTCGCCGCCTACCGGATCGCCCAGCGCCGCGACGGTATCGACAACCCCGACTACCACCAGATGTTCGAATCCTGGGGCCGCACCTGGCGCGGCAAGCAGACTCCGGAGTCCACCGAGAGCCAGCTCGCGACCGACCCGCACTCCCCCTCGGAGTTCCGGTGCAACCAGGTCGTCCGCAACCTGGCCGAGTTCTACGCCACCTACGGCGTCACCGACAGCGACAAGCTGTATCTGCCCGAGGATCAACGCGTCACGCTGTAGCGGAACGTTGGCCCGCCCTCGGCGCATCGGTCCCGGTAGCCTCATTCCAGCAAGTCGGCTACGAGCACGGGGGCGAGACCCCGGGGAGTGGGGTTTCTGGTGACATCGTCGGGTCCGGTGCGCCTGCAGCGTCGCGCATTTCTGATCGCCCTGGGGCTTGCGCCCGCGGCCGCCGCGCTGGCGAGTTGCTCGAACGACGCGGCGCCGAAACAGCTCAACGGCCCCGATCTGTCCGGTGTCGACGAGGCGGTGCGTCCGCAGGACGATCTGTACCGGTACGTCAACGGAAAGTGGCTGCGCGAGTACCAGCTGCCGCCGGACAAGTCCGGATACAGCTCGGGCACGGAGGCTTTCGAGCGCACCCAGAAACAACTGCGCGAAATCATCGACGGCATCAAGGATCCGGAGCCGGGTACCGAGGCCCAGCACATCCGAGACCTCTACGACGCGCGGGTCGATCTCGACGCGGTGGAGCGGCTGGGCATGTCCCCGCTCCAGGACCTGTTCGACCGGATCGACCGCGCCGCAACCAAACCCGACCTCGCACGCGTGATGGGCGAGCTGCCTCTGGCAGGGCTGGTCGGGCTGGGCGTGAGCGTCGACCGGAAGAAGACCGACAGTTACGTGGCCTCGGTCGTCCAGTCCGGGATCGGCCTCGGCGAGGAGTACTACCGCAAGCCGGAGCACGCCGAGATCCGCGCCGCCTACCGCACCTATCTGGAGCAGATCGCCACCGGCGCCGGGCTTTCCGATCCGGTCGGCACGGCGCAGCGGATGTTCGACCTGGAGACCCGGATCGCCTCGAACCACTGGAGCAACGTCCGGGTCCGGGACGCCAACGCCACCTACAACCGGATGACGTGGGCCCAATTGACCGACCTCGGAAAGGGTTTCGACTTCGATCCCTGGCTGGCGGGGAACACCGACCGGCCCCGGGACCTGTTCGGTGAACTGGTGGTGGGCCAGCCGTCCTACATCACCGCGGCGGGCGGGATCTGGGCGGAGACGGATATCGCGATCTGGCGGGAGTATCTGAAGCTCAGTCTGATTCGCGATTTCGCCAAGTATCTGCCGAAGGCGATCAACGATGCCAACTTCCACTTCTTCGGCACGGTGATGGCCGGGCAGAAGGAGCGGCCGGAGGGCTGGAAGTACGGGGTCGCCACGGTCGACGAGAAACTCGGCGAGCAGCTCGGCAAGCTCTATGTGGCCAAGTACTTCCCGCCCGAGGCGAAGGACGAGGTCAAGAAGATGGTCGCCGATCTGATGGCGGCCTACCGCGAGGACTTCCGCAACTCCGCCTGGATGACGCCCGCCACCCGCGACGCGGCGCTGGTGAAACTCGACAAGATGACCGTCAAGCTCGGCTACCCGGACAAGTGGACCGACTACTCCAAGCTGCGGATCACGCGGGGCAAACTGCTCGAATCCGTGCGTGCCATAGCGGTTTTCGAAGCCACGCGGATGTTCGACTATCTCGGCAAGCCGGTCGACAAGTCCGAATGGAACAGCACGCCGCAGACCGTCAACGCCTTCTACTCCCCGCCCAACAACGAGATCACCTTCCCCGCCGCCTATCTGCAGCCGCCGTTCTTCGACAAGGATGCCCAGCTCGCCATCAATTTCGGCGCGGTCGGCTCCACCATCGGCCACGAGATCGGCCACGGCTTCGACGACCAGGGTTCCAAATACGACGCCGACGGCAACCTGCGCAACTGGTGGAGCGGGGCGGATCGGGCGGCGTTCGACGCCAAGTCGAAACAGCTGGTGGAGCAGTTCAACGCGCTGGTTCCCGAGGGCCTCGCACCGGAGCAGCATGTCGACGGCGAGCTGACCCTCGGCGAAAACCTCGCCGACCTGCGCGGCCTGCAGATCGCCCTGGCGGCCTACCGGATCGCGGCGCGGCGCGAGGGCGTCGAGCCCGACTTCCGCGCCATGTTCCTGTCCTGGGCGCGCAGCTGGCGCGGCAAGCTGACCAAGGAACTCACCGCCGAACTACTCACCGATCCGCACTCGCCCAACGAATTCCGCTGCAACCAGGTGGTTCGCAACCTGCAGGAGTTCTACGACACCTTCGGGGTGCGGGAGGGTGACAAGCTGTTCCTGCCGCCGGAGCAGCGGGTGACGTTGTAGTCGCGACACTCACTTCCCCGTTCGCGGATATACTGCGGATCCAGCGGGATTTATACACACGGGAGGCCGCTCGGTTATGCGTAGTTCGTTTTTCGGCAATCTGGACCAGGGACAGCTTCCCGGACATTTCGCTCTACAGAACTCCAAGATGCTGCGGGTGCAGGTCAATGGGGACGTGCTCGCCAAGCAGGGGTCCATGGTGGCGTTCCAGGGACAGATGGACTTCGACTACGAAGGCGCCGGCGGGATCGGGAAGTTCATCAAGAAGGCCGTCACGGGCGAGGGCGTGCAGTTGATGCGGGTGAAGGGGCAGGGCGTGTTGTTCCTGGCCGATGATGCCGCCGATGTGCAGCTGTTCTTCCTGGAGAACGAGGGCATCACCGTCAACGGCGCCAACGTGCTGGCCTACGACCCGAGCCTGACCTCGAATATTCAGCGGGTGCAGGGTGCGGGCATCGCCGCGGGCGGGCTGTTCAACACCACCCTGCAGGGCACCGGCTGGGTGGCCGTCACCACGCACGGCGCGCCGGTGATGCTGGACGCGAGCCGCGCCCCCACCTTCGCCGACGGCCAGTCCGCCGTCGCCTGGAGCACCAGTCTGCAGGTCGGCGTCAACCGCACCTTCAAGGCCGGCGCCCTCATCGGCCGCGGCAGCGGCGAAGCCATGCAACTGGCCTTCCGCGGCCAGGGCTTCGTCCTGGTCCAGGCCAGCGAGGGCCCCACGGTCCCCCCGCACATCCACTGAACCTCACCGCACGAGTTCCTCGAACGAGACCTCGCCGAGGACAACGTGTTCCAGCCGCAGCAATCCGTCACGGTGCAGCCTGTGTAGCCGGTACTCGCGGGCGTACGCGTCGAGGCGGAACTCCAACACCTCGTCGACTCGATATTTCTCGTTGAGCATCACGACGAGATAGAGCGGGATGCCGACACGGGCGTATTGCGCCTTCTTATCGAGCAGATCCTCTGCGGCCGTCGAGGGCGAGGACACTTCCACGACGATCAGCGCGTCGGGCGACTCCGGCTTATTGCCCGGTTCATCCAGACATCGGTAGACGATCACATCCGGTCGGCGGAAAGTGAACTTCGGAACACGCCACAGCACCAGGTCGATGTCGGTGTGGACCCGGATACATGACTCCGTGCTGGGAAACTGCTCCAGGGCGTTGACCAAGCGGCGAGCCACCCGATTGTGCTCGGGCGTGGGTGATTCGCACACGATCACATGACCGTGCACGACCTCGATCTCGCGGGCGACGTCCTCGGGCAGTTGCCGATACTGCTCCTCGGTCATTTCGTGCGGAAGCGAATCCACCGGCTGGATCGTCATGCTCGAAGACTACCGAGAAGGGTGATATGACCGAGTTCGGCACCCGGCTCAGTGCGTGATCAGCCGCCAATCGTCGGGCAGGTTCGATGCCGAGATGTGGTCGCCGTCCACGGCCAGGTCGATGACCGAGCCGCCCAGCCGCAGGTCGGTGAGTTCGACGCGGCCCCACCGGGCGGGCAGATGCGGGAGCACGGTCAGTGTGCGGTGCGGGACGTCCGGCTCGAGGCCGAGGAACGCGCGCACCAGCAGCAGTGGCGCGGCGCTCGCCCACGCCTGCGGGGAGCACGACGTCGGGTACGGCACGGGGACCGAGAACCGGGAACGTGGGAAACCACAGAACAATTCGGGCAGCCTGCCGCCGAATGCCGCGGCGGCGTCCAGCAGCCCGTCGGCGAGCCGGGTGGCCAGCTCGATCGCGCCCGGGATGTGGCGGTAGCGCAGCAGCCCGGCCACCGCGATCGCCGTGTCGTGCGGCCACACCGAACCATTGTGGTAACTCATCGGATTGAACGCGCCCATGTTCGAAGCCAGTGTGCGCAAGCCGAATCCGGAATCCATCTCCGGCGTCGACAGCCGCTGGATGAGCTGGGTGGCCTGCTCGTCGGTGGCGATGCCCGACCACAGGCAGTGCCCGACATTGCTGGTGAGCGCGTCGACACGACGCTTGCGGCCGTCCAAAGCGACGGCGTACCAACCCTTTTCGGGCAGCCAGAACGCCTCGCCGAACTTGGTGCGCAACTGGGCAGCATGCTCGCGCATCCGGGCGGCGACGGCCTGATCGCCGAATTCCTCGGCCAGCTCCGCGCGCGCCAGGTAGGCCGCGTACACGTAGCTCTGCACTTCACACAGCGCGATCGGGGTCTCGGCGAGATGCCCGGCGGCGTCGTTGATGCCGTCGAAACTGTCCTTCCAGCCCTGGTTGGACAGGCCGCGGTCGGTGGCGCGCTGGTATTCCACGAAACCGTCGCCGTCGCGGTCGCCGAAATGGGTGATCCAGTCCAGCGCGGCGTCGGCGGCCGGCAACAACGCCTGCACGGTATCCGGCGATGCTCCCCAGCGCCGCGCCTCGGCCAGCAGCATCACGAAAAGCGGTGTGGCGTCGACAGTTCCGTAGTACGTCTCGCCGCCGAGCGCGAGCCCGCCGGAGGGTCCGCGCCGGATCTCGTGCATGATCCGGCCCGGCTCCTCCTCGGTGAGCGCGTCGACCCGCTGGCCCTGCATCTCGGCCAGTTGCTGCATGGTGCCCAGGGCCAGACCGACATCCAGCGGCAGCGCCATCCACGCGGTGAGCAGGCTGTCGCGCCCGAACAGGGTCATGAACCAGGGCGCCCCGGCGGCGACGAAGGTGCGGCCCTCGCGGGTCTCGTCGTGGATCTGCAACGCGCCCAGATCGCTTTCGGTGCGCTGCAATACCGCGGTGAGCAGCGGATCACCGGTGGTGAGTTTGGTCGCGGTGTCGCGCCAGGCCTCGATCTTGCGGCCGGGTTCGCTGGTCTCGTAGTGCTCGCCGGGCCGCAGCGGCAGCTGCACGCGCTGATTGGCCATGGTCGGCTGGGCAAGAATCTCGGTCTGCCAGCGCCCGCCGGCGGGCACCACCACCCGCCACGACAGCGAGCCGGGCAGCACGGCGGGCGGTTCCGATGACGAGATCGCCAGCCCGCGAGCACGATCCGAGCGATCGTTGAGCAGCAGTTCGTTGTCGGTGACCATGACTTCGGCCCGCCCGTGCCCGTCGCGGCCCTCCTTCACCGCGAACAGGTCGACGAAATCGGCGTCGGCGCACAGCTCCAGGGTGACCGCGGTGGGTTCGCGGCCCAGGTTCTCCAGCGTGATCGTCTCGCGCAGCCCGTCGGCGACCAGCCGTTCCCGCACCACGAGCAGGCTGCTGTCGGCGGCGCCGGACCGGGGCGGACGCCGCGCGATGAACCGCGCGGTGAACGCCTCGGGGCTCAGCACCGACAGCGGTTCCGGGCGCTGGCCGTCCACCCGCAGTTCCCACCGCGACACCACCCGCGCGTCGCGATAGAACAGGCCCTGCGCGGTACCGGGTTCGACATCACCGGCGCGATCCGACAGGCAGAAGGTACTGCCCTCGACCAGCGTGACCGCGCCGCCCAGCAGCGCGGGCTCGCCGGAATTCAACGGAGCGGGACCGGTCATGCGGGATCACCCGCCACCTGGACCCTCGCCTCGATCATCACCATCCCCAACGGTTCCTCCCGTATTCGCGGAACCTGCCCAGGAATAAAAGCGTAGCGGCTGACGGCTGTCCTCGCGGCGTTGCGGCGGACTAGCTCTCGGCGGCCTTGCGATAACCGCGCACGGCCAGCGCGCCGAAGACGACGATCAAGCCGACCGCCCAGGCCAGCGTCTGCAGCACCGGGACGACCAGCGGGCCGCCGAGCATGAAGTTGCGCATCGCCTCGATAGCGCAGCTCATCGGCTGGGCTCGCACCACGGGCTGCAGCCAGCCGGGATAGTTCTGCACGGGCACGAAACCCGAGTTGAAGAACATGCCGACCAGGACCACGATCGCGAACAGCTGCACGACCTTGTCGCCGACGCTGCTCACGCCGACCATGATTACCACCGGGGTGAACCCGGCGATCACGATGACGGGCACCGCCAGCACGCCGAGCGCGCCGGCCCAGCCCTGCTCGAAGCGCAGACCGAGAATCAACCCGACCACAACCACCACGACGGTGGCGGCGGCCGCGCGGCCGCATTCGGCCAGCAGCCGGCCGATCAGTCCGGCCGCGCGATGGATCGGCAGCACCCAGAACCGCCGCAGCAGACCGCTTTCCCGCTCACCGAACAGCGACAGGCCGGTGCCCATCGCGCCGTACATGGCCCCGGCCACGGCGATCATCGGCACGAACCCGTAGATCGGGTCGCCGCCGGTGGCGCCCAGCGCCTTGTCCAGGACCAGGTCGTACATCAGCAGCAGCAGGATCGGGAACACCAGCGTGCTGGTGATCACCTCGGGCTGCCGTGACCATCGGCGCAGCAGGCGCCCGGTCTCCACCAGACTCTGCGACGGCAGCGCCGCGAGCCCCGTCGCCGGTCCGCCCGCGGCGTCCACGCTCGTGATATCGACTCGCACAGTGGTTGTTTCGCTCATGCCCGCCGTCCTTCCGCGCGTACCGCCAGTACCGCACCGACCACCAGTAGCCCGAGGATCCAGGCCACGGCCACGGCCAGCTCCGAGACCAGCCGGCCGTCGGCCAGCCCGCGCAGCGCCGCGGTGATCTGGGAGACCGGCTGATTGCGGACGAACGGCTGGATCCAGCCCGGAAAGCCCACGGCCGGAACGAATCCCGTCGATGTCATGATCAGCAGTAGTTGCGGTCCGAAGAGCACGGTGCCGCTGAGTTCGGAGTTGCGGGTGACGGTGCCGAGCGCGTCGGTCGCGAATACCAGCGCCGCACCGAAGGCCAGCAGCAGCACGACGAAAAGCACTGCGCCACCGGCGGACTGGAACCGGAAGCCGAAGACCGTGCCGATCACCAGCGCGCCCACCAGCGCCGTCACCGTGCGTACCAGGCTCGCCGACATCCGCGCGGTCACCGGAATCCAGGGCGGCACCGGCATGGAGCGCAGCCGGGTCGCCATGCCGCCCACCACCTCTCGCGCGGCCCGATCACCGGCGAACATCGAGGTGAAGAACATGGCGAACACCGCGATGACGGGCAGCAGGTACTGGGCGTAGTCGATGCCCGGCCCCTCCAGCGACCGGCGCAGCGGGACATAGAAGCAGACGAAGAACACCAGCGGCTGGAAGAAGGCCAGCACCACGTCGCCCTCACGCAGCGTGGTGCGGATGCTGCGACCGCTCAGCGCGCTCAATTGCAGTGCGGCCGGAATGGTTTCGCCGTCGCGAGCGACGCCGGGCGTCTCCGGGGCGGATACCGCCGCCGTCACGCCCCGGCCCCCACGGTCGGCTTGGTCAGCTCGATGAAGACCTCGTCGAGGGAGGGGCGGCGCAGCGCGATGTCGATCAGTTCGATTCCGGCGCCCTGGATTCGGCTCAACGCCTCCGACAGCGTCACGGCGCCGTCCGGCGCCGGCAGCGACACCCGGTCCCGCGATTCCGCGATGGTGATCTCGCCCAGCCCGGACAGCGCGGTCACCACGGCGGGCACGTCACCGGCGTCGACCGGGACCACCTCGCAGTAGCTGGCGCCGGAGCGGGCCTTGAGCTGATCGGCGGTGCCCTCCGCGATCACCGTGCCCTTGTCGACGACGATGATGTTGTCGCTCAGCGCATCCGCCTCCTCAAGGTACTGCGTGGTGAGCAGGATCGTGACGCCCTGTTCCTTGAGCGAGCGCACCAGCGCCCAGAGGCTCTGGCGGCTCACCGGATCCAGGCCGGTGGTCGGCTCGTCGAGGAACACGACCTTCGGGGGGCGCACCAGGCCGCAGGCGATGTCGATGCGCCGCCGCATGCCGCCGGAGTACTGACCGACGCGCCGGTCGGCGGCCTCGGTCAGCCCGAACTGTTCCAGCAGCTCGACCGCCCGGCCCTGCGCGGCCTTGCGGCGCAGGCCCATCAGGCGGCCGAACAGCACGAGATTCTCACGGCCGGTGAGCATCTCGTCCAGGGCGGCGTACTGGCCGGTGAGCATGATGGACGAGCGCACCCGGGCGGCGTCGCGGACGACGTCGAATCCGGCGACCTCGGCCCGGCCGGCATCGGGCCGCGTGAGCGTGGACAGGATGGACACGGTCGTCGTCTTCCCGGCGCCGTTCGGGCCGAGCACGCCCAGCACGCTGCCGGCCGGCACGCTGAAGGTGATGCCCCGCAAGGCCTGCACCGCCCCGAACGACTTCTCCACGGACTCGACCACGATCGCGTTGTCCGCTCCCGGCGAACCGGCCGCTCCTGTCACTGATTCCGACACAATGCTCTCCGTCTGAGTGCTCATAGATCCCCGCAGCTATTACTTTGGTAACGCTAACCTAATCAGCTACGGGTTTCTACCCCTTCGTCGCCCGCTCCGGTCGCGCTCAGCCCAGCAGCGACACCACCTCGTCCAGGGACGCGCCGCCCAGGATCGCCGTCACCGGCAGGTCCCGCTTCAGGTCGGATTCGACACGTTTACGCAGATCGAGGGCCTGTAGCGAGTCGAGTCCGAGGGCCACCAGCGGGACCGAGCCGTCGATGGTCTCGGTGCTGCCCAGGCCCATCACCGTGCGCAGCGCGTCGCGGACCGTGTCCGCGGTGTCGCGCGGCGCGGCTCGCACCGGCTCCGCCACCGCCTCCACCTCCGGCAGGGGCGGTGAATCCGTCTCGGCCGCAACGGAATCGGCGGGCTCGGGCCGATCCTCGGGCAGTTCGGCGAACAGGGCCTGGTAGCCGAACACGGTGTACAGGTCCCGGATTCGCCCCCACTCCGCCGCGACGACGAGCGTATTCGCCGCGTCCGGCGCGAATCCCGCCGCGACGGCCGCGACGGGCTCCATCGGCAGCAGGCCGGTGCCGCTGATCTTGGCGAGTGCCTCCGCGTTGTCCGCGCCGACCGCACGCCACAGCCCCCACTGCACCGCGCAGCAGCGCACACCCTGGTCGCGGTAGCGCGCGGCGGCGGCGTCGAGCAGCCGGTTCACCGCCGCGTACACCATGTGCCCGCGCCCGCCGAGCGTCGCCGACAGCGAGGAGCACAGCACGACGCGGCCGTCGGCGGCGAGCGGGAAGTGCCGCATCAGGTGATCCAGGGCGACGACCTTGGCCGCGGCCGCGGCGCGAATGGTGTCCCGGGTGGGATCGGCCTCGGCGGCCGAATAGTCCACGGCCGCATGCACGATCAGCGTCGCCGGGGTGGCCCGGTACTCATCTGCCAGCGCGCGCACGGCGTCCTCGTCACCGACATCGCAGCTCTTGCGGACGATCTCGGTCTTGCCCAGCCGCTGGATGCTCCGGATCCGCTGCACCGCGGCCGGATCGCCGCCGGTGCGGCTGACCAGGGTGACGCGGCCCGCACCGGCGGCGACGAACCGTTCACAGAAGTCCAGCCCGAGTTTGCCGGTGCCGCCGACGATCACGACCTCGCGCAGTTCGCGCGGGTCCAGCGGCCGGTCGGCGGCGGTGTCGTCGACGATCAGGCGCTTGGCGTAGACGCCGCCGTCGCGCACCGCCAGTTCGGGTTCGCCCGCCGTGTGCAGCGATTCCACCAGCCCCTTGGCGGCAGCCGCCGGGTCCGCGTCGGCGGCCAGATCGATGTGCCGGAAGGAGACGCCGATGTGTTCGGCTCCCAGGCAACGGAATCCGGCCTGCGCGGCGGCCGGGAACAGGCCGGGGACGTCGGTCTCCAGCACCTGTTCGCCACCGGTGGTGACGAGCCAGATATCGCTGACCCCGGTCAGCTCCGGCAACCACGAACGGTCGCCGAGGAATTCGGCGACATCATCGACCGCCGCCGCGACCTCCGCGCCCGACGACGGCGGAACCAGCACGACGAGGGTGTCGAACGACGCGGTGGGCGTGCCCGTTTCGTCGGTGTAGACGACCGTGGCGCCGTGCCGCGGCGCGGCCGCGCAGATCGAGGACACGAGATCGGCGCAGCGGTCCGAGGGGTCCACGAGCGCGATGGTGCGCGGTGGCACCATCTTTCGCCGCGGCAACCGCGTCCAATGCTCGGCGAAGCGCTGCGGCACGACCGTGCCGTCGGCGGCGCGCTCGCCCGCCGCGCGCGGGGTCGCCGACGTTGCGGTGTCCGCGTACGGGTACGGCGCCCAGAGCGTCTTCGCGGCCATCCGGGTGTTCGGGAAGTCCAGCAGCGGCAGGGTCACCGCGCCGCCGGAAGCGCTGACCCGCAACGCTTCCCAGTCGAATCCGGCATCGTGCACCGCGACGCCGGCCACGTTGCGGGTGAACTCACGCAGGTCTTCGGCGGACCGCCGCGAGGTGCCCAGCGCCTGGAAGGACCGCTGCGGGGTGACGGCGGCCAGATTCTCCTGGATGGCCAGCATGAGCGTGGGGTGCTCGGAGATCTCGAGGAAGGTGTCGACGCCCCGGCCGGCGGCGATGTCGATGGCCCGGTCGAAGCGAACCCGGTTGCGCAGGTTCAGGTACCAGTAGTCGATTATCGACAGGTCCGGGTCGACGCGGTCGCCCAGGGTGCCCCCGATGAAGTCGATCTCGCTGTCCATGAACGACCGGTTGTCCATATCGTCGCCGACCGTGCGGTTCAGCACGTCGCGGAAACCGCTGACGTAGGAGGTGTGTGCCGGATACTGGACCCGGATCTCCTTGGCGAATTTCCCTGCGGCATTGAGCAGTTCGACGATCGCCAGCACGGCCGCCCGCTCGCCGGAGATGGCGAGGATGTGCGGCGAGTTGACCACCGACAGCTCCGCGAAGCCCGCGTGCCGGGCCAGCAGGTCCTCGCACTCGTCCCGGTCGATGCCGAGCACGGCCATGGAGTAGCCGGTCAGCTGCAGCCCGTCCACGATGGTCGCGCGGGTGGTCACGATGCGGGCCGCGTCGCGCAGCGTCTGCGCGCCCGACACGTAGGCCGCGGCGATCTCGCCCTGCGAATGACCCACGGTCGCCGCCGGGCGCACCCCGACCGCCGCCCACATCGCGGCGACGCCGACCATCTGCATGAACAGCGCGGGCTGCACCGTCCGCGCACTGTCGTCGGCCGGTAGATCCGCGTCCAGCAGATACGGCAGCGGCGACCACGAGTACAGCTCGTGAAAGACCTTGTCGCACTCGTCGACCGCGGCCCGGTAGGCCTCGGAGTGGTCGTAGAGCATCCGGCCCATGCCGGGGCGCTGACTGCCCTGCCCCGGGAAGACGTACGCGATCCGCCGCGCGGTGGCGGCCTTTTCGGAACTCACCACGTCCGCGTGCGGCTCGCCCGCCGCGACGGCGCGCAGCGCGGTCAGCAGTTCCGCGTGCCCGGTCGCCATCACCAGGGCCCGGTACCGGCGCGCGACGCGGGTGCGGAAAAGCATGTCGGCCACTCGATCCGGCGAGACGTCGCCGTGGTCGGCGAGGTAGTCGGCGACGGCGGCGGCCTCCGCGCGGAGTGTCTCGGGGTTATCCGAGGACAGCAGTACCGGAACGCTGCCGTCCGGAAGTCGGTAGCTAGACATGGATCTCCTCTTCCACGGCCGGAACGGCCAGCAGCGCATGGGCATTCGTGCCCGAGACGCCGAACGACGAGACCGCGCCGTAGCGGATCCCGTCGTGGGGCTGCCAGTATTCGAGCTTGGCGGCCAGGCGCAGGCCCGACGCGGTCCAATCCACCTTGGTGGTGGGGTTGTCCGCGAATCGGGTCGGCGCGATGTATCCGTGCAGACCACTCAGCAGGACCTTGATCAGCCCGAGCATGCCCGCGGCCGCCTGGGCGTGACCGACGTTCGACTTCACCGAACCCAGTCGCGCCGTGCCGGTTCCGTACACGTCCTGCAGCGCGGCGAGTTCCAGGGGATCGCCGACCGCGGTCGCGGTGCCGTGCCCCTCGATCATCCCGACCAGGTCCGGCGAGATGCCCGCCGCCTCGACGGTCTTGCGGATCAGGCGCCGCTGCGCCTCGGTGCTGGGCACGGCGATCGGCCCGCCGCCGCCGTTGTGGTTGACCCGGCTGGCGAGCAGGCGGCCGTAGATCCGGTGGCCCAAGCGCCGGGCCCGCGATTCGCGTTCCAGCACGACGACGCCGGCTCCCTCGCCCCACAGCGTGCCGTCGGCATCGTCGGAGTAGGGCTTGCACTGCCCGTCGGCGGAGAGGGCGTTGTTCTTGGAGAATTCGAAAAACGCGCCGGGCGAACCCATGACGCACACCGCACCCGCCAGCGCCCACTCGCATTCGCCCGCGGCGATCCCCGCCGCCGCCAGATGCAGCGCGGCCAGCGACGAGGCGCAGGCTGTGTCCACCACGATGGAGGGCCCGCCGAGGCCCATGCAGTTGGAGATCCGTCCGGCCACCGCGCCGAGGGCGGTGCCGGTGGCGCGATATCCGCTGTAGTCGTTGACCTCCGCGGCGTGCGGGCCGTATTCGGTCGGCGACGCGCCCATGTAGCAGCCGACCTCCTCGCCGTCGATGGCGCCGGGTTTGATTCCGGCGTTCTCCAGCGCGCGCCATGCGACCCGCAGCGCCACCCGCTGCTGCGGATCCATGGCGACCGCCTCGCGCGGTGTGATGCCGAAGAACATCGGATCGAATTCGGCTGCGGCGTCGAGGAATCCGCCCGCGTCGCGCACCTCGGACCAGCCCTCGATCGCCGACAGCGACAGCAGCCGCTCGATCGGCCAGCCGCGGTCGCGCGGGAAGGGGCCGGTCAGGTCCCGTGCGTCGGCCAGCGCCGCCCAGTACTGCGCCGGCGTCTCGATGCCGCCGGGCGCCTCGACGGCCAGGCCCGTGATCACGATGGGGTCGGCGACCTCGCTCATCGCACGGTCTCCAGTTCGGCCGCAAGCAGTTCCGATACTCCCGCGACCTGATCGTGCAGATAGAAGTGCCCGCCGTCGAACATCTCGACCTGCAGTTCCGCCGCCGTGTGGCGCTGCCAGTTGTACAGCTCGCCCATGGTGACGAACTCGTCGTCGCTGCCGCCCATCGCGCGGATCGGCGCCTGCACCCGCACGTCCGCCGGGCACGAATAGCGGTCGAAGGCGGCGTAGTCGGCCTTGAGTACCGGCAGCGCCATCTTCATCAGATCGCGGTTGCCCAGCACGTCGGTGCCGGTGCCCTGCAGTCCGGTGAGGTGGTCGAGCAGCAGTTCGTCGTCGGTCGGATGGTTCGGCATGTCCGCGACGCGCGAGGGTGCGACCGTGCCGGAGATCCCCAGTAATCGCACCGGTAGTCCGGCCGCCTCGGCGAGCCGGGTGAATTCGAACGCCACGATCGAGCCCATGCTGTGCCCGAACACCGTGAGCGGCTCGCCCCGGTTGAACGAGGAGCGGGCGAACTCGTCGAAGGCGCCGGCGGCAATCCCCGGCAGGGTGCCGAGCGCCGCCTCGCGCGCCCGGTCCTGCCGCCCGGGGTACTGCAACACGATGACGTCGAAATCCTCGGACAGCCGCTTGGAGAACGGCCGGTATGTCGAGGCGCCGCCGCCCGCGTGCGGACAGATCACCAGCGGCGCCGCTCCGGCCGCACGCGGCTTGTGAAACTGTCTGACCCAACCGGGAGTAGTTGCCATATCACATATCTCTCTTCACACGGACTGCCAGGTGGAATGGCCGGAGCCACAGCGAATCCCGGGCATCGGCCCGCCCACGGACGGCCGAGCGCGACGGCGAACGATCACGTATTCACTGGTCTGCTCAGATATCTCTCGTTCCGCCCGACTGCTTGCACCCCGGGACATCGGCCTGGCAGGATCGAAATCCACGCCGGGTCGATGTAGGTGAGGCAAACCTAATATACCCGAGGGGTGCCCCCGGAGACAGGGGGTGGTCACATGACCGAACAGACACTCGCGCACGGTCGCTATGACCGCGCCGGAGGGCGACGGCAAATCTCCGGCGGCCCGTCATTCCCGCTGATCGCGCACGGCGACAAACACTTTCTGATCCAATACCGCCAGCGGATGATCGGCCGCGGGCAGTGCCGGCCGGGGTGTCAGGCCGGAGGCGGTGAGCTGGCCGAGCCACTCGTCCTCGGTCAGGAAGATCCGGTCGGTCCCGGCCCGCACATCGGTCTCGCCCGCACGGATTCCGCCCGCGCGTGGCGACATCAGGAAGTGCACCGAGGTCAGCATCAGGCAGTGCGCCCGGCAGAACTCCAGGAAGATCACCGCGCCGCCGGGTTCCAGCAGATCGTGCAGTTGCCGCAGGGTTTGCCCGATGTGCTGCGCGTTGTGCAGCACATTGGAGGCGAGCACGATGTCGCAGCGGGGCTGCCGAGGCAGGTCGGCATTCATGTCCACGATCCCGAACCGCATGCCCGGCACGTCGGCGAACCGCTTCCGGGCGGCGTTGAGGAAGAACGCGGACAGGTCCGTGAAGTGGTAATCCACCGGCTCCCCGACCAATCCGGCGACGACCTCACTGGTCAGCCCGCCCACGCCCGCGCCGAGTTCCAGGATTCGGACGGCCGCGCGGTCGGGCCGCAGCCGCCCGACGACCTCGGCGACGGCCTCCCGGGCGGCGCTGTTGAGATATCGGCTGCCGAGATTGTCGCGGTAGAAGGTGTCCGCGGTGACCATGTCGCCGTTCGGGAACAGTAGTTCCTGCACTCGCAACCGGTCCTGCGCCAGGTCGAGCAGGCGGTCCGCGGAGCCGGACAGGAAGGTGGCGAACTCGCGGGCGTAGCCGAGATCGGCGCACACCTCGGACAGGTCGTCCCGCGACGGCGCGGGAACCTCGGCGCGATACCGGTGTCCGCGCTCGGGATCGTGGTCCAGGCAACCGTTCTCGGTCAGCGCCAGCAGCCACTGCCGCAGCAGCCAGCGGTGCCGCGGCGCGAATTCCAGTGCGGCGGCGATCTCCTCGTCGGTGCGGAAGGTCTCGGAGTCCAGCACCGGCCGCAGCACCCGCAGCATGGCGCGTAGCCCGAAGAGGTCCAGATCTCTTCGGGCGGTGTGGATTCGGTCCGCGTCGAGCGTCTCCGGCACAGGCCGCTCCAGGCCGTCGGCCCGTGCGGACGTGGAGCGCGACCCGGTCGCCGACATCGGAGCAGGTGTGACCGCCGACCGCCCGCCGACGGCCCGCACCACATCGTCGAGTGACGCGCCGCCGATGAGATCCGCGACAGGAAGGTCGTGACCGAATTCCTCGTCGACTCGCCTGCGCAGTTCCAGGGCCTGGAGGGAGTCCAGGCCGACCGCCACCAGCGGACGCGCCGTATCGATCGTCGCGGGATCGTCCGCGCCGATGACCTCGGCGAGCAGTTGCAGCAGCCGTTGCGGTACCGCTGTCTCGGCGACGGGTGCCCGAGTCTCCGGGACGGGGTCGGCGTGGACCGGTTCCGGGGTCTCCAGCTGGGACAGCACCGGGCCGTACCCGTACTGACCGAGCACGGAACGCCCACGGTCCCAATCGAATGCCGTGACGATCGTGTTCTCGCGCGGGCCGCGCAGACCCAGCGTGACGGCGTCCTCGGAGCGCATGGGCAGATAACCCACACCGGCGAGCACGTCGGCGGCGGAGGTGCCCGCACCGCGGTGCACGGCCCACTGTCCCCATTGCACGGAGACGGCGTCGCGGCCCGCGGCCCGCAGGCGCCGGGCCTCGGCGTCGAGCATCCGGTTGGCCGCCGCGTAGACGCTCATCCCGCGCCCGCCGAGGGTCGCCGCCAGCGAGGAGCACAGCAGCAGTCGGCAATCCTTTTCCAGGGCAAGGGAATCCAGTACGTGCGCTAGGCCGACGACCTTGCCCCGCACCACGCGGTCGGCCTCGGCCGCGGTGACGTTGATCAGTTCGATGTTCGTCAGTCCCGCGATATCGGCCGCCGCGTGCACGACGAGACCCGCGGGCATATCGCGCAAGGCGTCCGCCACCCGCCGGGTCGCCGCCTCGTCGCCGAGATCGCACCGGATCACCCGGATCTCGGCGCCGAGATCGCGGAGCCCCCGCAGCCGATCACCGACCGCGGCGGTCTCGCCCGACCTGCTCACCAGCGCGATCCGGCGGGCGCCGTGCCGCGCGACATGGTCGCAGAACTCCAAGCCGACCGCGCCGGTGCCGCCGAGGATCACGACATTGTCCGGCACCGCCACCAGCTCGGATCCCTCCTGATCCGCCTCCACGAGCCGCTTGGCATACAGCGTCCCGCGGCGCAGTGCCAGCTCCGGCTCGTCGGCGGTGTGCAGCGCCGTGATGATCGTGGGCGCCTCGTCCGCACCGGTCTCGCCGGGCGACAGGTCCAGATGCCGGAAGGCCACGTCCGGGTATTCGGTTCCGGCACAGCGGAATCCCGCGGCGGCCGCGGCGGGCACGGGATGCGGCGGCGCGTCGTCCCGCACCGCCGCTTCCCCGCCGACCGTGACCAGCCACCAATCCGTTACCGCGGCACCGGGTTTGGACCACCACGCGCGGGTTCCGAAGAACTCCGCGACCTCCGCGA
Source organism: Nocardia wallacei (assembly GCF_029868745.1). GTDB lineage: Bacteria > Actinomycetota > Actinomycetes > Mycobacteriales > Mycobacteriaceae > Nocardia > Nocardia wallacei_B. Next base: position 19,660 of record NZ_JARWOP010000253.1, on the reverse strand, counting down.
CGGCGGTGGCGGCGGGCAACTCCGGCAGCGCGGGGAGCAGCACCACGAGGGTGTCGACGTCGCCGGTGTCGTCCCCGGCGGCGACATCGATGAGCCGAGCCGACGCGCCCTGGTCCGGGGCGTGCGCGCACAGGGCGGCGGCCAGCTCAGCGCACTGCCCGGTGTGGTCGATGACGCCCAGCGAACGCGGGGCCGCCAGGCTGCGGTGCGCCAGCCGATTCCACGTCTCGACCAGCAGCTGCGGTAGCGCCGTGCGAATCGGGTCGCGCTCGACGGCCGCGGGCGGTGGGGAGGGCGGGGACACGTTGTCCGGGACCACGTTTCGCGCCGCGGCCGCGGCGTTGTACGGCAGCCACAGCCGCACCTCGTTCATCTCGGTGTTCGGAAAATCGTCCAGCGGCAGCCGCACCACCTCGTCGGACTCGACCCGCAGCGCGTCCCACCGGTAGTCGAGGTCGTGCACGGCCAGCGTCGCGAGATTCCTGGTGAACTCCGACAGGTCCGTCGCGGCGCGGCTGGAGGTGCCGGTGACCGTGACCCGGCGGCCCGGCGCGGCGGCCGAAAGATTCTCCTGGATGGACAGCGCCAGCGTCGGATGCTCCGCGAGTTCGACGAAGGTGTCGACCTCCCGCGCGACCGCCGCATCGATGGCCTTGTCGAATCGGACGGTATTGCGCAGATTCCAGAACCAGTACTCGTCCACGGGCAGATCGGTGGTCACCGCGCCGCCGAGAGTGGCTCCGAGACAGTCGATGTCGGTATCCAGGAAGTGTGGATGCCGCAGCCGGCCACTCATCGCGTCCTGGACCTGCTGGCGCACATCGGTGACCCGATCGGTGTGCGCCGGGTACTCCACCCGGATGAGGCGGGCGAACCGGTCGTCCGCCGTGAGCGTCGCCACGACGTCCTCGACGGTGTCCCGCTCGCCCGAAATGCCCACCATGCGTGGCGAATTGATGACCGACACCTGCGCCCAGCCGGAGCGCCGGGCCAGCAGTTCCTCGCATTCCTCGCGGTCGGCGGCCACCACGGCCATGGCGTACCGATCCGAGGCGATGGTGTCGACGGCGCGGGCGCGGGCGCCGACGACGAGAACCGCGTCCGCGAGCGTCATCGCGCCCGACACATAGGCGGCGGCGAGTTCGCCTTGGCTGTGGCCCACCACCACGTCCGGCGTGATCCCGACCGACCGCCACATCGCGGCCAGCCCGGCCATTTCCGCGAACAGCGCGGGCTGCACGACGCGGGCGCTGTCGCCGGGCTCGAGGTCCGCGTCCAGCAGATACGCCGTCGGCGAGGCGCCGAACAGCTCGGCGAAGAGTTCGCCGCACCGATCGACCTCCGCTCGGAACGCGGGCATGTGCTCGTAGAACAGCTTGCCCATGCCCGGTCGCTGCCCGCCCTGGCCGGGGAACACGTACGCCGATCGGCGCGCCGCCGCGGGCTCGGCCGACCGCACGACCGCCGGATGGTTGCGGCCGTCCACGATCGCCCGCAGTGCGTCGACCAGTCCGTCGCGGGAGTCGACCATTGCCAGCACCCGGTGCCGGCGGGCGGCCCGAGTGCGGAACAACATGTCCCCCACGCGATCCGGGGACGCCTCGGGATGTTCCGCGACATAGGACAGCAGGGCGGCGGCCGCGCCGGGCAGCAGGTCGAGATGGTCCGCCGACAGCAGAATCGGCACCGATCCGTCGGGCAGTCGATAGCTAGACATGATCCGCCTCCTCCGGCGCGGGCATGGCGACGATGGCATGCGCGTTGGCCCCGCCCGCGCCGAAAGCGGAGACGGCGCCGCAGCGGACGCCGCTACGCGCGTGCCACGGTTGCAGTGTCGTGGCCAGGCGCAGGCTGGACCGGTCCCAGTCGACCTTGGTGGTGGGGTTGGCGGCATGCAGGCTCGGCGGGATCCGGCCGTGCCGCCCCGCCAGCAGCAACTTGATCAGGCCCAGCACCCCGGCGGCCGCCTGGGTGTGGCCGATATTCGATTTCACCGAGCCCACCAACGTGGTGGAATCCGTGGCGCCGTAAGTGTTCTGCAAGGCGGTGAGTTCCACCGGATCACCGGCCCTGGTCGCGGTGCCGTGCCCTTCGACCATGCCGATCTCGTCCGGGTCGATGCCCGCCAGATCGATGGTCTTGCGGATCACCCGCTCCTGCGCGTCGATGCGCGGCGTGAGGATGGGCTTCCCCTTCCCGTTGTGGTTGTGGGCCGAAGCCAGGATGCGGCCGTAGATCCGGTGGCCGAGTCGCCGGGCGCGCGATTCCCGTTCCACCAGAACGAAACCCGCGCCCTCGCCCCACAATGTGCCCGTCGCGTCGTCGGCGTAGGACCGGCAGTGCCCGTCCGCCGAGAGGGCGTTGTGCTTGGAGAATTCGTAGAACAGGATCGGCGACCCCATCACGCACACGCCACCGGCGAGCGCCCACTCACATTCGCCGCCGCGCACCGCGGTCGCCGCCAGATGGAGTGCCGTCAGCGACGAGGTGCAGGCGGTGTCGACGGTCACCGACGGCCCGATCAGCCCCAGACAGTGCGACACCCGCCCGGCGACGCTCATCGTGACCTGACTGACCACCCGGTGCCCGCTGTACTCGTTGACCTCGGCGCCGCGCGGCCCGTATTCCATCGGGAGAACGCCGACGAAACACCCGGCGTCCTCCTCGTCGAGGGCGGCCGGATTCATTCCGGAGTTCTCCAGCGCCTTCCACGCCACCCGCAGCGCCACCCGCTGCTGCGGGTCGGTGGCGAGCGCTTCGCGCTGACTGATTCCGAAGAACGCCGGATCGAAAGCGGCGGCGCGGTCGAGGAATCCGCCCGCGTCCCGCACCGTGCCCCAGCCGTCCAGGCGCGACAGCGACAGCATTTCCTCGATCGGCCAGCCCCGGTCCCGGGGAAACGGTCCGATCATTTCTCGCGCGTCGGCCAGCGCGGCCCAATACGCTCCGGGTCCGTCGATGCCTCCGGGCGCCTCCACGGCCATTCCGGAAATTACGACGTGATCGATGTCTTCCATTGTCGGCATAGTCATCTCCCCCTCAGGCCGCCGCCACGTGCCGGGCCACCGATTCCGCGATCGCGTCGACGTGTTCGTTCAGGAAGAAATGCCCGCCGTCGAACACCGTAACCTCGACGTCGTCGCTGTGGCGGCGCCAGCCGTGCAGGTCGGCGATGGAAACGATCGGGTCCTGGGCGCCGCCGAGGGCGTGGATGCGGGCGGACAGTTCCGCGTCCGCCGGTCCGGTGTAGGCGTCGGAGGCCTGGTGGTCGGCCTTGAGCACGGGCAGCGCCATGCGCATGATCTCGCGACTGGACAGCACGTCGGAGCCGGTGCCCTCGAGCATCGTGAGGTGGTCGAGCAGGGCCTCGTCCTCGACGGGTGTGCGGGGCCGGTGTTCCGCGCGGCACGGCGGCACCGCCGCCGACACGGTCAGCTGCCGCACGTCCAGGCCCGCGGCCTCGGCGAGCCGGACGAATTCGAAAGAGACCAGCGCGCCCATGCTGTGCCCGAAGGCGAATATCCCCGCGCGGTCGAACGCGGAATTCCGGAATTCGGCGAGAGCGCCCGCGGCCAGTTCGGGCAGCGAGGTCGCCAGCGGCTCGTGCGCGCGATCCTGACGCCCCGGATATTGAAAGACGATGACGTCGAAGTGTCTGCTGAACGCCTTGGAAAACGCCCGGTAGGTCGAAGCACCGGCGCCGGCGTGCGGGAAGATCAACAAGGGCGGCCCGCCGGCGGATCGCGACTTGTGGAACTTCCTTATCCATCCCGGTCTGTGCATATCAATCCATCCCCTTGGTTGTGGCGGGCGATCACATCACCGCATCACCGTTCCGATACGTTCGCGATCGCGGCGACGCTGCGATTCCACAGCTCTCCCAGGCGCTTTGCGTCGGCCTCGGTGAACAGTGCCGCGCTCCACCGCCACTGGGTGCTCAGCCGCGGTCCGTCGGGGCTGTTGCCCACGGCCGCAACCACATCCAGGGCGTAGCGCAGTGGCAGATCGGGTTCCGAGGCGATCGGCATAGCCTCGGTGAACACGGCGTCGGTGGTGATCGACCAGGCCGGTCGGTCGTTCTCCAGCAGATCGGAGCGCCCCAGGTAGTTGAACTCGACCTGGGGTTCGGGCGCGTCGACCAGCTCCGGCACCCGCGCCACTGCCTGCAGCAGCCCGAAATCGACGCCGTGCCGGGGCACCTCGGCGACGTGTGCCGTCACGGAGTCGAGCAGTTCGGCCGCCGCGGTGTCCGCATCGAGGACCATCGCACCGCTGCCGAGCCGCACCGGGAACACGCTGGTGAACCAGCCCACCGTGCCCGAACTGTCGGCGCCCACGGCCTCGTCCGCGCGGCCGTGGCTCTCCAGGGCGATCAGCGCCCCGTTCGTGTCGTCCTCCCCTCGCTCCCGACGCCACGAGATCAGCGTCATCGTCAGGGCGGCCAGGAGGATCTCCCGGACGCCCGCACTTCCGGTCGTCGCGCCCAGCACCCGCGCGGTCGTGTCGGCGGGGGTGTGGATCATGGTGGCCCGCAACGAATCCCAGGTGTCCCGCGCCGGATCCGGCTTGCGGCTGCCGAGGGCCGGATCGGGTCCGGCGACCTGGGCGGCCCAGTAGTCGCGCTGCGCCAGCACGTCGTCGTGCCCGGCGCGTTGGACCATCAACCGCGACCACGCGCGATAGGAGGTGGGTTCGCTCATCACCTTCGGTGTGCCGCCGTCGCGCACCTGCTCCCAGGCGGCGGCCAGGTCGGCGGCCAGGATGTGCCAGGACACCACGTCCACGGCCAGGTGGTGGATCGCGAGGAACAGCACGTCGCCGTCGGCGCGGCCACGGAACCACACCGCCCGCACCAGATCGCCGGTGCCCGGGTCGATCTCGTCGATCGCGGCGTGGGTGGCCGGACGCAGGTGTCGGCCGTCGGCGTCGGCGGGCACGTCCTCGATGCGCGTGAGTACATCGCTCGCCATCACCGAGCCCGGCTCGCGGGTCACCAGCCGCGGGCCGTCCGGCGTATCCACCGACAGCGACCGCAGCGCGTCGTGCCCGTCGAGCACCGTCTGCAGCACCGCCTCCAGCTTCGCCCGGGTGATGCCCGTGGGTAGGGTGAGCAGCATGTTCTGGGTGAATCGGCGGTAATTGCCGTGGGCGTACATCCACGCCACGATCGGCAATGGGGTCACCTCGCCGTAGCCGTCCGCGCCGGTCGAGGTCGCGCCGGTCTCGCCGCGGTCGATCGCCGCGGCGAGGTCACGGATGGTCGGATTGGCCAGCACCATCCGCGCGGACACCGAGATGCCGTGTCGCCGTGCGGCATTCACCAGCGAGATGGCGACGATGCTGTCCATGCCGAGTGCGAAGAAATCGGCGTCGACGCCCGGCGCGTGCCCGTCGAACACCTCGGCGAGCAGTGCGGCCAGGGCCTTCTCGGTGCCGGTGCCGGGCGCGGCGTCGGATTCGCTTGCGGCCGTGTGTGTTTGCTCGGCGAGCCGCTCCAGCTCGCGAGTATCGAGCTTGCCGTTGACCGTGACCGGAATCTGCGGCAGCACCATGACCCGTGCGGGAATCATGTAGGCGGGCAGGCGATCCGAGAGGGCCGCGCGCATACCGGCCGGGTCGGCGGTCCGGCCCGGCGCGCACACCACGAAGCCGATCAGGCTCGCGCCGTCGCCGCGCCGTGTCACGATCACCGCCGCGGCCGCGACGCCGGGCAGCGTCCGCAGCGCCGTCTCCACCTCACCGATCTCGATGCGGTACCCGCGCACCTTCACCTGGTCGTCTGCCCGGCCCAGATAGGTGAGCAGGCCGTCAGGCCGGCGGCGCACCAGGTCGCCGGTGCGGTACATACGGCCGGCACCGAACGGGTCGGCCACGAAGCGGTCGGCCGTGGCGCCCGGGCGCCCGACGTACCCGCGCGCGAGTTGCGGCCCGGCCAGGTACAGCTCGCCGGTCACGCCGACGGGCACCGGCCGCAGCCGGGAGTCCAGCGCATAGGCCGACATCCCGGCGGTCGCCGCGCCGATCGTGGGCGAATCGGGCTGTGCCCCAATGTCTTCGAGCGCGGCCACATCGGCGACGACGGCCTCGACGGTCGTCTCCGTCGGCCCGTAACAGTTGTGCACGGCGATATCCGGCAGCGCACGCAGACGCGCCCACAGCTGGGGGTCGATGGCCTCGCCACCCAGCGCGAGCACGGCGAGACGGTGCTCGAGCAGTCCCTCCGCCGCCAGCTGCCGGAACAGGGACGGCGTCGTATCTATCATGTCGACCTCGTGCCGGACCATCCCGTCGACCAGGCGCTGCGCATCCCGCATCGCCTCCTCGTCGAACAGGTGCAGGCCATGGCCGTCGAGCAGGCCGATCAGCGGCTGCCAGGAGGCGTCGAAGCTCAGCGACCACGCGTGCGCGATCCGCAGCTTGCGGCCCAGCCGTCGCTCGGCGGGCCGGTACACGCGATCGCGGTGGTCGGCGAAATAGCCGAGCAGCGCCCCGTGCGTTCCGGCGACGCCCTTCGGCTCCCCGGTCGAGCCGGAGGTGAAGATGAGATAGGCGCGATGCGCCGGATGCCGCGAGACGACCGGAACCTCGGGCGCCCGCGCGGCGATCCGCTCGGCCACCGCCGGATCGTCCAAGCGCAGCACCGGGATTCCGTCGAGGTCACGGGCGTGTCCCTCGGTCGCCAGCACCAGATCCGGCCGGGACTGCGCGAGGATCGACTCGATCCGGGCCGCGGGCAGCCCCACGTCCACGGGCACGTAGGCGGCGCCCGCGCCGAGCGTGGCCAGGATGGCCACGATCGCCTGCGGGCCGCGCGGGAGGAAGACCGCCACCACACCCTCGGCGGCGACACCGTGCGCGGCGATCTCGCCTGCCAGCCGGGCCGACCGGTCGTGTAGCTCACGGTAGGTCAGGCGCACCGTGTCGGTGGTGAGCGCGAGAGCGTCCGGAGTGCGGGCGGCCTGCCGTTCGAACAGCGCGAAAACCGAAGTCTCCGAGACTTGTTCACATTGCGGGGTGGTCGCGATGCGCAGCAGGTCGGCGTGCGCGGCCTGTGGCAGCACATCCAGATCGGCTGTCGGGGTATCGGTGTGGTCGGGCAAGCGGCCCAGCACGGCAAGCATGCTCGTGCCGATGTCGGCCGGTAGGTAAGGCACCGACTCTACGACCGCCTCCACGACCACCAGCAGTTCGTCGCCGAGCAGATGCGACACCACGGTGAGCGGGTAGTGCGTCAGGTTCTCGGTCATCACCGGGCGAAAGGTCGTTCCGTCGGCGAACGTGGCGTCCCTGAACGCATGCTCCATCGGCGCGTTCTGGAAGACGAACATGGTGTCGAACAGCGCACCGTAACCGGCCGACCGCTGCACCGACGACAGGCTCAGGAAGCCCACCTCCCGCATGGCCGCCGACTCTCGTTGCAGCCGAGCGCATTCGGCCACCACCGCGGCGTCGGGGTCGAGCCGGAACGCCACCGCGACGGTGTTCAGGAACAGGCCGATCATCCGGTCCACACCGGCGATCTGATCGGGACGTCCCGTCACGACGGTGCCGTAGGCGACGTCGGGGCGATCGGTCAACCGCGCCAGCATCAGCGTCCAGGCGAACTGCACCACGGTGTTCAGCGTCAACCCCCGCGCCCGCGCCCACTGCCGCAGCCGCGCCGTCTCGGCGGCGGGCAGCGCGAAGCGGGTGATCTCGGCCTTCGCGCCGGGACCACTCGCGGCGCCGCCGTCGGCGACCATCACCGGACCGTCGAGAACCCGCAGGTAGTCGGTCCAGCGGCGCTGCGCCGCCGACATGTCCTGCGTCGCCAGCCAGCCGATGTAGTCGCGGTAGGGCCGCACCGGCGGCAGCGCGTCCGCCGCTCCCCCGGCCTCGTACAGCGCGCGCAGCTCGGTGAACAGCAATCCGAGCGACCACCCGTCCATCAGGATGTGGTGGATCGTCACGATCATGCGCCGCCGCGCCGTGCCGTCGGCCCCGGGCGGCAGCGCGGCCAGCAGGACGCGCAGCGCGGGACCGCGGCTCAGGTCGAACGGACGGGCGATCTCCGCGGCGGTGAGGGCGTCCAATTCGCCCGGCTCCGTGGCGCATTCGGTCCACGGCAGCTCTACCCGGGCGGGCACGATCTGCACCGGCCGCGGCACGTCCTGGTCCCAGAACACCGCCCGCAGGTTCGCGTGCCGCCGCAGCAGCGCCTCGAAACTCGCCCGCAGCACCGCGGTATCCAGGGGCCCGTCGATGTCCACGACGAACGGGATGGTGTAGACGTCGTGGTCCGCACCCGAGAGGTGGGACAGCGAGTACAAACCTTCCTGCAGCGGCGCGAGCGCCAGCACGTCCTCGATCTCCGGACCGCTCATGTCCCCTCCTCCCGACTCGGTGATGTCCCCGATTCGGTTACGTCACTGCCACATTCGCCGCATCACCAGCAGGCCCTGGTCCTCCTCGTCCAGTACCGCGGCCGCGTCGATCGGGTCGTCGGGGGCATCGGCGACGGCGCGCAGGGTGTTGTAGAAGGCGGCCTCGATGATCCGGGCGTCGTCGGGTTCGAAGGCGTCCTCGGCGTAGAAGATCGCCGCCTGCACCGAGTCGCTGGGCAGCAGCGAATTGGCGGGGAAGATCATCAGCAGCAGGGCGTTGTCGGTCGCCCCGGCACCCTCGAAGGACGCCAGTTCCAGCCCCGCCGTGCCGAGCAGCCGCTCCAGTTCCTTGCGGCCGGGCGGGTAGGACTCGAACACGAACATGGTGTCGAACAGCTTGCGGGTGCCCGAGGCGCGCAGCGCCGAGGTGAGCGGATAGGTGTGGTACTCCATGAGATCCACTCGGCGGGACTGGATCTCGGTCAGATGCTGCCGCCAGCTCTTGCCGCCGTCGAAGCCGATGACGGCCGGGATGATGTTGGCGAAACACCCGATGGCGTTGTCCACATCGTCCAGGTCGGCCGGACGGCCCGAGACCGCCTCGCCGAACACGACATCCTCGCCGCCGGCCACGTACCGTAGCGCGTTCGCCCACGCCAGCTGGCACACCACACTGAAGGTGGTGCCGACCTCGGACGCCAGCGCCGTCACCCGTTCCACCAGCTCGTCGTCGATGGCGAAGGAGCGCTCCACCGGGATGCCGTCGCTGCCGACGCCGCGGCCCGGCGCGACCAGGCACGGTCGCACGGCCTCGAGGACCGGGCGCCACGCCTGCTCCACCGCGTCCTGGCCGTCGCGGACCATCGCCAGGAACTTCCCGAAGGTCTCAGGCGTGCCGATCGGCTCCGCGCCCGCAACGGCGTACTCCGCGAACACCTCTCGCGACACCAGCTGTCCGGACCAGCCGTCGAGCAGCAGGTGGTGCATGGTCAGCACCACGGTGTGGGTGGCGTCGGGCAGGTGCACCACCGTGACCCGGGTCAGCGGCCCGCGGGTCAGGTCGAACTGCTCGGCCTGATCGGCGCGGTAGAACTCGTGCAGCCGCGCGTTCGCGTCCGGCTGTGCCGAGAGGTCGATCTCCCGCACGGGCACCTCGGCATGCCCGGCGACGATCGCGTACGGCTGCCCGGCGTGCGAGACCGACAGTGTCACACGCAGATTGGGGTAGCGGTTGAGCACGGTGTCGAAGGCGCGGCCCAGGCGCGGCACGTCCAGCTCGCCGCGCACGCCGATGAGCGTCTGCACGTTGTAGACGTCGCGGGCGCCGGCGCTGAGGGCGGTCAGGTACAGCCCGGCCTGCATCGGCGCCAGCGGGTACACGTCCTCGTACTCGCCGTACATCTCCTGCCAGCGGTCGAGGTCGAGCTGGGTCACCTCACCGGCGAGCACGTCGCTCGGGGTGAGTCGGCGGAACTGGTTGTCGCGCACCGCCTTCGCCACCTCGCCCAGCCCGGATTCCCACAGCTCGGCGAGTTCGCGGGCGTCGTCCTCGGACAGCAGGCCACCCGGGAAACGGAACGAGGCCTGCAAGGTGACGCGGTCGTCCTCGGTCAGCGCGACCGTGTTGATGTCGAGCAGCGCCGGCGCGGGCATGCCGGGGTTGGCGTGGCCGCCCAGGTAGCCGAATTCCGGTGCGGCCGACCAGTCCTCGACCGTGTCCTCCGCACCGGTGACGGCGAAGCGGCCCATGTAATTGAAGCTGATCTGCGGTGTGCGGTGCTGTTCGAGGGCCGGGCGGGTCTCGGGGTTGAGCCAGCGCAGCAGCCCCCAGCCGATGCCGGAATCGGGCACCGCGAGCAGCTGCTCCTTGACGGCCTTCACCGCCGACTCCGCCTCGGAGCCGCCGCCCACGTCCAGGGTGACCGGATAGGTGGTGGTGAACCAGCCGACCGTATTGGCGAGATCCACACCGGTGAACAATGTTTCGACGCGGCCGTGCCGTTCCATGGTCAACGACACCGTGCGGGCGTCGCTGTCGCGGCGGCGCCGGAACCGGTGCACGGCGACGGCCAGCGACGCCACCTGGATGTCGAGGAAGTCGCAACCGAACGCCGCGGTCGCCGTGGTCATCAGGAAGGCGGTGTCGTCGGAATCGAGGGTTGCGGTGATCTCCCGCACGGTCGCGACGGTGTCCACGGCGGGGTCGAGTTCCCGGCCGCCGAGCAGCGGATCGACGCCCTCCGCCGCGGCCGTCCAGTACGGCAGGGTGTCGACCACGGCGTCGGCGGTGGACAGTCCGACCAGACTGGTGTTCCAGGTCTGCACCGAGGTCCCCGGCTCCGCTGCCGCCGCCGGGTCAGCCCACAGCTGGCGCAGGTCGTCATGCAGGATGCGCCACGACACGCCGTCGACCACCAAATGGTGGATGACCAGCAGCAGCCGTCCCCGGGCGCCGTCGACGGACCGCAGCCACACCGCCGCGACCATCCGCCCGGCGGCCGGGTCCAGTAGTTCGCTGACCTGGCGCAGCTGCTCGCCGAGCGCGGAACCCGCTGCGCGGTCCCACGTCTCGTCGTCGAGCACCACCTCGGTGAGCGTGGGTTCGGTCGCGGGCTCCTCCGGGCCCGGGACGTAGAAGGCGGTGCGCCCGTCCGGATCCTCGGCCACGCGAGCGCGCAGCATCGGGTGCCGGTCCACCAGTGCGGCCAGCACGGCGGCCACCTGGTCGAGAGTGCTGTGCGCGGGGGTCACGACCGCGGTCGTCTGGCTGAAACCGCTGTAGTCCGCGGCCTGTTCGGTGAGCACGGTGGCGATCGGGTTGAGCGGGATCCAGCCCGTCTCGTCGCCGACCTCGGCGAGCGCGGGCGCCCCGCCGGCCACGATCGGTTCGGCGGCCGCGGCGATGCGGGCGATCGTGCGCGCCTCGAACAGCGCGCTGGTGGTGATGAGCAGGCCGCGCTTCTTCAACGCGGAGGCCATCCGGATGGCGGTGATGGAATCGCCGCCCAGCGCCAGGAAGTCGTCGTCGGCGGCCAGCTCCGTGGCGCCCGCGATGCCGAGCACCTGCCGCACCGCCTCGGCGACGGTGCGCTCCGCCTCGTCGCGCAGCGCCCGCCCGCGGCCGCCGCTGCCACCGAGATCCGGGACGGGCAGGGCCTTCCGGTCCAGTTTGCCGTTGGCGGTCAGCGGCAGCGCGTCCAGTCGCACCAGCGCCGACGGGATCATGTACTCGGGGAGTCGCTCGGCCAGCTCGGCCCTGATCCGGTCGGCGTCGGGGGCGTCCGCCGAATCCGGTTCGGGCACATAGTAAGCCACCAGCGCGGGCCCGCCGCTCTGCTGCACCGTGACGGCCGCCGCCGACGCGATGCCCGGCAGCCGCCGCAGCACCGTGCCGATCTCGCCGAGTTCGATGCGGTGACCGCGAATCTTCACCTGGTCGTCCACGCGGCCCAGATATTCCATCCGCCCACGGGAATTCCAGCGCACGATATCGCCGGTGCGGTACATGCGGTCGCCCGGCGTCGCGGCGAAGGGGCACGCGACGAAGGCGGCGGCCGTCAGGTCGGGTCGCCGGTGGTAGCCCCGCGCCAACTGCACGCCACCGAGATACAGCTCACCGACCACGCCGGGCGGCACCTGCCGCAACTGTTCGTCCAGCACGTACACCGACGAATTCCATTCCGGGCGCCCGATCAGCGCGGACTGGAGTTCGTCGCGCTCGGCGGTGTCGGCGAAGTCCTCGTGCATGAGGTCCATCGACCCCTCGGTCGGTCCGTACAGGCCCAGGACCGTGCCGCCGAAGAACCGGCTCGACTCCTCCACCAGGACCGGGGGCACGGATTCGCCGCCGAGGTACACGTAGCGCATCGACTGCAACCGGGCCGGATCGGGGCCGGCGTCGATGAACGCGCGAACCACGCTGGGCACCAACGAGATCTGGGTGATCCGGTGGCGATGGATGATCTCGGCCAGCGCCTCGACGTCGGCCTGCCACCACTCCGGCGGCGGCAGCACCGTCGCCGATCCCGTGCACAGCGCGTTGACCAGTTCGAACACCGAGACGTCGAATCCGATGGGCGCCTTCTGCAGAATGCGCTCCGCGCCGAACTCGAGGTAGTCCCGCATCCACTGGACGTGGTTCGTCACGCCGCGGTGGTGGATCACCACGCCCTTGGGTCGGCCCGTCGTTCCGGAGGTGTAGAGCAGGTATGCGGCATCCAAGGGATGGATCGGCCGTGCGCGTTCGGTTTCAGCGAGGGGCGAATCATCGAGCGCGGCAAGCGCTTCCGTAATGTCCGGGGCGTCGAGGTCCACTACCGGGACACCCGGCTCGATGCCGAGGGCCTTGCGCGCGGCACGGATCACCAGGGTCGGGCGGGCGTCGCCGAACATGTACTCCACGCGGTCGGCCGGGTAGCCGGGATCGACCGGGAAGTACACCCCTCCGGCCCGCAGCACCGCGGCGAAGGCGATCGGCAGCCGTTCGCTGCGCTCGGCGTAGACGGCGACGCGGTCGCCGTTGCGCACGCCGCGCGCGAGCAGCAGGCGCGCGAGTCTGTTGACGCGCGAATCGAATTCGGTGTAGCTCAGCTCCGTGTCGCCGAAGACGACCGCCACCCGCTCGGGGTAGCGCTCGGCGGAGTGCCGGATCATGGCGTCGACGGTTTCCCGTTCGATCTCCACCGCCGTGCCGTGCGACCACTCGTCCAGGTGCGCGCGGTCGGTGTCGGACAGGGTGAGCAGGTCGGGCACCGGGCGGGCGGCGGTGGCCTCGGCCAGTATCCGGTCGATGTACTCGTGCAGGCGCGCGATGGTCTCGGCGTCGAAAACGTCGGTGCGGTAGGTGATCTGGACGTCGGTGCGGTCGTCGTGCATGAACGTCTCGACGACCAGGGGCAGCAGCGCGCCGCCGTTGTCCACCAGTTCCCAGCTGGTGGTGGCGCCCGGCAACTGCGGGCCGTCGATCTTCTGGTGCAGAAACAGCACCATGGTGTCGAACAGCTTGGAGCCGACGTTCCCGGTGGCCCGGTTCACCGCCCGGACGATGCCCTCCTGCGGGAAGTGTTTGTGCCGGAACGCTTCCGTGGTCACCGACCGCACCTGCTCGACCAGTTCGGCGAAGGTTTCCGCAGCGCCGGTGATGTGCAGCGGCAGCATATTGCTGAGGTTGCCGATGAGCAGCTCCATCCCGGCTTCCTCGCGGTTGGCGACCGTGGTGCCGATGACCATGTCCTGCCGTCCGGTCAGCTGCCGCAGTGCCAGGTGGTAGGCGGCGAGGAATACCGAGAATGGGGTGGTGCGTAGTGCGGCGGTGAGTTTCCGCAGACCGGCGTCGGCTCGGTCGCTCAGCGGGCGGTCGGCGCGGTCGCCGCGCTCGGACACCGCGACCGGGCGGCGATCGTAGGGCAGCTGGAGTTCGGGGACCTCGCCGTCGAATCGGCTCTCCCAGAAGCGGATGTCCTCGGCCTGGTCCTCGGCGTGGAAGCGGTCCTGTTCCCATTCGGCGAAGTCGGCCACCTGCAATGCCAGCGGCTCCACCTCGACCGGACCGGTCAGGGCCTGCCGGTAGAAGTTCTCCACGTCCCGCGACAGCGCGGGCAGCGTCATGCCGTCCCACGCGATGTGCTGAATGGACACCACCGCGACGAGTTTCGTGGCGTGCAGCCGGACGAACACGACGCGCAGCGACGATTCGGCGGTCAGGTCGTAGGTTTCCCGGGCCGCCGCGGCGACCAGTTCGGCCAGGCGTTCTTCGGCGTCCGTCGTGCCCGTCAGGTCCACATCGGTCAGCCGGGGCGGCAGGTCCTGGTGAATCCGCTGGTACGGTTCACCGTTCTCGTCGGTGTGATAGGTCGTGCGCAGCACCTCGTGCCGCCGGACCAGCGCCGTGAACGCCTCCCGCAGCGCGGCCGCGTCGACGTCGCCCGCGAAAGTCAGTGCGAGACAGAGGTTGTAGGCCGCGCTGTCGGGGGCGATCTGCTGGTGTGCCCAGACGTACCGCTGCCCGAACGACAGCGGCGCCCGGGCCGGATCTCGGCGCACCGGCACGGCCGCGGTGGTCGCGAGTCCCTCCTGGGCGAGCCGAGCCGCCATCGCTACCTGCAGGTCTTCCAGCGAACGCATCTATCGAACCAATCTGTGTACGGCGAATTCCGGCGGTTCCGCGGCTCAGCTCGCGGGCGCCGGTTCGGGCACGCTCACCTCGGCGAGCTCGAGCAGGATCCGCGACACCTGCGCCAACCGGCCGGGCGTGGTCTCTGCCGCGAGCAGTCCGGCGGTGATCCGGCGGACTGTCCGTCCTTCGAAAACCTCTGTAACACCGAATTTCTCGACCTGGAGTAGCCCGCGCACCTTGGCGGTGAGGGTGGTGGCCAGGATCGAGTTGCCGCCGATCTCGAAGAAGTCGGTCTCGACGCCGATCCGCTCGACCCCGAGGATCTGGGCGGCAATGTAGGCCACTGCCGCCTCGGCCTCGTTGCCGGGAGCCACGTAGGCGTCGGCCGCGTCGAGCGCCTCGGCGTCGATCACACGGCGGATCGCCGCGCGGTCGAGTTTGCCGTTGGCGGTCAACGGGATCGCGTCCACGACCTCGACGGCCTCGGGAATCATGTGTGCGGGCAACGCGTCTCGCAGCGCCGCCGCGAAATCGACGGTGGCGTCGGCGGTGACGGCCGCTACCAAGCGGCCGGAGTCGGTCACCAGCGCCACGGCCTCGCGCACCTGCGGCAGCGCGGTCAGCGCCGACTCCACCTCGCCCAATTCCACGCGGTAGCCGCGGATCTTCACCTGGTGATCGGCGCGGCCCAGGAAGTCCACCGCCCCGTCGGGCAGGTAGCGGGCCAGGTCGCCGGTGCGGTACCACCGCACGCCGTCGACCTCGACGAAGCGCTGCGCGGTCCGTTCCGGATCGCCGCGGTAGCCGTCGGCGACACTCGTTCCGCCGATCCACAATTCGCCGACGACCCAGTCCGGGCAGTCCTCGCCGCGCTCGTTGACCACGCGCATCCGCACGTTCGCGAGCGGGGTGCCGTAGGGCACCGCGGCCCACTCTGCGGGGAAGTCGTCGGTCACCTCGCAGACCGTGGAGTGGATGGCGGTCTCGGTGGTGCCGCCCAGACCGGCGAAGCGCAGACCGGGCACCCGTGCCCGGAAGCGCTGTCCCAGTTCGGCATTCACGCGATCACCGCCGGTGATCACCACGCGCATCGAGCGCAGCTGCTCGGCGGTGGCGGTGTCGAGCAGCATGCCGATCAGGCCGGGGGCGCAATTGAGCACGCTGACACCGGTTTCGGCGATCAGCGCCGCCCAGGCCGCCGCGTCGCGCTCGGTATCGGCGTCCACGCAGACCAGGGTGCCGCCGAGCGACAGGGCGCCGAAGATGTCGAACACCGACAGGTCGAATTCCAGTGAGGACAGGCCGATCAGCCGGTCGTCGCGGCCGAGGACGAAGTGGGCGGCGAGGGCGTCGATGGTGTTGGCGGCGGCGCGATGGCTCACCTCGACGCCCTTGGGCTCCCCGGTGGAGCCGGAGGTGAACAGCACGTACGCGTGCGTCTCGGGCGCGCGGCTGTGCGCCCGCTCCAGGCGCGGGCCGGTAACGGCCTGGCCCAGCGGGATGGCGGTGACGCCCGCGGGCAGCTCGATGCCGTCCTCGACGAGGGCGACCCGCGCTCCCGCGCGCGCCAGGATGCGGTCGCGGCGGGCCTGCGGCTGTCCGGTGCCGATCGGGACATACGTTGCGCCCGCGGCGAGTACGCCCAGTACGGCCGGAATCTGCCGGTGCCCCTTGGCGATCACGACCGCGACGGTATCGCCCGGCCGCACTCCGGCGTCGGCCAGCGCGCGGCCGACCGCCAGTGCCCGGTCCGCCAGCTCGCCGTAGGTTTCGGCCCCGCTGTCGCGCCAGCGCAGCGCCGTGCGGTCCGGATCCCGTTCGGCCAGTGCGAAGAACGCGTCGTGCAGGTTGCGGTCGCCGAGGTCCCGCTCGGTGGCGTTCACCGCGTCGCGCACCGCCCGCTGGGCTTCGGGCAGGGGGATCGACAGCGACGCCTGCCAGTCCGCGCCCGGTTCCACCAAACTCAGCAGCAGCCGCCGGAATTCGGCGAACATGGCCTCGACCACGCCGGCGGGCATGGCGTCGCGGCGCACGTCCCAGTTCACCATCAGCCCGCCGGCCAGCTCGACCACCTGGGCGTCCAGGTCCACCTGCGGCCCCTGCGACAGGATCCACACCGGCTCGCCGAAGATCCGGGTCACTCGGTCGGAGAACAACTCGCCGAGGTCGAGGCCGGAGGTGAACACCACCGACGGGGTGACCGGGGCGCCGCGTAACCGGCCCAGATCGCGCAGGACATCGAGGCCCTCGTAGGTGGAATGCGCCGCGCAGGTGTGCAATTCGCGCTGCAGGCGCTTGGCGCGGGCGACCATCGACTCCCGCTCGCGCGCATCGACGTCCACCAGCACCGAGTTGGTGAAGTCACCCACCACGCGGTCGATGTCGTCGTGCAGCGGTTCGCGGTCGAACAGCGGCACGTTCAGCAGGAACCGCTGCTGCGCGGACCAGCGGGCGATCGCCTCGGAGAATACGGTCGCCAGCGCTACCGCAGGAGTGACCCCGTGCCCGTGCGCGATCTTGTTGAGCTGCGCCTTGGCCTCCGGCGAGAACCAGTGGTGCAGGCGGATGCTGCGCGCCGGATCGGCCCGCTCGCTCTCCGGCAGCACCGGCAGCGAGGGGATGTCGGGCAGTTGCCGGATGCGGCTCTCCCACCACGCCTTCGCGGTGGAGTTGTCGACGGCGGTGCGCTGCTTGTCCGATAGGTATTCGCGGAATGTGTAGCCGATGGAATCGGTTGCGTCGGCGTCGGTTTCGTACAGGGTGGCGAGGTCGTCCAGGATCCTGCGGTAGCTCAACGCGTCACCGGCGAGCATGTCGACGTCGACGTGCACGCGATGGCGGCCGTCGGGCAGCAGGGTGAGGGTGATGTCGACGACCTGCCCCGCGTCGACGTCCATCCGCTGGTGACTCTTCTCCTGCCGGATCCGTTCCAGTTCCATTCGGCCACCGTCGAATTCGGTGGTGAGATCGACGAGGTGAAAAACCGGCCGCAATGGTTCGGGCAGCACCCGTTGGGTGCCGCTGTCGGTGAATTGCACCCGCAGCTGTGGATGGCGGCGGACCAGTCGCTCGACCGCGCGCCGCATCCGATCGGCCTGCACGCCCCGCCCGTCGAACTCGACGTACAGGTGCGCCGCGACGCCGCCCAGTCGCTGATCCTGGCGGCGGCCGACCCAGTACGCGTGCTGCATTGTGGCGAGCGCGAATTCGTCGCCGTCGGTGATCTCGGCGGGGGCGGGCGCCGGTGCGGGCGGCTCCGGTTCGGCCGCGGCCGACAGCAGCTCGGCCCACGCGGCGATCGTCGGCTGCAGGGCCAATTCGGAGCTGCGAACCTCATGCCCCTGCTTGCGCCAGCGGGCGGCCAGTTGCATCAGCATCATCGAGTGCATGCCCAGGCTGACCAGGTCGTCCTCGTAGCCGATCGATTCGGGATGCACTCCGAGCTCCGCTGCCACAATGTTTCGCACGTCAGCCTTGCCGAGCATCAGACTCCTCACCGGCCGAGAATCCAGCCTTCATCACACACGCAAAGGCTAGGCTTGCCTAACCTCTTCGCATAGTAACGTACAGCTCCCACCGAGACGAAGGTATGTGGTTTGGCTAACCTAACCATATGGGAAAAGGTTTCAACGGTCTCGTCCTGAAGGCATTGCGTGCCGACGACTACCGGCTCACGGTCACGTCCGTGGACCGCATCAGCGACAACTACCTGCGCTTGGGCTTCACCGGCGGCGGTCTGCTGGCCGACCATCCGGTGCATCCCACCCAGTGGATTCGCATCTGGTTCCCCGATGAGAAGGGCGACCTGCTGCAGCGCGGATACACCCTCGTCGACCCTGATCCGGCCGGGGACACGTTCGACATCGAGTTCGCCCTGCACGGCGGCCCCGCCTCCCGGTGGGCGGAGCAGGCATCGGTCGGCGACGTCATCGACGCGACGGTGATGGGCTCCAAATTCGCCGTCCCCGATCCGCTTCCGGCGGAGTTCGTCCTCTTCGGCGACACCGCCTCCCTCCCCGCCATCAATTCGCTGCTCGACGCCATCGGGGACACCCCCGCCCGCGTGTGGCTGGAATGGCAGTACGAATCCGACCGCACCCTGCCCGTCCGCTCCGGCCCCAAAACCGAGATCACGTGGGTCGAACGCGTCAACTACGGGCAACTACTCCGCCAAGCCGCCGAAACACTGACCTGCGACGCCGACGCTTTCGGCTGGGCCGCCTGCGACGCCGCCACCACCCGGTCCATCCTCAAGTCCCTGAAAACCAAACTCCCGAAGGAGAATGTCGCGGGGCGCGCGTATTGGAAGTAGCCCCTACGGTTTCGCGAGATCACGCACGTAGACGTCGAACTGGGCGGATTCGTATTCCCGGGTGTCCTGACGCCCGACCAGACGCCAGCCGCCGACCGCCCGATAGAACGCATGCGTGTCCGCCGCCCGCGGCTGCACGGCCAAGGTCGCGCGTTCCTCGGTCCGGCTGTGCAGCAGGGTGTCGAGCAGTTCACGCCCCAGTCCGGCGCGACGCCGAAACCGTTGGACCGCAAGGTCGATGACCGCGAAGGTACGCCCCGGCCACTCCTCGGTGAATGCTGCCGGGATCGGCTGATGAAAGCCCTCCCACCAGTCGGTGCCCGCCTTCAACTCCACCCCGTAGACGAACCCGATCAACGTTTTCGAGGCTCTGGCCCACGCAAATCCGAAGGTCGAATCCCGGACGAGCCCGTGCAGCGACTCCCGGTGCCGAACCGACTCACCTTCCGGCCACAGAAACGGAGGCGCCGAAAACACATCGTCGTACAAATCGCATATCGCATCCAGCGACCCCTCGGCATCCGATGCGGTACCCATCCCCACCGACACCTGACGATCCTCGCTCATACTTCTCGACAATAGGCGCGCCGATCCGCCTGCCCGGCACATAATCCAATTGTCGAGGAGATCGATCTCCGCCACCCTGGCGAAGTGGGTTTTCGGCAGTCCCGACGTACGGGCGACACCACGGAAGCCGGAAGCCGGGAAATCGTCATGGAGAAGCCCTTGCCAGGAACCGAACTCGGCGCCGGGGCCGGGGCCGGCGGGGGGGTGGGTGGGGGGGGGGGGGGGGGGGAATGGGGGGGGGGGGTGGAGGGGGCGGGGGGGGAAAATTAGCATGTGGGTGGAGTTTTAGTTGGGGGGGGGGGT
>NZ_JARWOP010000252.1 GCF_029868745.1 Nocardia wallacei | reverse complement strand
GGCGGCGTCGAGCACCCGCGCGGTCGGTGCCAGCCCGGCACGGGTGAGGGCGAGGTCGTAGCCCATCTGATCGACGTATCCGCCGGGTCCGCAGAAATCGATCTGCCAGTAGATGAGCAGCAACGCGGTGCGGGCCGGGTGGGCGGGCGGGGGGGGCCTCTTTACCCCCCCCCTGGCTGCCCCGGCGGGGCGGGGGGCGCCCCCAAACCCCCCCCCCCCCGCGCCGCAAACCTTGGGCGTTGGCGTGCTTGCGGGATTGAATGGGGGCATGGGCGACTCCACGCATTCGGTGACGTTGTTGACTCGGGCGGGGTGTGGGATGTGCACCGTCGCGCTGGAGCAGTTGCGGGTGATCTGCGGCGATTTCGGGATCGAGCCGGGGACGGTGGACGTGGACGAGGCCGCGGCGAGCGATCCGGGGCTGCGGGCCGAATACGGTGATCGGCTGCCGGTAGTGTTGCTCGACGGGCGCGAACACAGTTATTTCGACGTCGACGAGACGCGGCTGCGGGCGGATCTGCGCCGCTGAGCGCGCCGCCCGGCGCGTTGTGTGGAACCTCACCGCCGACTGCGGGTTGAATGGGGCGGCACGGCCCGACCTCGAGTGACCGAATTCACCGACTTTGTGCAGGGCTTCACAAGCAGTTACGGTGGTGACACGCGAACCGACTGCGACAGGCAGTGGAAGCACTCGAACCCCGACATACCGATACCGGCACCCTCCGGCGTCGGCGGTGCACAGCGAACCGGACACCTATCCCCGGCCGGACGAGGAGCCGAACGACGTGACAGAGCAGCATGAGGCGCCAGGCGGCGTCTCCGGCAGGGCTCTGCAGAAGGACATCCCGCAGGCGACCGTGGCTCGGCTGGCAACCTATCTCCGGGTGCTCGCCCTGCTCGCCGACGAGGGTGTGCTCATCGTATCGAGTGAAGAACTGGCTGTCGCGGCGGGTGTCGGTTCCGCGAAGTTACGCAAGGATCTGTCGTTCCTCGGCCCCAACGGTGTTCGCGGCGTCGGCTACGACGTGGCCAAGCTGCGCGCCCGCGTCGAGGATGTACTCGGGCTGTCCGAGGGGCACCGCGTGATCCTGGTCGGCGCGGGGAATCTGGGCCGCGCGCTGGTCGGCTACGGCGGGTTCCGGCGGCGCGGATTCAGCATGGTCGGCATCTTCGATTCCGCTCCGGCGATCATCGGCGAGCAGGTCAGCGGACTGATCGTGCGCGATGTCGCGGAACTGCACAGCGCCGTCGCCGAACTCGCGCCGACCATCGCGGTCATCACGGTGCCGGACGCGGCCGCGCAGGCGGTCTGCGACGATCTGGTCGCCGCGGGTGTGCAATGCATCCTCAGCTTCTCGCCGACGGCGCTGGACGCACCGTCGTCGGTCGAGGTCCGCCGGGTTGATCTCGCCGTCGAGATGCAGATGCTGTCGTTCGAACGGGCGCGCAGTGCGGAGGCGGACACACCGGACGAGGCGCACAGCGTGGCCGCGGGCGAAACCGTGACCGCGGTGTCCACTCCGATCGGCCGCCGGGTGGCGGACCGGTCGCACGCGGGCATCAAGCATTCGGCAACGGAGCCAAACAGCAAGGGATCGGTGGTGGCACCATGAGCGTGCTTCTGGTCGGTATTTCGCATCGCAGCGCGCCCGTCGCGGTGCTGGAGAAGGTTGCTGTCACCGAGGACGACCGGCCCAAGCTGACCGATCGCATGCTCGCCTCGCAGCACGTGTCCGAGGCGATGATCGTCTCCACCTGCAACCGCGTCGAGGTCTACGCCGTGGTCGACGCCTTCCACGGCGGTCTGGCCGAGGTCGGTGATCTGCTGGCCAAGCACTCCGGTCTACCTCTGCCGGAACTGACCCGGCACGCCTACGTGCGCTACAGCGAGGCCGCCGCCGAACATCTGTTCGCGGTCGCCAGCGGCCTGGATTCGATGGTGGTCGGCGAGCAACAGGTGCTCAGCCAGATCCGTGCCGCCTACGCCGCCGCCGACGCGCAGCAGGCGGCCGGTCGCACCCTGCACGAACTGGCCCAGCACGCGCTGCGGGTCGGCAAGCGGGTGCACTCCGAGACGGGAATCGACCGGGCGGGCGCCTCGGTGGTGTCGGTCGCGCTGGACCGGGCCCGCGCGGTGCTCGGCACGCTCGATGATCGGGCCGCCGTCGTGATCGGCGCGGGCGCGATGGGCGGTCTCGCGGTAGCGCATCTCGCGCGTGCCGGGGTCGGGCACATCACCGTGGTCAACCGGACGCTGGAGCGCGCGCAGCGGCTGGCGCACACCGCCGCGACCATGCACGAGGCCTCCGCGTCGGCGTCGGATCTGTCCGGGCTCGTCCCCGCGCTGGCCGATGCCGACATCGTGATCACGAGCACGGGCGCGGTCGGATCGGTGGTGACGCTGGCCGACGCGCACCGGGCCCTGAACTCCGCCCGGGTCGACCACCAGATGGTGATCTGCGACCTGGGCCTGCCGCGCGATGTGGACCCGGCGGTCGCGGGTCTGCCCGACGTGACCGTGATCGACATGGAGACATTGCAGCGCGACCCGGCCGCGGGCGCGGCCGCCGACGACACCAGCGCGGCCCGCGCGATCGTCGCCGAGGAACTCTCCAAGTACCTGGCCGGCCAGCGGATGGCCGAGGTGACGCCGACCGTGGCGGCGCTGCGGCAGCGAGCCGCCGACGTGGTCGAGGCCGAACTGCTGCGGCTGGAGTCGAAGCTGCCCGGCCTGGCCGACCCGGACCGCGAAGAGGTGGCCCGGACCGTGCGCCGGGTGGTCGACAAGCTGCTGCACGCGCCGACGGTGCGGGTCAAACAGCTGGCTTCCACACCGGGCGGCGATTCCTACGCCGAGGCCCTGCGCGAACTGTTCGAACTCAAGCCCGGTGCGGCGCAGGCCGTCGCGGCGCCGATGGAGATCGGGGCGCTGGGCGAATTGGCCGACGATTTCACCACCGGCCAGGCCGGCGACGGACAGGGGCCGGCGGCATGACCGAAACCACCACTATGACCGGGGAAATCGTGACCGACGCAGCGTTGCAGGAGCACGATATGACCACACGGGGCACGGCCGCGGCGCCGTGGCGCATCGGTACTCGCGGCAGCCACCTGGCACTCACCCAGGCCGGCACGGTCCGCGACGCGCTGATCGCCGCCGGGCAGTACGCGGAACTCGTCGTCGTGAAGACCGCCGGCGACAAATCCTCCGATCCGGTGGAGAAGATCGGTGTCGGCGTGTTCACCACCGCGTTGCGCGACGAACTGGCCATCGGCAATGTCGATATCGCGGTGCACTCGTACAAGGATCTGCCCACAGCGCCGGACCCTCGGTTCGTCATCGCCGCGATCCCGGCGCGTGAGGATCCGCGCGACGCGGTGGTCGCGCGCGACGGCCTGGTGCTCGGCGCGCTGCCGCCGGGCGCGAAGATCGGCACCTCGGCGCCGCGCCGGATCGCGCAGCTGCGCGCGCTCGGCCTGGGACTGGAGGTACTGCCGCTGCGCGGCAATATCGACACCAGAATGCGCAAGGTCGCCGATGGCGAACTCGACGCCGTGATCCTCGCCCGCGCCGGACTGGCCCGCGTCGGCCGTCTCACCGAGGTCACCGAGGCGCTGGAGCCGGTGCAGATGCTGCCCGCTCCCGCCCAGGGCGCGCTCGCGGTGGAATGCCGCATCGAAGACTCCGAACTCGTGACCATCCTGTCGGATCTGGACGATTCCGCCGCCCGGGCCGCGGTGCTCGCCGAGCGGTCGCTGCTCGCCGAGCTCGAGGCCGGCTGTACCGCGCCGGTCGGCGCGCTGGCCGAGGTGGTGGAGTCGATCGACGACGACGGCCGGGTGTTCGAGGAACTGTCGCTGCGCGGGTGCGCGGCGGCCATCGATGGCTCGGATGTCATCCGGGCCTCCGCGGTCGGCTCGCTCGCACAGGCCGAGCAGCTGGGCCGTTCGTTGGCGCGTGAACTTTTGGAGCTGGGGGCACGCGACTTGCTCAGCGCCGATGACAGCGCCTCTTCAGACCTCAGTAATCCCAGCCCAATGGAGAACAACCAATGAGCGAGCGCAGCGAGCGAATGATCAGCGCGGCGCCTTCGGGCATGCCGGCACCGAGCGCCAGCGAGGTGCGGGCATGAGTCGAGCCACGAAGAAGCACCCGGGCCGGATCCTGTTCGTGGGTTCGGGCCCCGGCGACCCGGCGCTGCTCACCGTGCGGGCCCGCGAGGTGCTCGGGCGTGCGACGCTGGCCTTCACCGACCCCGACGTCGACAAGGGCGTGTCCGCCCTGGTCGGCGCCGTGGTGGAGCCGGGCCCCGACGGCGAGCCCACGGTCGACGTGCGCCCGGCGCTCGGCGAGCCGGCGGAGGTCGCCAAGACCCTGATCGCCGAGGCGCGCAACGGCCACGACGTGGTGCGGCTGGTCTCCGGCGACCCGCTGACCACCGATTCGGTGATCGCCGAGGTCAATGCCGTCACCCGCTCGCACGTGATGTTCGAGGTGCTGCCCGGTCTGCCGTCGGGCACCACCGTCCCGGCCTACGCCGGTATCGCGCTGGGCTCCACGCACACCGAGGTGGATGTACGCGGTGAGGTGGATTGGGCCGCGGTCGCGGGCGCGCCCGGGCCGCTGGTGCTGCACGCCACCTCCGGCCACCTGGCCGAGACGGCGAGCGCGCTGGTCGAGCACGGCATGGCCCCGCAGACCCCGGTCGCGGTCACCGTGCGCGGCACCACCCGGCAGCAGCGCACCATCGAGGCGACGCTGGCCACGCTGAACTCCGCCGCCTCGGAGCTGGTCGGGCCGCTGGTGGTCACGGTCGGCAAGGAGGTCGAGAAGCGCGCCAAGATGTCGTGGTGGGAGTCGCGGGCGCTGTACGGCTGGACGGTGCTCGTGCCGCGCACCAAGGAACAGGCCGGTGAGATGAGCGAGAAGCTCGTCATGCACGGAGCCATCCCCATGGAGGTGCCGACCATCGCCGTGGAGCCGCCGCGCAGCCCCGCGCAGATGGAGCGCGCGGTCAAGGGCCTGGTCGACGGCCGTTATCAGTGGGTGGTCTTCACCTCCACCAACGCGGTGCGCGCGGTGTGGGAGAAGTTCGGCGAATTCGGCCTGGACGCCCGCGCCTTCTCCGGTGTGAAAATCGCCTGTGTCGGCGAGGCCACCGCGGACAAGGTGCGCTCCTTCGGCATCAACCCGGAGTTGGTGCCGAGCGGCGAACAGTCCTCCGAGGGCCTGCTCGCCGACTTCCCGCCCTACGACGACGTATTCGACCCGGTCAACCGCGTGCTGTTGCCGCGCGCCGATATCGCCACCGAAACCCTGGCCGAGGGTCTGCGCGACCGCGGCTGGGAGATCGATGACGTGACCGCGTACCGGACGGTGCGTGCCTCGCCGCCGCCGGCCGAGACCCGCGAGATGATCAAGACCGGTGGTTTCGACGCCGTGCTGTTCACCTCCTCCTCGACGGTGCGGAATCTGGTCGGCATCGCCGGCAAGCCCCACGCGCGGACCATCGTCGCCTGCATCGGCCCGAAGACCGCCGAAACGGCCATCGAATTCGGCCTCCGCGTAGACGTCCAGCCGGAGATAGCCCAGGTCGGCCCCCTGGTGGACGCCCTCGCCGAACACGCCGCCCACCTCCGAGCCGAGGGCCTCCTCCCCCCACCCCGCAAAAAGAGCCGCCGCAGCCGCTAGCAGCATGCCGGTGCCCAAGCCGGGCACCGGCACCCCAGCGTCACCGCGGCGCAGCCTGGTATCACCGTCATCCCGGCACGTCTGGCCTTACTGTCATCCCGGCACGTTTTTGGCCGGGATCTCGCTCGTGGATTCCGGCCAAAAGCCCGCCGGAATGACGAAGCGCAGCATGCCGGAATGACGGGCACTGACGGTCGGGTGCGTCACGGGTACCTGTACACCGCCATCCATCCCGGCCTGCTTTTGGCCGGGTCAGCGGCGGGCGCGCATGAGGTCGCGGACGAGGCGGCAGGTTTTGTCCGAGGGTGGGTGGAGGCCGACGAGTTGGGCTGTGCGGCGGATGGTTTCGTTGTCGGCCAGGCTCGCTCGGTAGATGCCGGAGTCGAGCAGGGCGATGGACAGGCGCATCGCCTTCAGCCGGCGATTGTGGGTGACGTACCACGACCGCGGGCGGCCGGGCGGCAGCCGCCGCTTCACCAGCGGGACATAGGGCCTATCGATGATCGTCGGTGCGGTAGCGGGCACGAGATCCTCCCCTCGCTATCGGAGACCCTGATCGGATCTCTTCGAACACATCTTCGATTCTACCTCGACCCACCGACAAAAACGCGTGGCCGCAAGGGTTTTCACGATCGGTTCCCGGCCGCGGCATCGGTCGCCGGGAAGTGCCGGAGGCGCTCGCGACAGGCTCCGGAGCGGGGCGTATCGTGCGATTCATGACCGGAATGGACCGCCCGCGGCGGTTGCGGCGGACTCCTGCCCTGCGCCGTCTCGTCGCCGAAACCACCTTGGCGCCAAGGCATCTGGTGCTGCCGATGTTCGTCGCCGACGGCCTGTCGGAGCCGCGCGAGATCGGCTCGATGCCCGGCGTCTACCAGCATTCGATGGATTCGCTGCGCAAGGCGGCGGTCGAGGCCGTCACCGCCGGTGTCGGCGGGCTGATGCTGTTCGGGGTGCCACGTCCGGAGGACAAGGACCCGTCCGGCAGCCAGGCCAGCGCCCCGGAGGGCATTCTCAACCGCGGCCTGCGCGCCCTCGCCGAGGAGGTCGGCGATTCGACGGTCGTCATGGCCGACACCTGCCTGGACGAATTCACCGACCACGGCCACTGCGGCGTGCTGTCCGCCGACGGCGCCGTCGACAACGACGCCACCCTCACCCGCTACGTGGAAATGGCGCTGGCGCAGGCCGAGGCGGGCGCTGACCTGCTCGGCACCAGCGGCATGATGGACGGCCAGGTCGGCGCCATCCGCGCCGGACTGGATGCCGCGGGCCGCACCGACACCGGCATCCTGGCCTACGCCGCGAAGTACTCCTCGGCGTTCTACGGCCCGTTCCGCGAGGCCGTCGCCTCCTCGCTGCAGGGCGACCGCCGCACCTATCAGCAGGACCCGGCCAACCGCCGCGAATCGATCCGCGAACTGGAGCTGGATCTCGCCGAGGGCGCCGACATCGTGATGGTCAAGCCGGCCATGTCGTACCTGGACATCCTGCGCGAGGTCGCCGATCACTCGACCGTGCCGGTGGCCGCCTACCAGATCTCCGGCGAGTACGCGATGATCACCGCCGCGGCCGAGCGCGGCTGGATCGACCGCCGCGCCGCCGTACTGGAGTCGTTGCTGGGTATCCGCCGGGCGGGCGCGGACTTCGTGCTCACCTACTGGGCGACCGAGGCCGCACACTGGCTGTCGTGAATCAGTGGAGTCCGCCGGGGCGCCCGGGGCCCGTACCGGCGCCGACGGATGTCCGTACCGCCTGTCAGCTGTGGTGGGCCGTCGTCGCGCTCGGCATCGTGCGATTGATCGCGAGTGCGCTGGACCGGTTCACCGGCCGGGAAGAGCTGGCGCGGGAGCTGTT
Organism: Nocardia wallacei; assembly: GCF_029868745.1. Lineage (GTDB taxonomy): Bacteria > Actinomycetota > Actinomycetes > Mycobacteriales > Mycobacteriaceae > Nocardia > Nocardia wallacei_B. The sequence goes on along the minus strand of NZ_JARWOP010000252.1, from coordinate 3,845 downwards.
CGACCAGGTGCGCGAGCAGCAGCCCCAGGCGACGTTCGCGCAGGTCGAGCTGATCGTGTCGGTCATGCAGGTACTGATCGTGGTGTTCGGCCTGGCCTTCGCGATCGGCGCGCTGGCGATCGTGCACCAGCTGGGCCGCGGCAAGCTGTGGGCCCGGACGCTGCTGGATATCGCGGCCGTGGTGCTGGTCTTCGGCGCGGTCGGGGCGATGATCGGGCTCGGTGCGGTCGGCGGGGTGGGCCCGCTGCTCACGGGGGCCGCGGCGATCCTGCAGGCGGTGCTCGCGGGTGGTGCGCTGTTCCTTTGCCGCAGAACCGAATCCGATGCCTTCTTCCGCCTCGGCGGCCGCTAGAAGATACGCGGAATTTGTTACGGACGGACCAGGATGTATCGTGAGGGCAGTCACAGAGGATTTGGGAACCGGATGTCGTTGCTCGGGCGTTGTTCTCGGGATCGCGTTATGCGATGCGCTCCGGTGGAGCGGAGGCATTGATGCGAGTGGTGATTCAGCAGCCGCAGAGCCTTCGGCGAGATGTACTGGTACTGAGCCTGTTGATCCTGTTCGGTCTGCTCACCCTCGCCGTATTGCTGCTCCCGGGAGCAGTCGGCTGATTCTCCCCGCATGAACGACGCCCAGACCGCGCCCGCGGTGCTGTTCGCGGAGCCCGGCGCCCGCTGGCGCACGATCGCCTACGGGCCGGTGCTGTGCCTGATCATCCTGTTGCTGGAGGTCGGGCTGGGTTCGCGGGTGCACTGGTTCGGGCTGGGGTTCTGCGCCGCGCTGCTGGGCGGTTTCGTGTGGTTGCAGGTGGTGGCGGGCCGTCGGCACGTCAGCGTCGAACTCACCGGCGACACCCTGCGCGACGGCACCGAGACCCTCCCGCTGCGCCGCATCGCCGCGGTGCTGCCCGAACCCGACGACGAGTCCTGGGACGAGGAGGACTGGCAGTCGGCCCGCGCCCTCGGCGAACTCACCGGCGTGCCTCGCCGCCGCAAAGCCATCGGCCTGAAACTGGACGACGGTTCCCTCGTCCAAGCCTGGGCCCGCGACCACCGCCGGCTCCGCGCGGAACTCACCACCGCGCTGCAACCGGCCGATCCCGAGCCGGACCAGGGCGCGAAGCCCGGCGCAGGTTCCGAACCGGGGGATACCGAGCAGCCCGAAGCCGGGTGAAAACCTGGTGACACGCCCTGAATCGAGTTCGAACACGAAACCGAGGAGGACGCTGGTGATGCGGCGGGTGTGGATCGTCGTCGATTTGGTGTTGCTGGTGGTCTGTGCCGGGGCCGCGGTGCCGAGCTGGCGCAACGGAATCGACCGGACCGTGTTCGCGGCCGCGGGGGAGCAGCCCGCCTTCGAGGCCACTCGCTATTCCGGTCCCTGGCTGGGGCTGGCCGCGCTACTGGTGGCGATCGCGGGGCTGGCTGTCATCGATCTCGTCGCCCGGTGCGCGCGCTCGCGATGAGATCGCCGAACCGCTGACCGATATCGGTGTGGCGAGCCGAGTCCCTTCGTGTGTCGCCACGGCAGGCGGACAATGGTCGGCATGAAGCGCACAGACCTCGTGAAACGCATTGCCCTCACAGCGGCGGCCACGGGAGCCGTCGGCGCTGCCACCGTCGTGCCCGCCGCGGCCGCTCCCGTCGAATCCGCTATGGCAGCACCGGCCCCGGCGTCCCTGCTCGACGTCCTGCCGAATCCGCTGAACTGTTTGCTGTCCACCGGCTTCGCCGTCTTCTGCCTCGGCGTGCCGCTGTCCTGAGCGGTGCCGCGGGTTCAGTTCCAGCGCTGATAGATGTCGAGTACGCGGGAACCGCGGCTGCCGGGGGCATTGACGAAGAAGGTCACGGTGCCATCGGGATGCTCGGCGGCCTCCATGATCACCTGCCGCAGCGAGGCGTGAATGTTGCCGTTGTCGTCGCGGTAGAGATCCGTCTCCGGATGCAGGCCCGCGCCCATCCGGCTCTGCGGCACGACCTTGGTGACCAGTGCCGGGACCGGACCGTCGGACAGCGCGGCGGTCTCGTCGTGGGACAGGGCCCACCCGAGCCGCCCCTGGTCCGGCTGAGCGACCGGGACGCCCGCCGCGGACTGGCCCGCACCGCCGAGCGCGGCGGCGAGACCGGTCAACAACAGGGCTGTGCTGAGCAGGATGGTGCGCATGAAATCCCTCCCGGCCGTGGCTGAGTCGTGCCCTGAGCGTACGGAGCGGCAATCGCGCAGCGATCGATATGCGCTGAAAGTTCTTCCGGCGTGTTGCGTTTTCACTCGCCGACAAGTGCGAAAGTCCGGTTTCGGGCAAATCTCGAGGAATGTACTCGGCCGTGGTAGCGGCAGGTCGGTGGTGTGCCGTGACTCACCCCACTACACCCTGTCGTCGACGGTCCGGGGCGAGGCTGCGACACTGGAGGCCGTGAGTTCATCTCCGCGCGCGACCCAGACGCCCGTGCCGGTCTCCGCCAGCCTCTTCGAACGCGCCGCCGCGATCATTCCCGGCGGCGTGAATTCGCCCGTGCGGGCCTTCAAATCCGTCGGCGGCACACCGCGATTCATCGCCTCCGCGCGCGGCAGCACGCTCACCGACGCCGACGGCAACGATTACGTCGACCTGGTGTGTTCCTGGGGCCCGATGATTCTCGGCCACGCGCACCCGGCGGTGGTCGACGCGGTCCGGCGGGCGGCGACCGACGGCCTGTCGTTCGGCGCGCCGACCGAGGCGGAGATCGAACTGGCCGAGACCATCGCCGCCCGGGTCGATCCGGTGCAGCGGGTGCGGCTGGTCAACTCCGGCACCGAGGCCACCATGAGCGCGGTCCGGCTGGCGCGCGGTTACACCGGCCGCAGCAAGATCATCAAATTCTCCGGCTGCTACCACGGTCATGTGGACGCGCTGCTGGCCGACGCCGGTTCGGGCGTCGCGACGCTGGGTCTGCCGACCTCCCCGGGCGTCACCGGCGCGCAGGCCGCCGACACCATCGTGCTGCCGTACAACGACCTCGACGCGGTTGCCGCCGCCTTCGCCGAATTCCCGGACCGGATCGCCGGCGTGATCACCGAGGCGGCGGCCGGGAACATGGGTACGGTCGCGCCGCTGCCCGGTTTCAACGCGGGCCTGCGCCGGCTCACCACCGAGCACGGCGCGCTGCTGATCATGGACGAGGTGATGACCGGATTCCGGGTGAGCCCGGCCGGTTGGTACGGCGTGGAGGGCGTCGCGGGCGACCTCTACACCTTCGGCAAGGTGATGAGCGGCGGGCTACCGGCCGCGGCGTTCGGCGGCAGCGCCGACATCATGAACCGGCTGGCTCCCGACGGACCGGTGTATCAGGCGGGCACCCTCTCGGGGAATCCGGTCGCGGTGGCGGCCGGCCTGGCTTCCCTGCGCGCGGCCGACGACGCGGTGTACGCCGCGCTGGACCGCAACGCGCAGCGGCTCGGCGCGCTGCTCACCGAGGCCCTTACCGCCGCGGGCGTCGCCCACGTCGTGCAGTTCGCGGGCAATATGGTGAGCGTGTTCTTCGCCGACGAACCGGTGACCGATTACGCCGCCGCCAAAGCCAGTGCGACCTGGCGCTTCCCGGCCTTCTTCCACGCGCTGCTCGATCGCGGGGTGTACGCGCCGCCGAGCGCGTTCGAAACGTGGTTCGTCTCCGCCGCGCTCGACGAGGACGCATTCGACCGTATCGCCGTCGCCCTGCCCGCCGCCGCGGGGGGCGCCGCCCGCCCCCCCCCCCCCCCGGGCAACCACGGGGAGGGCAACGACCCCCCGCAACACGCACCGCCCCCCCCCCCCCCCCCCCCAGAGAGAGCGCGGCAGCGGCCGCCCCCGTCAACCCCAGATCCA
>NZ_JARWOP010000251.1 GCF_029868745.1 Nocardia wallacei | reverse complement strand
ACGCGCTCCCAGCTCCCCTTTCGCTTCGCCCACCCCCCGCGCCTCCCCGCCGTACTGTATGGTTTCATCTAAGCCCCCGCGCGGGGCCTGCTGCTTACCGCCTTGACGCTGGCCGCGATCTTCGGCCCCCGGTGGAACCCGGACTGGGCGGCCGAGGCTCGCCGGCGCTACGGCGACACGACGCAATGGCAGCAATACGCCGAACGCTCGGCCGCCCGAGGCCCGGCGGAATGGCAGGCCGTCGCCGACACCGTCACCGACCTCGAAAGCGCCCTGGCCGCCGCGATGGACGCGGGCGTCACCCCCGGCAGCCCGGAAGCGAATCGACTCGCCGAGCGCCACCGCGAAGCCTTCACCTCGTCGTACTTCCCCCTCACCCGCCAGATGCAGGTCTGCCTCGCCCGCACCTTCGAGACCGATCCGGGATTCGCCGCGCACTACAACAACATTCGCCCCGGCCTCGCCACCTGGTTCCGCCGCACCATCGAATCCGGCGCCCGCGCACACAACATCGACCCGGACACCGCGACCTGGCAGTAGCGCCGACTACCCGGAGGCATGGTGTATTCGCGTTTGAAGGCCTTGCCGAAAGCGAAGGGCGAGCTTCCCCCTCGGTGGGCCCGCCCTGATTCGATGGCGGACACCGGCGACTTCGCCGATCCGAATATCGGTTCCAGCGGGCTACGCTGACCGGCACCACGGACCAGCATCGGTCCGCGGCGGGTGCGGAATCCGACGCCCAGGCTGTATGCGCATATCGGGGAGGTGATGGGAAATGGCAAGGTTCATCACTGTTGCGGCCGGGCGGCTGCTGCGCTTGGACCGGGGCCGCATGGGCGGCCGGTGGACGTGGCTCTAGAGCCGAACCGTCGACGTGTCCGGCGGCCCGCCCACGGTCGCCGGACACGTTGTTCCGCAACGGAGAATTCATGCCCGCGACGCTTCGCCACCGACTGGCCTACGAGCGTGACCGCATCGGATTTCTGCGCGAGTGCCAGCACAGGTACGGGGACGTGTTCAGGTTCAGCGATACCGCGACCGTCGTCCTGGACCCGGGACTCGTCCACGAACTGTTCGTCCGCACGAACAACGAGTTCGGAATCGAAGGGCATTTGCTCGGCCCTCCGCCGAGTCGTGTCGACACCACGGGCAGGATGTCGGCGCGCAAGCGCGCCAGACGAGCGTTGTCGCACAGCGCTTTCGGCGGATATGAATCGCACGTGGTCGATCTGCTCCGGCAGACGCTCGCCCGGACCGAAGGTCGGGAGGTCGACGTGCGGCAGGTGATGACGGCATTCACCGGCCGCAGCCTGACCGATTACTGTCTCGGCTCGGACGGTGCGGGCTTGGCCGACGCGCTCGCCGACGCCGTCGCCGCGTCGGAAGTGTTCATGGGCAGTTCGCTCACGGTGCCGGCATGGTTGCCGACACCGAGTGTGCGCCGACTGCACCGCGCCGACGCACGGCTGCGACGCCTGCTCGCCGACCGGATCGACGCTCGCCGGGCAGCCCCGGCCCGCGCCGAGGCGGCCGATCTGCTCGACGTATTGCTCACCGACAGCCCGGATGCGCGGGAAGTCACAACGATGGTGGAAGCGATACTGCGCGCCTCCTACGGCCAGCCGGGTGTGACACTCACCTGGGCCGTCCTGACGCTGGCGCGCCTTCCCGGCCTCGCACAGCGACTGACCACGGACTCCGGTGATTACGCCGAGGCGTTCGTCAAAGAACTGCTGCGCATGTATCCGCCGACCTGGCTGATGGGCCGCGAGGTGTGGGAACACACCACCGTCGGCGACATCGAGGTCGGCCCCGGCGAGCAGATCATGTTCTGCGCCTATCTCGTTCACCGGGATCCTCGATGGTGGCACGACCCGGAAACCTTCGATCCCGGACGATGGCTCACTCCGGCCGCGCCGCACACGCGATACGCGTACTTCCCGTTCGGTGCCGGGCCGCGGATTTGTCCGGGCAACCATGTCGGCCTGCGGCAGCTCACCCTCGCCGTCCGGACACTCGCGCGCGAGTACGACATCACGGTGGTCGATCCGCGCGCGCCGATGGTCGCGGGTGCGCTGCTCGTGCCGAAGGGATTGCGCGCCAGGTTCATCGCACGGGCGTCCGAATCGTCGCGAGCGGTGGATTGACTCTGCGCCGAGAAGGCCTACGGGCGAGCGTATTCGGTGATCCGCGTGAACCGGTCCAGCATCATGTCGTGCCAGTCGCCACGTCCGAGCCGCTCGAACTCGGGACGCAGCTCCAGTAGCCGGTCGCGGAACCATTCGAGTTCCGGCGTGGTGACGTCGTGCGCGATGAATTCGACGGTTCGATCGGCGTGTACTCGCAGGAATCGTCGCGCGAATCTGCTCACCGTCGTCGATGAAAGTCTGGTGGCCAAGAACGCGTGGTGCTGATTACTCCAGGCGACCTGTGTCGAGCGATCGGCCATCACCCGATTACCGTCCGGAGAGCCGGTCAGCGCATCATGCAGACCCAGACCGACGGAACCGAAGTCGGCCCGTGCGAATTCGGCCTGTAGCGCGGGCGATACCGGCTCGCAGTACACGAGGTGACCGTCCGCGACGATCCGCGGCATCGGCAATCCGAACGCACGGCCCAGCCGGGACGACAGCATCGCGGCGTGCGCATCATGGGAATCTCGCAGGGTTGCGCGCACATAGGTCGCGTCGTCGTCGAAGGTGACCAGTTCGACCTTCCGCACCCCGGGAACCGTCGTCCCGGAATGGAGGAATTGCACTGATCGCTCGCCACTCGCGCGTGCCGCCTGCACCTGTTCGGCGAACCGACGCACGCCCCGGGCGGCATCCCAGGCCTTGCCGTAAACGTCCCGGTAGCGTTCCCCTTGCACGACATGCGATTCCACTTCCGGCCGCAGCGCCGCCAGACCGGCGTCGTTGGATATCCGGTCCAGGACCGGCAGGAACCGCTCGGGAACTGTTTTCCCCGTCAGGCCCATGTTTTCGACCAGTTCCGCGCGGGCCCGGTAGTAGGCCTCGGTGTAGGCGCGCAGGCCCACCGGCTCCGGGACCGCGTACCCGGCGTTTCGAAGTTGTAGCGAGGCAACAATTTCCATTGCGTGCGCGCGTGTCTCCTCGGCTGTGCGGAGGTCGATGTAGGACTCTCGCGAGAGGGTCAGCTGCTCGCGCACGAATTCGATCGTCTCCCGGTCCCGAGCCACCGCGACGTGAATCGCATGGTGCACCAGGTGGGCCATGTGTTGTTCGTCCGACATCCCGATATCGAGTACCAGCCGGCGACGGACCGGTTTGAATCCCGCCGCGGCGGGATCGGCCGTGTGCACGATCTCCACATCGCGCAGCACATCCAGCGCCCACGCTCCCACCGCGGCGCTGCCGAGTTCGGCGCGAATACGCTCCATGCGGCGACGAGTCGCTGTCTCGGCCAGGTATAGCGGGGCCGACTGCGGCGGTTTCCGAGATTCGACCGGTCGTGTGGTCGTCCAGACGTACGACTCACCGTCCGAATGCACCTTCACATGACAGTATTCGACCCGTGCGCCCCGGGCCGCGGCAGCGACCCGGGGATCGGACAACACGATTCGGTGCTCGCCCGGCTCGCTCACGATGACCAGCCGCGCCGATGTGCCGGGCAGAAGCACCGCGTTATCCGAAATACGTTGCGCTTCCGGAAGATCGCTCGTCAGCCGGTCGACGACATCGGCGACGACTATGTCCCGCATGACTTTCAGCCGACCACTCCGGATCGAAGCCTCCGACTTGTCGAGTTCGTCGGCCAGATCCGACAGTTCCCGCAACTTGTGCTGCACGCGCCGGAGTTCCGGTCGCCGTTCCGGCGTCCGCACCAGTTCCGCGTCCAGCGAGGCGATATCGCGCGCGACGTGAGCCCTGAGCACCGAGGTGGCACCGGCGGCGATACCGTATTCGGCCGCCATTTCCGACAGCCGCCGAGAGAGTTGCTGTTCCGCGACGACATCACTGTCGTGTCGCAGAACAAGATGCCGCATTCGTTCCGCACCTGCCGGTGTCAATTCGTAATGCCGGGGCTGACCGGCATCGACGGCATCCCCCCAGGACGGCTGGGTCACGCCGTATTGCATACGGACGCGAGCACGATCCCAGATCTCCTGGTAGTGCAGGCGGTAGTTGCGGCGTCCGTCTTTCCAGCGGAACGAACCGACAACCTGCTCGGCCGCTCGTATAGCGGACGCATGGGCCTGCTCGTGTATCCGAGCAGCTGTCAGCCCGGATTTCGCGCGGCGGGCGACCGCCTTGTCATACGCCGCATCGTAGGCGTCTTCGATCGGCCCCCGCGGAATTTCGAACCCCCGCGACCGCAACTCGACCGCCAACTCCATCGACCGCCGGAAGCACGCCGTCTCCTCCGCGACCATGGCCCGAACATATTCCGCGCGCGACATCGACAGCGGATCGCGAACCGAGCGATTCCGGGCGAAGAACTCGGCATGCACCGACTCGTGGGCCAGAATCAGTGCCTGTGCGACATAGTCGTTTCCGGACGTGTAGACAGTGGCAGCATGCTCCACATTGTTCCAACTGCCGCCGATAGAGCGATCCGAGCTCATGTACACGAAGCGTTCATCGACCCGCATCGACTCCAGCGATTCCAGCACCCGACGACCGACCTCCGTATACCGCAGCAGTTCCCGGACCTGATCCGACATCGCGTCCAGGGCGTGCCCGCCGTGCGCCCGCCATTCACCGGAATCAATTCCGGCACCGTCGGCACGTTCGGCCAGTAGCGCCGAGTCCACCGCGGAATCGCCTGCCGCGGAGATCCCGGCGGGCGCGCTCCACGGCGTCCGGGAATCGCGGCCGGACATCCCGTCGTCGTCCGGCCGAGTACCGATCGGAAACCTCGGGCCATCACCATCCGGTTCACCGTCGTCCGGCAACCCTGTATCCGGCCGAGGTGCCGGGTCTTCTACCCGACTCGAAGGCCTCGAGGACTCTCGGCTCGTCTGCGTCCACGGTGTGGGCCGCGGCTTGTCCCGCACCACGGGGGACGTCGTCGGCAGGCTGAAGCGGTAGCCGGTATCGGCCCATTCGATCAGGTCATTGCCCTTCTCTCCCAGCTTGTTTCGCAGGTTGTATACCTGGGACTCGAGGCGATTGGGTTTCGGCGAGACATCGCCCCAAACCTCGTTTTCGATCTCCTCCCTCGACAGGACGCGGCCGGCGGCCGCCATGAGAGTCATCAATAGATCGAATTCGGTTCGGGTGAGGTCTATTTCGTGATCCCCGACCCACACCCGGCGTGCACTCGGCGACAACCGGACACCGCTACGGTCGAGCATTCTCGGATCCGAAGCAACGTTCGCGTCGACAATCGCCCGGTCGGAGGGCAGGCCATCGAAACGCCAACCCACATCTTCGAGGCGCACCACACAGGTGCGGGCATCGAGTCGGTTCCGCAGTCCGATGGCCGCGAAATTGATCGTCTTCGGAGACACGGTGCGCTGCCAGAGTCTCTCGAGATCATCCAGCGTGACGACATGTCCGGGCCGCTGCGTCAATGCCGAAAGTAGAGCGAATTCGGTGGGACTGAGCGGTGTCTCTTTTCCGGCGACCGTTACCCGCTCCGCCGACCGATCCAGTTCGAAACTGCCGATCCTACTTACTGTTTCCCCCGGCACCGTCGGATATTCCGTGGACGGCGAACGGTCCATCGCGACCGCATCGGTGTCGTCATTCTTCCGGGCACTCTCCGCTGCCGCGCGCTGGTCCGGTCCGCCACGCTCCGCATCGATGAGTTCGGCCAACCGGCGAACGGCAGACAATTCGAAAGCCGCCAGGAACTCCGGGTCCTGTCGCAACTCCGTCGCCGCATCGACCACCGGCAGTCCACGCAGGAAACGTGCCGTCAGGCACCTCCGCGCCGCGGGAGTCAGACCCAGGCGGCCGCTCTCCCATTCCGCCGGAGTCATCGTTTGCAGCACCCGCCCGACAACGTCACGCTCGACATAGGCGGTGTGATCGGACCGGATACCTTCCCGCAGCCGCTCGACCATCACAATATCCGCCACCGCGAAGATATCGTCCACACTGCTCCGGCCACCGGAAACGATCCCGTCGCGAGCCACCCGATTCATCACCTCGCCGGTGATCGCCTGCGCCACCGCGCCATTCGCCACAACACGCTGCACCCGCCCGAAAACCGCGCGCCGGAGCAGATCATCGGTGCCGTGCCGCTCATCCGACCTCTCCGCCTCATCGTCACCGCCAGTGGTGGTCGACAGATCATCGGACTCGTCCGCCTCGGCCGGCACGACATCGGTCGAGGAATCGAATGACATGGCGATTCGGGCATCGATCAGTGGGCTCAGATATCCGACGTTACCGGGCCATTCCGCGACGGGATCGGGGCTGACGTCGCCATACCCGCGGTCCTCGACGGCCGGCTCCCGGGTATCAGCCAGGCGCCGTGCCAGCCGATCAACATACTGCCCACGATAAACTGGGTCGCCCAGGGCAATAGGAAACAGATTCCTTGCCCAATGCAACTCCTCTTTCGACGCTGTATTGGAGGCTCCGATATCTCCATCCTGCACGCTCCGCGCACCCAATCCCACTACGCCCTCGACACCCACACCGTGCCACTTGGCAATCGACTCGCTTCTTCGCAGCGCAACCGAATCGGCGAGCAGCGCATCCAGATCGCGGCTACGCCCGAGTAGTTCGAGATCCTGCATCATCACCGTCGCGCCTATAGTCAAAAAGTTACCCAACGTGACGGTATCCAGTCGCGACATCTCGGGGTTGTCCGGATCGGGCAGATACACCCCGTTACGTACTCCGGCGAGAATCAGGGACATATAGAGTAGACCGGTGTAATCCATGAGCTCATGAGATTTCGGATTCTTCGGGTCCACAGCCACGATGGGCAACTTCGCCACCACCCGCGCGAATTCACAGTACTGCGGATCCAACGGCGTGCGCCTTTCCTCCGGAAACAGCGCCTCCAACCGCAGCTCTGGTGGCAGGTACCTGGCCGCGAAACGATCCATCATCTCGAGTTTGCCGATTGCCGCCACCCGAGATTCGTGCCACTCCAGGAAGGCCGCTGCCGCTTTACCGGCACGCTGCTCGGGTTCCAGCTTGGCGAATCCTTTGGTAATCGAGGCCATGAAGGCATCGAACAACTCCGGAGTATCATTAGCCGCCACCACTTGCCTGAACCGCTCCAGCACAATACTCGAGTTCTCCTTGCCCTCACCCTTCTTCATCAACTCCCGGTATACGGCAGCGGGTGACACCGCACCGGAGAAATCCGGATACCCTGCCGGATCGATTATCTCCTCGGCGGCACGGAGCAAGGATCTCGCCTCGGCCACTTTCCCGGCTACTGAATCTATGATCCCACTCAGATCATGTGGTCCTTCTTCCAGCGCTATCGCATCGTCGATCTCCTTGTTTTTTATCACTTTATATTGGTCGAATATCTCCTCCGCGAACGAGCGCACCCCGTTGGTGATCGGCGACAAGAATCTTTCGAAGAAATAGGCCAAGCCCGCCCCAGGTGGCACCAGGAGCGCGCCCCAAAAGGTGAAGGGGAGTTCTGCGATCGCCTGAAACAGCCCCTTCAGAATATACGGGCCGGCGCCGACCCACTTTCTTCTCGCATCAGCCAGCGGGGCCGGAAGAGCCAGCCGTGGATCGAACAGTTCGATCGCCTCCCGCACATCGTCATCCCACTGCTTTTGCTGGTAATCGTGATTTCGCTGCGTCCGGGTAGCACGTTCCACCCCCGTGTAACTCGAAACTTTACGATTCACTGCGGACGAGACAAAGTGCCACCACACCCACACCGCACCCAGCACCCCGAGCCAAGGGTCACCCAACGCCCACGTGATCAAGGCGCCGGCGCCCGCCGAGCCCACCGGCGACATCCAACCCGTATTGCGCACCGTCGCATTGCTGGGTGAGTTCACGGGCGACATCCCGGTGCGCAACGCAGCGGGGCCGAACCCGTACCGTTCGATCAGATCGGCCATCGCACGGATGGTTCGATACATATCGTTGAGTCGACCGATGAGTTCGGGCAACGCACGCTTGTCCTGAGCGCCTCGTTCGAGAGCCTTTACCCGTCGAGCCAAGAGAGAGGTTTCGTCTCGCAGCCGGATGTACAAGTTGTAGAACTCGCCGCGGCCGGTCACGGCCAGCGTCTGTGTCGTCAGACCTTCGGGAACCGAGTACAAGGGCTTGATCTGCGCTGATCTCACACCGTCCAAAAGGCCCTTCAAAGCGTTCCGGACACCCATTCCGCCGAGCAGCGCGGGGTTGATCGGAACGCCGAATCTCCCGAGGATCAGGCTTCCGCCCAGCCGCGCCACCGTGTCGAACAGCCTGCCCAGAAATACCGAATAAAATTCCTTCTTGCCGTCGGTTTGATAGAGAAAATGCAGAGGAGCGGTATCTTCCTCGTTTCTTCTGTACACAAAATTGACGTAAACCCAGTACCGAGAGCGGGCGAGATATATCGAACCGGTCAGACTTCCCGTCCCGCCGCGAAGTTGATAGTCTACGGAATCGGCCAAGGGCGCGGTAAGGGCATTCGATGAAGACGCTAGCAGGGCCATTCCGTAATGCAGCGAGAACGGCGGTGCGGCTTCGGGGTGCAGGGTCTGGGGGGTCCGGATTTTCACGGGGCCCCAGTGCCGTCGTATCGACTCCTCGAACCGGGTTGATTCCGCGCGTAGTGCGGCAAGGCGTTCTTTCCGCAGGGCCAAGGGCCCGCGAGCGTATTCCAGGCGACGAAGGACCTCGGCTCGCCGACGGAAGAAATGACGCTGTTGCCGGTACGATCGCGGTTTCCTTGCCAGCATCGTGTCGTAAGCCTGTCGTATCGCACCGTCCACGCGGGCGGGCCAGGTAGCTACCAGCGTGCCTTTCGCGTCACGGACATACCGCGGATCCTTCGACGTCACCTTCCCGTGCTTGAGGTGAATGCTCACGGCCTGGACGAGCACATGGACGAGCGCCTCCGAGACCGCGTGCTCGAGTTCGAGTGTCAGCGCGCCACGTGGCGACAGGATCTGCTCGTCCAGAAGCAGCCCGCCGGACGAACTCACTATCAGGCGGCCATGTTTCGGATCGACCCGGATATCGAACCTTGCGTTTGGCGCGTCGGTGAACGTCATCGTTACCGACCGGGCCACGTTTTCAAACTTGAGTGGGACACTCCGTGTCCCTTCGATGGTCCGAACCTCCACCCCGTCGCCGTATTGCACGGTCCCGTACTCGACGCCGACGGTAGTGACGCCCAGCAGCCGCAAACTCCCGACCACTACGCTCATCGCGTGTCCGATCAGCCCCTGCGCCTTCTCCGGATCAGGGGCGGCTTCGGGCGCCAGCGACTCTTCCCACAACGCGGGATCCCGACGGGTGGAGACCCCGGCCACCACACCGATCCAGTCACTGCCGGGGGCCGGTTTCGTCAGTCGGACCAGGACCTCGGTGACCTTCGGCTGACGCCACCCTGCCACCGCCGAGTCGGGTTCGTACCTCGACGTCGAGTCGGGTGCATTGTCGACTGTCCGGTCGTCCCTACGTTCGAATTCCCGGAACGCGAAAGTTCGTGTGCCGCGTATGCGTTCGTCAGCGGTGGTGACCTCCGTGCACTTCGGGTACCGACGCAGTAGCGGCAAGACCCGAGGATCCGTCTCCGTCTCCGCCAGTTCGGCGAACGCTTGCGTCCGCCGATGGGCGTTCCCGAGTTCGGCGAACGCATCGGCTCCGGCCACGATCGCCCGTGCGAGATCATCGGCATCCGACAGCGCCGCCGTGTCGTGCAACCGCACCCAACCCGGCGAAGCCGCCCGCGGCCACACCACCGACGCCGACCTGACCTCAGGCCAGCGACGCACCCCCCAGCCGGACTCCGGCTCGGGACGAGCGTTTTCGGCTGCCCGGCGCGCAGCCGCGGCAGCGAGTTCAGGGAACGCTGCCACGCATTCGTCGATGCTCACGCCATTTTCGGAGTATTTGTCCAGATAATTGGACAGGTAGACGCCCACTGTCTCCACCGATGCCGCGACGCGCCCCGATTCGTGGTCATCCATCATGGTGGTGGTCGTCTTCGCAGCTTCCGCGGCCTTCGCCAGCGATGCGCCGGATTTCTGCCGAAGATATTTCAGGTACTCCCCAGCCCGGCGATATCCCTCGGGGAAACACGGTGTTCCCGGGGCCAAGGCCCGCAGATACGCCTCGACGTCTTCCATCGTCGGGCTCTGGGTCCCCGTCTCGATCCGCTCGAGCTTTCCCGGCGCCCACTCGGTCTTCTCGGTGATGAAGCGCGGTTCCAGACCGGCACCGATACGCAATGCCGCAAGACACACACCTTCCCTTTCACCGTCACCCCCCTGAATCGCCGCCAGCCGCGCCCGCTCCACTGCCGGAGCCGGCATCAACGACGCCAATCCCCGCAGATACCAAAACAACTTATCCTGCGACAGCTCCACATATTTTTGTACTTTCTTCCCGGTCTCCGGGTCTATCGCCCACCCGGTCTCCAGCCCGGTCTCCCACGCATCCAGCTCCGCCACCGACAATCCCAGTCGTGCCGCGAGCTGTTCGGGCTCGATCCCGGCCCGCTCCCGCACCGACCGCAGATTCAGACCCACCTGAGACGAGGGGCCGGCCAACTCGGGGAAGAAACTCGCGGCGAGAGCCGCATACCACTCCCTGGCGCCGGGCATATTTCGCAACAGCGCACGCACCTGACCGATACTCAGCTCCGCCCCGTTTTCCACGTCCTGCCAAGTACCATCAGGCGCGTCGATCAGACGATCCATCCTCTTGAAACTCTGCGTGCCGCGAACAGCACGCGCCCAATTCGCGACGGAATCATGGGAATGCGGATGCCGTCTCAGCGCAGCCTTCCGCTGCTGCTCTGCTGTCTCCACCGGCCGCCGCAGCACCAGCTCACCGTCCACCTCGGTGTAGCCGCTGGCCCACAATCGCTGCCGGCGGCCGAGCAGACCCGCCTCGGAACGCGGCCCCTCATACAGGACCGTCCTCCTCCCGCCGCCGAGCGGCCGGAGGTTCAGGCCACCCACCTGCTGAGCTATCGCAATCGCGGACTGGTCCTTCTCCGGATCGACCAGCACGCTGAATCGGGTTTCCTGCCGATTCAGCAGGAACGTGCTCAGCAACGCCTCCCCGATACCGAACCCGCGCATGTTCTCATCCACCAGCAGGGTCGTGATATGGACATTGGGCTCCGGACGCCGGGGGTCCAAGGCATGCCGCCCTCCCCGCACCTCGTGTCCACGCAGGTCGGAATATCCCGGAAATTCTTGCTTCCGCCGCCCGAGGCACATTCCGACGAGCCGCCCACCGGACACGGCCACCATCGCCCCCCAATGACCCGCCGCATCCGCCCACTCCCCCACATCGAGCCGGGACAGGTCGTCATCGCCGCTACTCCGGTTCAACTCGACCGCCGAAAGCGCCAGCGAGGTGAGTTCTGGGCCTGTCACGTACCGGAAAGTCACATCGCCCGGGAGTTCACCGAGCGGACGCGCAGACCCGGCCATCTCCGCCTGCGTCCCCGCCGGCCGCCGCAGCACCAGATTCTCGTCCACGGTGGCGAATCCCCGCTCCGCCAAACGACGTTGCCGGCCCTGTAACTCTTCGACAGACCGCGAGCCCCGGTACAGCCGGGAGTCATAGGGTATTTCGTCGTCCCGGTCACGGTGCCCGAACTCACCGAAATCCTCGATCCCTACTCGTTCCACCACTGCGATCGCCGGCTTGTCGGCCACGCCCACGTACACACTGAACTGCGATTCATCCCGGTGCAACAGGAATGTATTCAACATCGCATCAGCAATACCGAGCCGCCGCATGCCCTGGTCCACCACCATCGCGGTGACATGAACATTCGACTCTTCGAAACGAGGCTCCACCACGCCATAATTAGCCGTCGATGTTTTGGATTTCCGCAAAGCCAGATGCGTTCCACTGAGTTCCTGCTTGCGCTGCCCGAGACAGAATCCGACGAGGCGCCCACCCGGACCACCCGCTTCGGCCACCACCGCCCCCCACGCCTCCGCCTCCACTGTCCACGACTCCAGACCGAGCCGCCCCGGACCACCCTCCCAGTTGTCCCTGTCCAGATCCACCACGGAATCCCGCAGCTCAGCAAGCTCCGGACCCGTCACATACCGGAAAACGACATCGTCTTCGGTCCGCCGCTCCGCCTGTGGCGAACCGGGTACGTCATCCTGGTCGACATCTCCGTTCGGCCGCGTGCCGATAGTTCGTCCTTGGAGGCCATCTTCCGGCGAATCATCGGGCGGTGCCGAGTCGTGGGGCGCGTCCTCCTCCGCCCGGACGGTCCCACGACCGTCGAAGCGCCAACCTCCGTCCTCAGATGCGATGAAGCCGTCGTCGCGCCGCCCCTCCGAAATCGCATCACCCGGCGGGCTCCTGACCGTCCCGAAGCGGTAGCCTCCCCCCGGCACCGCAGTGATCAATCCGTCTGTGCGCAGCTTGTTCTTGAGTCTGCGCACGAGCACACTGAGCGAATTCCGGTTGAGAAGCGGTTCGCCCCATACCGCCTCCTCGATCTTCCTCCGACTGACGGCGTGCCCCGGTTCCCGGGTCAGGATATCGAGTAGCGCGAATTCATTGCTGCTCAAGTGATTTTCGATGACATCATCGCCGTCGACAACCCACACCCGCCGTCGCGCCGAATCCATCCGGACAGGGCCGACACTGAAGATCGCGGAACCCCACGGCGCATGCCGCTGTGCATCCAGATCCGCAGCGAACGGCATCGAGGTGAGACCACCCGGGCGTGCGATCGTATGGGCCGCGGCCGACAGGGCGGCTCGGATTGCCGCGTCGATGGAGTCGCCCGATTCCAGACGCACGGCGAGTGTCGCGGTGAAAGAGTCACTCGCGCCGATCGTTTCCACTACGGCATCGACCGGGTGTGCCGGGTACAGCTGTGTATGTCCGTCGTGCCACACGGCGCACCCCGCCGCACCGAGGGTGACGACGATCGTGGGTACGCCGAACGCTTGGAACAGGCGCTGGGGCAGCTGGTGCGCGGGGATCGTGGCCGCGTCGTCGTCCACCGCCGCCAGCAGTGTTCGGGCCTCGATCTCGTTGGGCACGAGCACATCTGCCATGCTCACCGTGTCGGTCGAGAACCGTTCGGGCGCCGGTGCCGGTTGCAGCACGACTCTCGTGCCGTTGCGCCGTGCCATCGCGCAGACTTCCGCGATCACGGCGTCCGGAACTTCGGCTGTGATCACCGCGACATCGGCGGCGGCGATGGCCGAGGCGGCGCGCTCGACGTCGGCGGCGGTCAGTTTGACGCCTGGCGAGGTGTGCTCCAGGAACGACGCATCACCGGCCGCGGTATCGAGCAGGCAGACGACGGTTTCGGTCGGTGCCTCGTCCTCGATCCGTACCCAGTCGGCTCCGATGTGCTCGCGCCCGAGCACCTCCTCGATCTGGGTTCCCGGAATGTCGCGGCCGAAGGCTGTCACCAATTGCACCGCGGCACCGAGGCGCGCGGACTGGGTCGCCAGATTCAGCCCTTTCCCGCCCGGATTCATACGCACGGATTCAGCGTCGGCCGAATCACCGGCCCCGGGGAATTCGCGGTAGCCGACGATGAAATCGGCCACGGCGCTACCGAATACGATGAGCCGCGGCCGACCCGACGCTTGGCGGTCCACTTCCGACGGGGCTGTGTCGGTGTCGGGCTCCATCCGGCTCGGAGCGTCGTCCGGAAACTCCAGTGGGCGTTCGGGATCCGTTTCGGTGGCGGTCGGGCCGATGGCTGCCCAAGTCGGCAATACCTCCGAGAGCAGGGCCGCAGTCTCGGTTACATTCGGAACCGCCGTGCTGCCCGGTTGCGCCAGCCGATGCACCACGACGTCGCGCTCACCCGCCTCGACCGCATCATTGATCGCCCCGACCACATCGTCCGACACCTCGGGTGCGATCAATACCGCGTCGGCGGCCTGGAGGTCCGCCAGATTCTGCTCGATATCCTCGACGGTGACGTCCAGCGCGGAGGGCGCGAACCGCAGCACGGATTCCCGGCCGTCCGCCAAGACTATGCGGATCAACCCGGCGGACGAGGCGCCCGGCGCGACACGGACTCCGCCGGAACCGATTTCGTGCCGAAGGGCAGCCTGGGTAGCGTGCCCGAACGCGTCCTCGCCGACCGCACTGATGACGGAGACCTCCGCGCCGAACCGCGCCAGCGCGACCGCCTGGCGCAGCGCCACCCCGCCGGGAGCGACACGCATCGCCTCGGTGAGAGCCGCCGCGCCGGGCCCCGGCAACTCGTTCGCCTCGATGGTGCATTGGTAGGCAGAGGAGCCGACAACGACAATGCGGGGGTTCTCCGGCTCGACAGACGGGTCGGGCTCGTCGTCCGGCAGGGCAACCGCCAGTTCGGGGGTGACATTCGGCCCGTTGAATCTTGTGACGAGATGATGAATCGCCCACTGCGGACTGCCGACTTCTACGCCGTTGACCTCCGCATCGGCGAAACCTACGGCCAATGCTTCGACCGGGTCTAGTTCGATGGTGTCCGATATTTTGAGCGCATAGCCGGGCAGTCGCCCGATCCAGAGTTGATAAGGCTCTCGGACCAGACCCAGGCGCTGCAACTCGGCGTGCGTCTCCGCCAGCACCGTCGGCAGCGTCCGTGTGAGTAGACCGCGCTGCGCGTGGTCGATCGCGTGCACGAACTCGTGGATGACGATATCGCGGAATGGTCGATTGCTGACTACATTGTAATTCTCCTGCCTGTCCTCCTCCAGGGCGCTCGCCAAACGGGCCGGATCCGCGGCGTAGTCGAAGGATATTGCTATCCATTCGGTTCGCTCGGGGGCATCTTTCGGGCTCGGAACAGCGAGCCCGTATGTTCTCGGCCGATCGAGTAGATCGATCCGAAGTCCACGGATATTGGACATCACCTGCAAAGCGTTGTCGGGCGATTGCGCGAACCTGGTCAGCAGATCTTCCAGTGTCGTGACGATCTCCTCGACCACCTCGACAGCCACCGCGGGGTGATCGAATCCGGAGATGGTGAAGTACGGATGGGCCTGGTTGAAATCCTCGACCAACCGCGCCTTCCGCTGCGACTCCTCGGAGAGCCCGGCGAAGTGCAGTGACTCCTCCGGGTCGACCGGGCCGTGCCGTTCGACAGCGGCGAGCCAGGCGGTAGCCCGATCGTGTACATCGGTCAGGTCGTAGGAATTGAATTCGTCCCGCCATGACGCCAAAACACGCCGCAGGTCGAGGAACTCGGCACGGGGAATGGGGTGATCGTGCCAGACCGGGCTGCCTCGGTCGTCGAGAGTAACGAACATCGCGGACGCCGAACCGTGATTTCCTGTGAGCGCGTGCAGGAGTTGTCGCAGTGCCGCGGGTCGAGACTCTGGCTCGTGCGTTGCGGTAACGCGTTCACGCACAAGGGATCTGTCCGAGCCAGGGTAGTAGTGGGGCCACGTGACCGGAGCCTTCATCTGCACACCGATCCGCCCGAACAACAACGCCTCGCGCGCACGCTCGGCGTCGGGATAGGTCTCCCGAATGAGTTCGGTGCCGTTCGCGAACGTCACCGATTCGACCGTCACTTCGGGCGTGCTCTCGACCACTCGGGTCTCGACAATCTCGTGCCGGAGGGCTGCTTCGACACGACCGCCCCGCCCCTGCCCCGCGGACTCATGCGTGTCCCGAACACTCGGAGTCGGGTCGCCTGCGTCGGGCTTGTTTCCGATCCGCCGATCCGGCGCCCAGGAGGGGCCGTCATCCGACAGTGCGACGTCGAGGTCGGGGGTTATCTCCGGCGCCTGGAGGGTGGTGACGAAATGATGGATCGCCCATTGCGGGCTGCCGATCTCGGCATCGCCGGCCTGAGCGAAACCGGCGGCGAGCGCTTCGGGGAGATCGAGGTCAAAGCTGTTCTGGTCTTCGAAGACGTATTCGGGCAGGCGGGTGATCCATTTCTCGTACCGCTCCAGAACCAGGCGCTGGGCCTGGAGTTCGCTCCACGTCTTTTCCAGCATTTCTTGCAGCCGTCGGGTGAGCCGGTTGTCGTGTATGTGATCGATCGCGTACGCGAACTCGTTGGTGACGAGGTCGCGGAACGGGGAGTCATGGCCCTGTTCGAGGTAGGTCCCCCGGCTTCGCTGTCCGGATCGCATCCGGGGTACGAGGTCGGAGGCGTAGTCGAAGGACAATTCGATCCATCGGGTGCGCCCGCCAGGCCCCGGCACCGCCCAGCCGAAGGCCGGCCGTTCCTCGAAGAGATCGATGCGCATCCCGCGGATACGGGATATCGGTTGTTCACCACCACTCGGTGTCCGCGCGTATCGCGTGAGCAACTCGTCGAGCGTCGTCAGAAGCTCGTCGACAGCTTCGGCCGTCAGGTCCGGGTGATCGAGACCGGCAAGGGCGAAATTCGGATGGCGCAGAGTGAATTTCGCGAACAGGCTGGCCTTCTCACGGGTGGACATCTCGGCTCGATTGTCCGGCGAGTGCCGTTCTGCGGCCGCCAGGCCGGTCAGGAGGCGGTCGTAGGCCTCGGCCGATCCGTAGGCGGCGAACCGTTCCTGCCACTGTCGCAGACTGTTCCGGAGTCGTGCGATCCACGGGCCGGGCACGGTGTGATCGAATTCCGCCGAGCCGGGCCCGGACCCGGCCGTCACGGCGTGGAACAGTTCGAGCAACTGCTCGGACTCGGGATTCGACTCCGACGGCCCGGGGGCGGGTTCGCGGAACAGCGAATTGCCCGCATCGGGGAATCCGCGGCGCACTCTCGTCGGCAGGCCGGCGTCGTGCGCGACCTGCGTGAGCAACCACGCCAGTTTCGCGCTCCGGGAGTCGGGATACGTCTCCCGGATACGCTCGGTGCCGTCGGCATAGGTCACCGACTCCACGGTCATTTTCGGCGAACTTTCGATCAGCCGGCTTCCGACCACAGCGGCCTGGGGAGGCTCGTCACCACGATCTCCGAATATCACCTCGACTCCGCTGGGCAGTTCGATTTCGAGTTCCGGGGTGATCTCCGGCGGCACGCCGGCGGTGACGAAATGGTGGATGGCCCATTGCGGGCTGCCCACCACCGCGCCGTTGATTTCCGCGTCGCTGAAGCCTACCGCCAGCGCCTCGGCCGGATTCAGATCGCCAGGGCGTGATTTCTCCATCGCATATCGCGGCAGGCGGGCGATCCACTGATCGTAGCGCTCCGGCATCATGCCCGCGGCCCGCAATTTCTCCCAGATCTGCTCGAGCATCTGCGGCAGCTCCTGCCGGAGTCGCTCATTCTGCGCTTGGTCGACGGCGTGCACGAACTCGTGCACGATCAGGTCACGGAATGGCTGATCGCTGCCCACATTGTAATGCGTACGCCAGTGTCTCTCGGATTGCCGCAGCGCCCGGTCCCGGTCGAAGGCATACTCGAACGCGATATCTATCGATTCGGTCCCCCTGCCGCCACGGGTTATTGCGTGTCCGATCACCGGTCGCCCCGAATCCAGAAAATCGATCCGTAATCCGCGAATATTGGTCATCACCGGCCCGCGGCCATCGGGTGTCTGCGCGAACTTCGTGAGCAATCCGTCGAGCGTGCGCACGATTTCCTCGACCACATCGTAGGCGATATCCGGATGATCGAATCCTGAGATGGTGAAATAGGGGTGGCTCGAGGTGAAATCCTCGACCAGCCGCGCCTTCCGCTGCGCTTCGATCGTGAGTCCGGCGAGGTCGAGTACCTCGCCCCGGTGCGAATGCCGCCCGGCAGCGGCCAATTCGGCCATGATTCGGCTGTAGGTATCGGCATGTCCGTGCCTGGAGAATTGTTCCTCCCACTGCCCGACCAAGATCCGCATGTCGGCGATGCGGCGGCTCGAAATACTGTGGTCGAGCCAGGTACGACCACCGCTGTCGTCCGGCACGACGAACTCCGCCGCGCCCGGGCCGAAGCCACTCGTCACCGCATGGAACAGCCCGAGCAGCTGTGCCGCCTCGGTACCCGGATCGGGAATTTCGGCGACTCCGCGAAAAAGGGAATCCTCGTGCTCGGCGATTCTGACAGCCGGTGCAACCGGAGCCCCCATTGCGCGACCGACCTCAGCGAGCAGCCACGCCTCCGTCGCTTCCCAGGGATAGGGGTACGTTTCCTTGATCAGCTCGGCACCGTTCGCGAAGGTAACCAGTTCGACCGTCTTGCCCGGCGTTCTCTCGATCGTCCGGACCGTCACGACATCGTGCCGGAGGGCTTCGGTGACCCGGTCGGAGAACCGCTCGGCATCTCGCACTTGCCGACCGGAAGAATTCCATGGTGTCGGCAACCGTCGAGCTTCGGCAGACGGCTCGTCGGCAGCAGGTCCCTCGGCGTGGTTTCCGTCGGGGAAAAGCTCCATTGCGGCATTCAGCGCATCCGCCGGAATACGGCCGGCCTCGTGGAGCCTCCGCAAATAGAAGTGGCCGGCACGGTTTCTGCGCCAGGCCGCCGCGGCACGGGTGGGCCAGCCGGCCGGTGCCTCGAACTCCGCCCATGTCATTCTTCGATAGAGGCGAGTGGCGGGGGGGGGGGGGGGGGGGGGGGGGGGGCGCGGGCGGGCGCGCGGGGGGGGGGGGGGGGGGGGGGGGGGGTGGGGGGGGGGGGCGGGGGGGGCCCCCCCCCCCGCGGCGAGCGCGAGGCCGATCAGCCGGTCCGCGCACTCGTCGACGCCGGCGAACTCGCGCAGGGTCTCGGCCAGGGTCGGGTCCTCGACGAGGTCGGTCAGGCCGTCGGAGCACAGC
>NZ_JARWOP010000250.1 GCF_029868745.1 Nocardia wallacei | reverse complement strand
CCGCGGCGCGTTCTGGGGGCGCGGCTGGCTTCGGCGCCAGGAACCGGCGCGGTCCCGGTCCGCCTCGGCCAGGCCCGACCCCG
Source organism: Nocardia wallacei (assembly GCF_029868745.1). Classification (GTDB taxonomy): domain Bacteria; phylum Actinomycetota; class Actinomycetes; order Mycobacteriales; family Mycobacteriaceae; genus Nocardia; species Nocardia wallacei_B. The sequence continues at coordinate 52,346 of NZ_JARWOP010000250.1, read as the reverse complement.
ACGCTCGGGCCGGAGACGACTCCGTGACTCTCGCCGCCTCTTCCGGAGCGTCCTCACTCACAGCGTCGGATGTCGTTGCGGCGGCGGGGGGTTTCGGCGGGCCCCCCGGGGGTTTGGGGGGGCACCGCTCCGGGTTGGCGCTGGACTAGTCAGCCGGGGGCGCCGCGCTATCGACGGCGCGGTGGTGTCCCGGCCCGGGGGCGGGGACGTCCGGCCGATGCGGAAGGTGGGCGGTTACAGCACCGTCGGCTTCCGCGCGACGCCACCCATCGACCGCAAGCCGCCGGCCGATACGGAGATCACGCCGACCGAGCGCGAACTGGCGGCGATCGATCGCGAACTCGCCGCCATCGACCGTGAGCTGGCGGCCGCGGACCGGGAGCTGGCGGGTTCGGGCACGGCCTCCGAGGCCCGGCTCGCCGGGGTTCCCGAGGCGTTCGCCGGTGTGCCCGGCCTCGCCGCGGTCGCCGACGTGCCGCCGGGCGCGCGGCTCGCCGCGGCCCACCGATGACATCGTTCGGCGCGCGGCTGCGGCAGGCGATGCGGCAGCACGGCCCGCTGTGCGTCGGTATCGATCCGCACCCCCAGTTGCTGCGCGACTGGGAGCTGTCGGAGGACATCGATGGCCTGAAACGGTTCGCCGACGCGTGCGTGGACGCCTTCGCGGGCCGGGTCGCCCTGGTCAAACCGCAGGTGGCCTTCTTCGAGACGTACGGCTCCGGCGGTTTCATGGTCCTCGAGGACACCATCGCCGCGCTGCGCGACGCCGGCACCCTGGTGCTCGCCGACGCCAAACGCGGCGACATCGGCTCCACCATGGCCGCCTACGCCGCGGCCTGGCTCGGTGACGGTCCGCTGGGCAGCGACGCCGTCACGGTGTCGCCGTATCTCGGATTCGGTTCGCTCGCACCGGCATTGGAGCTGGCCGAGACGAACCGCCGCGGCCTGTTCGTGCTGGCGGCCACCTCCAATCCGGAGGCCGCCGGTCTGCAGCGCACCGTCACCCCCGACGGCCGGACCGTCGCCCAGGGCATGGTCGACGACGCCGCGGTACGCAATGTGGGCGCCGCGTTCGGCTCGGTCGGGGTCGTCGTGGGCGCCACGCTGACCGAGATCCCGAACCTCTCGCTGCTCAACGGTCCGATCCTGATGCCGGGCGTGGGCGCTCAGGGCGGGGGACCGGAGTCCGTCCGTGCCCTGGTTCCGGCGGGCAGCCATGCCGCGGTGTTGCCCAACGTGTCCCGGGAGCTGCTACGCGCCGGGCCGGACGTGCTCGCGCTGTGCGAGCGGCTCGAGCAACTCCGCGACGATTTCGCGTTTCTCCAGGCCTGAGTTTGTCACCGTCCGGGTCTCCACACGGGAGGCCCCGGACGGTGGCGGTCGCTCCGCGAATCGACGAAACTGGTCTGTTTGCGAATATGGGCCCGCTAGTCTTCGCGCCGCCTTCGGCCGTGCGGGAATTACACCCATGTGTTTTCCGCTGTCAGCGCGCCGCGGAGGCCCCGGCGCGCGGCCTCCTGATCGGATTCCGGCACCGCTCTCGTGACCCAGATCAGGTGCCTCGAAGCGCGACACGCAGGCACGAAAACGCGCGACACGCCGAAAAATCAAGAAAAGTCCTGGTCGCGCGATAACGGGCCGATTACGACCGCTTCGGTCACTCGCCCAATCGGTCATCCGCCCGGTAGCGGACCGAATAACCGCAGGCCACGCGGCTGCGAGCGGATCCGGCGGTAGGATCAGCGCTACCGGCCCAAGCGTGCGCGATGGTCCGCCCGGGTGCCCGCCACCCCGCCCGAATCCCGCGCTGACCTGGGGGGTGGGTTCGCAATCGGCACGCCGCGTGGGTACGGTCGCACAGACCGCCGGGTTACCGGCGGGAGATTTAGCAATGAACGATGAGACGGAGGAACCGTGGCCCTTCCCCAGCTGACTGACGAGCAGCGCGCCGCTGCTTTGGAGAAGGCGGCTGCCGCTCGCCGCGCTCGGGCAGAGCTCAAGGAGCGCTTGAAGCGTGGCGGCACCGACCTGAAGACGGTCCTGAAGGATGCCGAGACCGACGAGGTCCTGGGCAAGATGAAGGTGTCGGCGCTGCTGGAGGCCCTGCCCAAGGTCGGCAAGGTCAAGGCGGCGGAGATCATGAGCGAGCTGGAGATCGCTCCGACGCGGCGCCTGCGCGGTCTGGGTGACCGCCAGCGCAAGGCGTTGCTGGCGAAGTTCGACCAAGCCTGATCCGAGGGTGGTCGAGCATTCGCAGAAGGGTCGGCTGGTAGTACTGGTCGGCCCCTCGGCCGTCGGCAAGTCCACCGTGGTCCGCTGTGTCCGCGAGCGGCTGCCCGACCTGGTTTTCAGTGTGTCGGCCACCACCCGGGCCCCGCGGCCCGGGGAGGTCGACGGCCGGGACTACCGGTTCGTGACCAGGGCCGAGTTCGACGCCATGATCGAACAGGGGGAATTGCTCGAGTGGGCCGATATCCACGGCGGCCTGCAACGGTCCGGCACCCCGGCCGCACCCGTACGGGCGGCGCTCGCCGCCAACCTGCCCGTGCTCGTGGAGGTGGACCTGGCGGGGGCGCGGCAGATCCGCACCACCATGCCGGAGGCCCTCCTGGTCTTCCTGGCGCCGCCCAGCTGGGACGAACTGGTGGCCCGGCTGACCGGCCGCGGCACCGAATCGCCCGAGGTCATCGAGCGCCGGCTGCAAACCGCGAGGACCGAACTCGCCGCATGTGACGAGTTCGACACCGTGATCGTGAACGACGACCTGACCAGCGCCTGTGAGCAGTTGGTATCGTTGTTCGTTAGCACAAATTCGAGATGAGGGCGACGGATTCGTCCCGTCGCCGCCGAATGTGCCGCAAGACCCCGATTTCCCACCACGACCCGCAGGAGCCTCCCCAGTGAGCGACACCAAGAGCGTGCCCGCGTACGACACTCCGATCGGCCTCACCAACCCGCCGATCGATGAGCTGCTCGAGCGCACGTCGTCCAAGTACGCGCTGGTCATCTACGCGGCCAAGCGGGCGCGTCAGATCAACGACTACTACAACCAGCTCGGCGACGGCATCCTCGAATACGTGGGCCCGCTGGTCGAGCCGGGCCTGCAGGAGAAGCCGCTGTCGGTGGCGATGCGCGAGATCCACGCCGACCTGCTCGAGCACTCCGAAGGCGAGTGAGCTAGCGGCGTCGCCGCCCACCCATCTCCACCGGACGAAGAGGCTTAGTAGATGCGGATCGTTGTCGGCGTGGGCGGCGGGATCGCCGCCTACAAGGCCTGCTCGCTCGTTCGCAAGTTCACCGAGACCGGGCACGACGTCCGGGTGATCCCCACCGAGTCGGCGCTGCAGTTCGTCGGCCGGGCGACCTTCGAGGCGCTGTCGGGCAACCCCGTGCACACCGGCGTCTTCTCCGACGTGCCCGAGGTGCCGCACGTGCGACTCGGCCAGGAAGCCGATCTGGTCGTGATCGCCCCGGCGACGGCCGACCTGATGGCCCGCTCGGCCATGGGCCGCGCCGACGATCTGCTCACCGCGACTCTGCTGACCGCACGATGTCCCGTGCTGTTCGCCCCGGCCATGCACACCGAGATGTGGGAGCACCCGGCCACGGTGGCGAACGTCGCGACCCTGCGGGCGCACGGCGCGATCGTCATGGAACCGGCCGCGGGCCGGCTGACCGGCGCCGACACCGGCCCGGGGCGGCTGCCCGAGCCCGAGGAGATCTTCGCGCTGGCGTCGCTGCTGCTGGAGCGCTCCGACGCCATCCCGCGCGACCTGGCCGGCCGCCGGATCGTGGTCTCCGCGGGCGGTACCCGCGAGCCGCTGGATCCGGTGCGCTTCCTGGGCAATCGCAGTTCCGGGAAGCAGGGTTTCGCGCTGGCCCGGCTGGCCGCGCAGCGCGGCGCGCACGTCACGCTGGTCGCGGGCAACACCATCGGCCTCGAACCGCCCGCCGCGGTGGAAATGGTGCACGTCACCACCGCCGAACAGCTCGGCGTCGCGGTCGACAAGCACGCGGTCGGCGCCGACGCGGTGATCATGGCCGCCGCGGTGGCCGACTTCCGGCCCACCAATGTCGCCGCGGCCAAGATCAAGAAGGGTGTGGACGAGCCGGACCGGATCGACCTCACCAAGAATCGCGACATCCTGGCCGGTCTGGTGCAGGCCCGGCACGACGGGCACCTGCCCGGACTGGCCATCGTCGGCTTCGCCGCGGAGACCGGCGACGAGCACGGCGACGTGCTCACCCACGCGCGCGCCAAACTCGAGCGGAAGGGCTGCGACCTGCTGGTGGTCAACGCGGTCGGCGAGGGTAAGGCGTTCGAGGTGGACAACAACGACGGCTGGCTGCTCGGGGCCGACGGCACCGAGCAGGCTCTCGACCACGGGTCGAAGCTGCTGCTGGCCAGTCGCGTGCTGGATGCGCTGGGACCGTTGTTGCGCTGAGGCGCAAACGGTTTCGGCCTAGCATGCAAATACGCGTTCGGTGCACAATGGCATCGAGCGCGATATTGCACCGACTGCCGAAACGGAGCCCTGTGGAGGCGGTAGCGGGTGGCGACGGCGGTAGTTGCTGGTGACGGCAGTGCCGCGGTGCGCTGGGACCGTGCCGCGTCGGTGGTTTGGAATAGTCTGAGGTAAAGGGTTGTGCTGTGGCGCGAGTTCGCTACTGTCGCAACTCGGTACCAGACCCGTTGAGGGAGAGGGAAAAACTGTGCGCACGTCCGGTAGCCGGCTATTCACTAGCGAGTCCGTGACCGAGGGTCATCCCGATAAGATCTGTGATGCCATCAGCGATTCCGTCCTCGATGCGCTGCTCGCGCAGGACCCCCGCAGCCGCGTCGCGGTGGAGACCTTGGTGACGACAGGCCAGGTGCACGTCGCGGGCGAGGTCACCACCGAGGCCTACGCCGACATCCCGACCATCGTGCGCGAGAAGGTGCTCGAGATCGGATACGACTCGTCCGCAAAGGGTTTCGACGGCGCCTCCTGCGGCGTGAACGTCGCGATCGGCGCGCAGTCGCCGGATATCGCCCAGGGTGTGGACACCTCGCACGAGGCCCGCGTCGGCGGTTCCGACGACGAGATCGAGCGCCAGGGCGCCGGCGACCAGGGCCTGATGTTCGGCTACGCCACCCGGGAGACCCCGGAGCTGATGCCGCTGCCGATCGCGCTGGCGCACCGGCTGTCGCGGCGGCTCACCGAGGTCCGCAAGTCCGGCGTGCTGCCGTACCTGCGTCCCGATGGCAAGACGCAGGTCACCATCGAGTACGACGGCACCAAGCCGGTCCGGCTGGACACGGTGGTGCTGTCCACCCAGCACGCCGCCGACATCGACCTGGACAACCTGCTCGCCCCCGACATCCGCGAGAAGGTCGTCGAGTCCGTGCTGGCCGATCTGGAACTGCCCGAGCCGCTCAACACCTCCGACTTCCGCCTGCTGGTGAACCCGACCGGCAAGTTCGTGCTCGGCGGTCCGATGGGCGACGCCGGTCTCACCGGCCGCAAGATCATCGTCGACACCTACGGCGGCATGGCCCGCCACGGCGGCGGCGCGTTCTCGGGCAAAGATCCGTCGAAGGTGGACCGCTCGGCCGCCTACGCCATGCGGTGGGTCGCCAAGAACGTCGTCGCGGCCGAGCTCGCCGAGCGGGTCGAGGTGCAGGTCGCCTACGCCATCGGCAAGGCCGCGCCGGTGGGCCTGTTCGTGGAGACGTTCGGCACCGAGCAGGTGGATCCGGCCAAGATCTCCGCCGCCATCGCCGAGGTGTTCGACCTACGGCCGGGCGCGATCATTCGCGACCTGGACCTGCTGCGCCCGATCTACGCGCCCACCGCGGCGTACGGCCACTTCGGCCGTACCGATATCGAGCTGCCGTGGGAGAGCACCGACCGCGCCGGCAAGCTGCGCGCGGCCGTGGGGCTGTGATCGTGGCCGTCGACGGTGCCGGGCTGTAATTGACCGAGGCCGTGCCCGAGGCGGCAGCCGCGAAGACCCGCAAGGGTAAGCAGGCTGCCGCCGCCGTCGCCTCGGCACGCCCCATCGCGCGGGTGCTGCCGATGCTGGAACCCGCCCACCTCGACCGGGACTTCGACTACCTGGTCCCCGCGGACATGGACGCGCTCGCCCAGCCGGGTGTGCGCGTCCGTGTGCGTTTCTCGGGCCGGCTGATCGACGGCTTCCTTCTGGACCGCCTCGACCACACCGACCACACCGGAAAGCTGATGAGGCTGGAGCGCGTGGTCTCCGGCGAGCAGGTCCTCACCCCCGAAATCCTCCGCCTCGCCACCGCGGTCGCCTCCCGCTGCGCAGGCACCCGCGCCGACGTCCTCCGCCTGGCAATCCCTCCGCGGCACGCCAAGGTGGAATCGGAAAAGCCACGGGGACAGCGCGATTCGGGTGACTCCGCGGACGAGCCTCCGGCCGGTGAAAACAGCACCGGCCCACTGGATTCGGAGTCCCCTTCCGTCGCAGCGCAGGGTCAGGCGGAGACTGCGGCGTCCTCCGACTCGGCGGCGGGCGACGATGTGGAGGCCGAAACGGCTTCGCCCGTTGATCTTTCGCGGTACTCGGGGTGGGAGAAGTATCGGCACGGGATTTCGTTCCTGGGTGCGCTGGCGGGAGGGAAAGGACCGCGGGCGGCATGGCAGGCGGTGCCGGGGGAGGAGTGGGCGCGGCGGCTGGCCGAGTTGGCGGCGGTGGTGGTGGGGAGTGGGCGCAGTGCCGTGCTGATCGTGCCCGATCAGCGGGATCTGGACCGGGTGTCCGCGGCGTGCGCGGAGTTGGTGGGGGATGCGGCGGTCGGGCTGGCCGCCGGGCTCGGGCCCGCGGCGCGCTATCGGCGGTGGCTGGCGGCGTTGCGGGGCACCGCCCGGGTGGTGATCGGTACGCGCAGTGCGGTTTTCGCGCCGGCGCGGGATCTCGGCCTGATTGCTATCTGGGACGACGGGGACGACACCTACGCCGAACCCCGGGCGCCGTACCCGCACGCGCGGGAGGTGGCGATGCTGCGCGCGCACGAGACCGGCGCCGCGTTCGTGGCGGGCGGGTTCGCGCGGACCGCCGAGATTCAGGCCGTCGTGGCCTCCGGGTGGGCGCACGATCTGGTCGCCGATCGCGCGGTCGTGCGGCAGTGCGCGCCGCGGATCAGTGCACCCGGTGACAGTGATGTCGCCCTGGAACGGGACCCGGTCGCACAGGCCGTGCGGATTCCGGCGGTGGCGTTCACCGCGGCCCGTAAGGCACTCGCCGCCGGGCAGCCGGTCCTCGTCCAAGTGCCGCGCCGCGGCTACGTGCCCGCCCTCGCCTGTGCCAAGTGCCGTACCCCCGCCCGTTGCCGACACTGCAACGGGCCCCTGGCGCTGCCCGATACCGACGGCTCCCGATCTACGAGAGGTCCCGCGCCACAACGCAACCCCGCCGCGCGCCGCGGCCGCACGGGCACCGACACCGGGGCACCTGCGCGCGCGGTGCCCCTCGGCGGGACCGACGCGGCGACCGGAACACAGCAGGAGTTGGCCGCGTGGCCGCAACCCGGGACCGCCGCGGCGTCTCCGCCCTCGGCGCGTGAGTTGGGAGTCGCGTTGTCGCGCAGCGCTTCCGGGCCGGTGGCGCACAGTCCGAGCTGCCGGTGGTGCGGGAAGACCGAGCCGGTGTTCCGGTGCGGGGCGTGTGGGTCGCGGGCGTTGCGCGCGGTGGTCATCGGGGCGGCGCGAACGGCGGAGGAGCTGGGCCGGGCGTTTCCCGAGGTGCCGATCCGGACGTCGGGCGGTGCGGCCGTGCTGGATTCGGTGTCCGGCGAGGCGCAGGTGGTGGTGGCGACCATCGGCGCCGAGCCGGCGGCCCCGGGCGGCTACGGGGTGGCGCTGCTGCTCGACGGCTGGGCGCTGCTGGGGCGTGCCGACCTGCGGGCGGCGGAGGACGCCCTGCGACGCTGGATGTCGGCCGCGACGCTGGTGCGGTCGTCCGGACAGGTGATCGTCATGGCCGAACCGTCCGTGCCCACCGTGCAGGCGCTGGTGCGCTGGGATCCGTTGGGACACGCCAGGTTCGAGCTCGAGTCCCGCATCGAGGTGCGCTTTCCGCCCGCCGTCCGCTTCGCCGCGATCGACGGTACGACCGAGTCCATCGCCGAATTGCTCAGGGAGGCGCAGCTTCCCGAGGGCGTGGAGATTCTCGGCCCGGTGCCGCTGCCGCCCGGGGCCCGGAAACCGTTCTCCTCCGGCGATTCCCCGGCCGAGGTGGAACGCATGATCCTGCGCGTCGACCGCGCCCACGGCGCCGCTCTGTCCCGTGCCCTGGGCGCCGCACAAGCCGTGCGCAGCACCCACCGTTCGGACGCGCCGCTGCGAGTGCAGATAGACCCGATCGATATCGGCTGAGCGAGCCCGCCTCATACCTCGGTGAACCTGCGCGATCACAGCGGACAGGACGCTCGTACTCGAGGCGCCCGATCGCGCGTCAGCGGCGGGCGCACTCCAGCACGAGGTGGCCGAGCGGGGTGTCTCGGACCCCGATCACGTCGAGCCCGGCCGCGGTGGCGAGTGCCCGGTAGCCGTCGGCGGTGCGTTCGCTGCCGCCGCTGAGGACCAGCATCCGCAAATTCATCTCGGCGAGGACGGCGGGATCGGAGCCCGAACTGCCGTTGCCCTCGATGACCACCACACGCCCCCGCGGCCCGGCCGCGTCCGCGCACCGCCGCAGGATCCGCACCGCGTCCTCGTCGCCCCAATCATGCAGCACCCGCTTGAGTACGTAGGCGTCCCCGCCCTCGGGCAACGGCTCGAAGAAGCTCTGCCCGGCGAACTCACAGCGCGCGTCCAACCCGCGCTCGGCCAGATACGCCCGGCCCCGGCCGACCGTCTCCGGGAGGTCCACGATCGTCGCGCGCACTTCCGGGTGGCCGGTCAGTACCTCGGCGACCAGGGCGCCGGTCCCGCCGCCCACGTCGATCACGTGCCGCACACCCGACCAGTCGTAGCCGTCCGCCGCGTCGGCGACGTACTCCGCCCCCGCGGCCATGAGTGCGTCGAATGAGGCACTCACCTGCGGATGGTTGTCGAGGTAGCGCCAGAACGGGTCGCCGAAGACCGTCTCCCACGCCGTCCTGCCGGTGCGGACGGTGTGCAGCAGACCCGTGAACGCCAGGTCCATCTGACCGCCGAAACCGTTGAGATCCAGCCACTCTCGCATTCCGGACGGATGGCCGGAGGCCAGTAGTGCCGCCGGCTCGTTGACCGCGTACCGGCCCGGCTCCGCTTCCGCGAACACGCCCCGGCACACCAGATGGCGCAGCATCCGCTCGAGCGCTACGGCGTCGGTACCGGAGCTGCGGGCGAGTTCGTCGGCGGACAGGGCGCCGTCGGCCAGGAGATCGGTCAGTCGCAGCGTGGCGGCCACCCGCATCGCCATCGGCGTGACCAGGTCGGTCAGCGGCGCCAGCACTGCCCACGCCGTATCCCACGGCGCCGACTGTGCGGGCTCGTCCGCGGTGGTGTTCACGTCCACGGCACTCTCCTTTCGCGGCTTGCCCCCGGAAGGTATCCGCCGATTCTCCGGCCGGCTTGGACGAATGGGAACCCCTCAGCTCACCGCCGCGAGCCGCGATCGCATGTCGAGCCGCCGCCGACCGCGCAGTGTGTACACCACGAGCAGCCCGATGATCACCCACTGCACCGGATTCATCAGGGCGACCGTCACCGAGACCGGCAGCGAGTAGATCAGCACCAGCCGCAGCGCGGCATCCGCGGCGAGCCCGGCGCCCCACACCGCGGTCGAGGTGCGGAACACGTGCTGCACCTCGGAGTCACTGTGCCACAACGCATCCCAGCGTGCGGCCGAGTCCGCGCCGGGCGCGTGCATACGCTGCGCCAGCCCGTACATGGCGGGGCGGCCCACCACACAGCTGCCGAGCAGCAGGGCGCTGATCACCGCCGAACTGACGGGATCCTTCACCAGCAGCATCCGCTCGTCGCCGCCGATCAGCGCGAGCGCCAGCCCGAGCAGGTTCAGCGCGAACGCGAACGCCGCCAGCCCGTCGACCTTGCGCTGCGCCGCCGCGACACCGACCGCCCACAGCCCCGAGACGACCGTCGAACACAACAGCGCGGCGTAGTCGCTGTATCCGGCGCCGGTCAGCAGGTAGTAGACGGCCGGCGACAGCCCGATGCTCGCGGCGACGAACAACAGGTTGCGGGCCCGTCCCGGCCGCGGCTCGGCTGCGGTTGTCGGAAACTCTTGGGAGACGCTGTGATTCATGGCTGGAACGCTATCGGCCGCACCGTGCCTGCCGCCTGGGTGCGGGGGTGGAGATCGGAATCTCCACCCGGGGGCCGAGTTCGCCTCCGTCCGCGGCCGCAAGGATGCTGGTGGAGGAGACGACCGCGAAGGAGAGCGATGCGAGGGCTACGGCGCGCCGTGCGGGTGCTGTTCGGCGGCGACCCGGAATCCAGCCCGCTCACGCAGCTGATCGGCACGATGTTGCTGGCGGCGAACCTGCTGTTCAATCACCGCCCGCCGGTGCCGGTGTGGCTGTGGTGGACGCTCGGCGCGACCTACGCCTGCTGGGTGCTGTTCACCGTGGGCATCGCCCGGTGGCCGCGCCCGGCCTTCGCGGCGCTGGTGTGCTGTGCCCTGATCAGCGCGGCGGCGGTGGGACCGGCGCCGGACTCGTCGGTGCTCGTCATGCTGTGCGTGGCGGTCAGCGTCCTCGCCCAGCATCTGGTGCCGAGCGTCGCCGCCATTCTGGTCGTCTTCGCGGGGTGTCAGGTCGCGCTCGTCGCCGGCGGGCTGATCGCGGGGCGGTCGGCGGGGACGGTGGCCGCGCATGTCGCGATCCTCGTCATTCTGGTGCTGCTGGGCCTGTATCGGCGGCAGTACCGGATGCGGGTCCGGGAAACCGAGATGCTGCTGGAGCAGACGCGGCGCGCCCAGCACGAACACGCCCGCGCCGCCGCCCTGGACGAGCGGGCGCGCATCGCCCGCGAGATGCACGACGTGCTCGCGCATTCGCTCGGCGCGCTCACGGTGCAGTTGGAGGTCGCCGAGGGCCTACTCAGCGAGAAGGGCGATGTGGACGGCGCGCTGGCCCGCCTGCGGCAATCGCGCCGGCTCGCCGCCGACGGCCTCGCCGAGGCCGGTAGCGCGGTGGCCGCCTTACGCAGCGACGTGCCGCCGCTGCCGGAAGCGATCCACGAGCTGGTGGAAAGCTATCGGCGCGACCATCGGCTGCGGGTGAGCTGCCGGGTCGACGGTCCGGCGCGGGCGGTCGGCCCGGCGTCCACGGTGTCGCTGCTGCGCGCCGCGCGCGAGGCCCTGACCAACGCGGGCAAACACGCGCCGGGCGAATCCGTGACCCTGACCCTGGAATTCACGTACGGCCGGGTGCGGCTGACGGTGCGAAACCCGTTGGCGGCCACGGCGTTATCGGATCGGCCGAACGGCGGTGGGTATGGTCTGATCGGAATGCGTGAGCGGATCGCGCTGGTCGGCGGCACGCTGTCCGCCGGTCCGGACGGCGACGGCTGGCTGGTGACGGCGGAGGTTCCGGAGTGAGCGGGCAACGGTCCGGCGACCCGATCCGGGTCCTGGTGGTGGACGATCAGCAGATCATGCGGGAGGGGCTGGTCGCGCTGCTCGGTCTCGTCGACGAGGTGGCGGTGGTCGGCGCGGTCGGCGACGGCGAGCAGGCGGTGCGCGCGGTCGCCGACCTCACTCCGGAGGTGGTGCTCATGGATCTGCGGATGCCGGTGCTCGACGGCGTCGAGGCGACCCGCCGGATCGCCGAGCGCCACCCGGCCACCGCGGTGCTCGTGCTGACCACCTACGCCGACGACGAGTCCATCGTGAGCGCGCTGCGGGCCGGCGCGCGCGGCTATCTGACCAAGGACGCCGGCCGGGTGGAGATCGCGGCGGCCATCCGCGCCGCGGCCGCCGGGCAGTCGACCTTCGACGCCACCGTGTCCCAGCGGCTGGTGGCCGCGCTGTCGCGCCCCGAGCCGCCGAGCCGTCCGGCCACCCGCCCCGACGGGCTGACCGGACGCGAGGCGGAGGTGCTCGGCCTGATCGGCCGGGGCCTGAACAATGCCGAGATCGCCGCCGCCCTGTTCGTCGGGGAGGCCACGGTCAAAACCCACATCAACAACGCCTTCGCGAAGATCGGCGCCCGCAACCGCGCCGACGCCGTCCGCTACGCCTACCGTCACGGCCTCGCCGAACCGCACTGACTCAGCGCGCTGCGGAGTACCACGCGCGGACTCGTCAGCGGAAGGCGGCGATATTGGCGCGCACCCAGGTGGCGTAATCCGTTGCGGGACGGTCGAGTACGCGCTCGATGTCGGGGCTGATCGCGAGTTCGGGCGGAGTCGGCTCGCCGAGAATCGACAGCGTGTCCTCGGCGACGGGACCCGGCATGAACTCGGTCATGGCGGCGAACGCCTGCGCCCGAGTGAGCTCGGCGAACCGCACCGGCTCGCCGAGTTCGGACTCCAAGGCGCGGGCCTGTTCTCGCGGCGTGACGAGGCGTGGGCCCGTGAGGGTGTAGACCTTCCCGGCATGCTCGCCCGAGCGTAGGGCCGCCGCGGCCACGGCGGCGATGTCGGCGGGGTCGACATGCGGCAGCCCGGTCTCGCCGAACGGCGCGAAAACCGAGCGCTCGGCGCGGACGGAATCGGCCCACGCGAACGAGTTGGAGAAGAACCCGCCGGGCCGGAGCACCGTCCATTCCAGTTCGGAGTCCCGCAGCGCGGCCTCGAAATCCACCAGGCGCGTGGCGGACACCCGTCCCGGCCGTGTCACCACCGACAGCGACGACACCAGCACCACCCGCCGCACCCCGGCGTCCGCGACGATCCGGACCACCTCGGCCGGATCCGGACCGGTGAACCCCAATTCGCCACTGAGGAGCAGGAACAGCGCATCGGCACCGGCGAACGCGGGCGCCAACTCGGCTGTCCGCGCGAGATCGGCGCGCCGATGCTCGACCCCGTCCGGCAGGGACACCGCACTGCCGCGCGACACCGCCACCACCTTCTCGCCCGCGTCGGCGAGGAGCGGTACGAGAGTGCGCCCGATGTTTCCGGTCGCTCCGGTCACCACGATCATTGTTCGACTCCTGAGTTAGTTGACTGACTAAATCGACAGTAGGGCCCGCGACCGCTGTTTGTCTATAGTTAGTTGGGTGACCAACTCAGTGGAGAAGGCGAAGCGCGGGAAGCGCGAGCGGCTCGTCGCGGCGGCGGCGCAGGTCTTCCACGAGCGCGGCGTGGAGAAGACGACCATCGCCGACATCGCGAGCGTGGCCGATGTGCCGGTCGGCAACGTCTACTACTACTTCAAGACCAAGGATCAGCTGGTGCGGGCGGCGATCGGGGCGCACGACGACTACCTGCGCGAGCTGATCGCCGAACTCGAGCGCCACGACGCCCCGGCCGACCGGCTCAAGGCGCTGATCCGGGGCTGGGTCGACCAGCGCGAGATCGCGGCCCGATTCGGTTGTCCCTCCGGCACTCTGGCCGCCGAACTGGACAAGCGGGCCGACGGACTGGACGGGGAAATGGCCGAGGTCATGGGACGGTTGATCGACTGGGCGCGGGCGCAGTTCGAGGCCATGGGCCGTGCCGACGCCGATCAGTTGGCCGTCGCCCTGGTGGCTTCGTACCAGGGAATCTCGTTGCTCACCAATACTTTCCGTGATCCGGAGCTGATGGCGGTCGAGGGCCGCCGCCTGGAACGCTGGATCGACGACCTCGCCGCGGCGTAGCGCTCAATCCCGGGCGATCAGCGTTCCGGCCCGCTCCAGGGACCGTTCGATCTCGGCGCGCGTGCCGCCCATGCCGACCAGGAGATCCACCGTCGCGGGGCCGAGAACCGTTGTCAGACTGCTGTTCTCGGCGCCCAGGTAGCCGCTCAGATCCAGCATGACGGTGCCGTGCATGAGGGCCCATACCCGTGCCGCCGCCTGCCGGGCGGGTGTGGGGGTCAGATGCCCGCCGTCGATCATCCGCTCGACGGCGCCCACCAACTGCTCGAAGGTCTCCGCCCCGACGGCCTCGGCGACCGGCCCGGCGGTGAAATCGCGGTCCAGTGGATGCTCGGTCTGCTCCGCGGTGAGGCCGAACATCAGCCGGTATCGCTGCGGGCTGGCCAGCGCGTAACGGCGGTAGGCGTAGCCCATGGCGAAGAAGTCGGCGACCGGGTCGTCGGTGGGCGGCGTCCCGGCCAATGCCGCGCCGAACTGTGTGAACGCTTCGGCCGCAACGGCTTTCAGCAGGCCGTTCATGCCGCCGAAATGCGTGTAGACCGTCATCGTGGAGGCGCCGGCCGCGGCCGCCACCCGCCGGGTCTGCAGGGCCTCGGGGCCGCCCTCCTCGAGCAGCCGCAGGCCGGACTCCACCAGCCGGTCGCGCATGGCCGCGCCCCGGCGTCGGGTCGCGGCGTCCGAGCGGGAATTCACGGTTGCCTCACCTCCATAACGAGGTTATTCTAGGCCACATAACTCGGTTATGTTTCTGTGGGGAGCTTGATATGGGCAATCGCTACCTCGAGGGCGTTTTCGCCCCCGTGCAGCGCGAATACACGTTGACCGATCTCCCGGTCACGGGCGCCATTCCGGACCACCTCGACGGCAGGTATCTGCGCAACGGCCCGAACCCGGTCGGCGAGCTGGATCCCGCTCTGTACCATTGGTTTTCCGGTGACGGCATGGTGCACGGGATACGCCTGCGCGACGGGCGGGCGGAGTGGTATCGCAACCGCTGGGTTCGCGGCCCGGTCACCTCCGTCGCGCTGGGCGAGACGCCGGTGGTCCGCGGAGTGTCGGGCATCGGGGCGAACACGAATGTCATCGGGCATGCCGGGCGGACCCTGGCGCTGGTCGAGGCGGGTTTGGCCAATTACGAGCTGACCGAGGAACTGGAGACGACCGGGGTCTGCGATTTCGGCGGCACGCTCAGCGGCGGGTACACCGCCCATCCCAAACGCGACCCCGATACCGGCGAACTGCACGCGGTGTCGTACTCCTTCCGGTCCGGAAATACCGTGCGGTACTCGGTGATCGGTACGGACGGCCGGGCTCGGCGCACCGTCGACATCCAGGTCGGCGGCGCGCCGATGATGCACGACTTCTCGCTGACCGAGAAGTACGTGGTGCTCTACGACCTCCCGGTGACGCTGGATCCCCGGCTGTCGGCCGAGATGGCGGTTCCGCGCGGGTTGCGGTTGCCGGCGCGGCTGCTGCTGTCCGCGCTGATCGGCCGGATCCGGCTGCCGAATCCGCCGGTGTCGCAGCGGCACGAGCCGCCGCGGGATCGACGCCTCCCGTACGCGTGGAATCCCCGCTACCAGGCCAGGATCGGGATCATGCCGCGCGAGGGCGGCAATGCCGACGTCCGCTGGTTCGAGATCGAGCCCTGCTACGTCTTCCATCCGCTCAACGCCTACGACGACGGCGACACCGTCGTGCTGGACGTGGTGCGCCATCCCAAGATGTTCGACACCGACCGCCTCGGCCCCAGCGACGGCGCGCCGACCCTGGACCGCTGGGAGGTCGACCTGAACGCGGGGAAGGTCCGGCAGCACCGCTTCGACGACCGGGCGCAGGAGTTTCCGCGCATCGATGAGCGCCGCGTCGGCAAACGGCATCGCTACGGGTACGCACCGGCGGTCCGCGGTGGCGGCGACGGCGATTCGGTGCTCTACAAGCACGACCTCGTCACCGGCGTCACCGCACAGCGCTCGTTCGGTGCGGGAAAGGGGTTGGGCGAGTTCGTGTTCCAGGCCTCCGGGCCGGATGCCGCGGAGGACGACGGGGTGCTGATGGGCTTCGTGTACGACGCTCCGAGTGATCGCAGCGAATTGGCGATCCTCGACGCCGGAACCCTCGAGACGGTCGCGAGCGTCCAACTGCCGCATCGGGTCCCCGCCGGATTCCACGGCAGTTGGATCCCGGCCGCCTGATCGGAGCATCCGGTTGGTTTGTGTCCCACCTCACTCTTGTCGAAGATGCATTGCCGATATATCGTCGATGTTGTCAAAGAACGAACAAGCCTGAGGAGGCACAGCCATGGAAAACATGGAGAACATGGAAATGCGCGGTCACCGGCGGGGTCCGCGGCCCGGTGGGCGCGAGCAGTTCCGCCGCCATCCGCGTGGCGGGCACGGCCCGCACGGTTTCGGTCCCGGTTTCGGACCGTTCGGCCCGGAGTTCGGTCCCGGTTTCGGACCCGGCGGTCCGTTCGGTCGTGGTCGCGGTCGTGGTGGCCGGGGGCGGCGCGGTGATGTTCGCGCGGCGATCCTGCTGCTGCTGCAGGAACGGCCGATGCACGGCTACGAACTGATCCAGCAGATCCGCGAGCGCAGCGAGGACGTCTGGCGTCCCAGCCCGGGATCGATCTACCCGGCGTTGTCGCAGCTCGAGGACGAGGGCCTGGTACTCATCGAGAAGGTCGCCGGGCGCAAGACCGCCAAGCTCACCGACGCGGGCACCGAGTATGTGGAGTCCCGTCGCGACGAACTCGGCGATCCCTGGCAGGAGGTCCGTGACGGCGTCGGCGACCAAGCGCTGGACCTGCGCGAACTGGTCGGCCAGCTGATGGGCGCGGTCGCCCAGGTGGCGCGGGCCGGCACACCGGAACAGGCGGCCAAGGCGGCCGAGGTGCTCACCGAGACGCGCCGCTCGCTGTACCGGATCCTCGCCGACGACGACACCGCCCCCGGAAACTGACGGCGGCGAAACACCGTAGTGCGCGGACCATTTGCCACCGGCGTGGGGAATGATTCGTGCAATGGGACAACAGCGGCGCCGCGGATTTCGGGAGGTCTCACAGTGGTGGCACATCGCGGTGACGGGCGCGACGGTGTGCGCGCTGGCGCTCGGCGCCGGCGCGCCTGCCGTCGCCGACCCGGCCGCGCCGCCCGACTATCGCCCGCCGGTGGTCCCCACCGAGCCCGGCCCGCCGCAACCGGAACACTTGACGGCCGCCTGGTACATGAAGGCCCATCCCGCCGCCACGCCCGGCGGAACCAATGATTTCGCCTGTCGCCCCAGCGCCGAACACCCGCGCCCGGTAGTGCTAGCGCACGGCACCGACGCCTCGGCCTACACCGACTGGGCCGGCGTCGGACCGGTGCTCGCCCAGGCCGGCTACTGCGTCTTCGCCCTGAACTACGGGGGTAAACCGGGCGCGATCCGCGACTTCGGCACCGAGGACATGTGGCTGTCGGCGCGGCAGGTCGGCGAGTTCGTCGAGTGGGTGCGGACGGCGACCGGCGCGCCGCGAGTGGACCTCGTCGGATTCTCCCAGGGCGCCAACGTGACCCGCTACTACCTGAACAAACTCGGCGGGGCCGCCGCGGTCGGTCAATGGGTGGGCCTCGCCTCGCCGAGTCATGGCGGCGATATGTACGGCCTGGTCCGCGTGGCCGATTCGATTCCGGGCCTGTGGGGGCTGTTCGAACGGCTCACCTCGCTGGCGGCGGTGCAGCAGGCCGCCGGGTCGCCGTTCATCCGGGCGCTGAACTCCGGCGGCGACACGGTGCCCGGCGTGCGGTATACCACCATCGGCAGCCGGGTCGACGAGATGATCCAGCCGAACGACAGCATGGCGCTGACCGGACCGAACGTGACGAACATCCTGCTGCAGGACCTCTGCCCGGTCGACCAGACCGGGCACTTCCATCTGGTCTACGACCCGCTCGCGTGGCAACTGCTGCTCAACGTTCTGGATCCGGCGCACGCGCGGCCTCCGGAGTGCCGATTCGTGCCGCTCGGGACCGGTAATCCCGAGGTGGTCCTGGGCGCGCACACCTGATCGGGGCGAACCCCGGCGGCACGCCGCCGCCGACTTCGTAAACTGAGACGACCGTTTCCTTACTCGCCCGGGAGTTGTTGCACGTGACCATCCAGCCCGTTCGCCTGTTCGGCGATCCCGTCCTGCGTGCCCGTGCGGACGAGGTCACCACCTTCGACAGGGAACTGCGCCAGCTGGTGACCGATCTGACCGACACCATGCGCGGCAGCGGTGGCGTCGGAATGGCGGCGCCGCAGATCGGGGTCGGCCTGCGGGTGTTCGTCTACGACACCAGCAGTGCCGGGCTCGACCGTCCGGGCACTCGGAGAGCGGGGCATCTGGTGAACCCGGCCTACGAGGTGATCGGCGCCGAGGAGCAGACCGGTCCGGAGGGCTGTCTGTCGATTCCGGGGCTGCGCTACGACGTCACCCGGGCGCTGCAGGTGATCGCCCGGGGCGTCGATTTCGACGGCGCCGCAGTGGAATTCGAGGCCGACGGACTACTGGCGCGGTGTGTCCAGCACGAGACCGACCATCTCGACGGCGTGCTGTACCTGGATCGGCTGGACGCCGCGACCCGCAAGGAGGCCATGCGCGCCGTGCGGGAATCGGACTGGTTCGGTGCCGGGAAGACGGTGATGTCGGCGGCCGAAGTGTCGGCCACCCGCGCCGCGGCGGCGGGACGGGGCCGCTGATGCGCCTGGTATTCGCCGGCACGCCCGAACCCGCGGTGCCGTCGCTGCGGCAGCTGATCGAGTCGTCGCGGCACGAGGTCGTGGCGGTGGTGACCCGCCCCGACGCGGTGGCCGGTCGCGGACGCAAGGTCACCCGGTCGCCGGTCGGACGGCTGGCCGACGAGCACGGCATCGAAGTGCTGACGCCGAACAAGCCCGCGGAACCCGGATTCGTCGAGCGGCTCACCGAGTTGGCGCCGGACTGCTGCCCGGTGGTGGCCTACGGCGCGCTGCTGCCCCAGCGAGTGCTCGACATTCCCCGGCACGGCTGGGTGAATCTGCACTTCTCGCTACTCCCGGCCTGGCGCGGCGCTGCGCCGGTGCAGGCGGCGATCCTGGCCGGTGACGAGATCACCGGTGCGTCGACCTTCCAGATCGAGGCCGGGCTGGACACCGGCCCGGTCTTCGGCGTGGTGACGGAGAAGATCGGCGTCGCCGACACCGCCGGGACCCTGCTGGGCAGGCTCGCGGAAACCGGTGCGCGCCTGCTGGAATCGACCCTCGACGGCATCGAGGACGGCACCGTGCACGCGGTCCCGCAGGCCACCGACGGCGTCTCCTACGCGCCCAAGATCGACTCGGATGCCGGGCACATCCGCTGGGACCAACCGGCCCTGGCGGTCGGCCGTCGCATCCGCGCCGTCACCCCCGCGCCCGGCGCCTGGACCGAAGTGGACGGCAAACGCCTCAAACTGGGCCCGGTGGAACTCGTCGAGGACACCCTCCCCGCCCGCTCGATCGAAATCCGCAAAACCGGCGTCTACATCGGCACCGCCACCACCGCGGTACGCCTGGATCAGGTTCAACCACAAGGCAAACGCATGATGCCCGCCCTCGACTGGGCCCGCGGCGCCCGCCTCCAGCCCGGCGCGGTGGTCGAGTGACCCGCCCCGAAGATGCTGCGGGACGGCGTAATCCGAACGCCCGCGGAAAAGGCTCCCGGCAGAACGAAGCCCGCACCCCGCGATATGACTCGCAGACTCGGCGGACCGACGACGATCCGGGACCGCAGACTCGGCGGTCGGATAACGGCCGTGGCGTCCCGGTCCGGCGGAGTGACGACGGCCCCGGGGCGCAGTCTCGGCGGGTCGACGACGGTCGTGGGGCGCGGGCGCGGCGGTCTCATGAGGGGCAAGGGTCGCAGGTCCAGCGGTCCGATGACGGTCGTGGTGGGCAGGCCGGGCGGAGTGATGCCGGGACGAGAGCGCGGTCTCGGCGAGCGGATGATGGGCGGGGGAAAGGTCGTTCTGTGCGGCGGGGCGGGGGGTCCGGGGATCCGGCTCGGGTGGTGGCGCGGGATGTGTTACGGGCCGTGCGGGAGCGGGATGCGTATGCGAATCTCGTGTTGCCCGGGCTGCTTCGGGAGCGGCGGGTCGAGGGGCGGGACGCGGCGTTTGCCACCGAATTGGCGTATGGGGCCTGCCGGGCGATGGGGGTGCTGGATGCGGTGATCGCGGATTGTGCCGGGCGGGGCGTGGACGATATCGACGGGCCGCTGCTGGATGTGTTGCGGCTCGGCGTGTATCAGCTGCTGCGGACGCGGGTCGGTGCGCATGCGGCCGTGGATACTTCGGTGGAACTGGTGCGCGCCGAATCCGGTAGTGGCAAGGCGGGTTTCGTGAATGCCGTGCTGAGGCGAGCGGGGGAGCGCACGCCGGAGGAGTGGGTGGATCGGCTTGCGCCGCGGGATCCGCTGGGGCACTTGGCCTTCGAGTACGCCCATCCGAAGTGGATCGCGCAGGCATTCGCGGACGCGCTCGGCGCCCGTGCCGAGGAACTGCGCGACCTGCTGGCCGCCGACGACGAGCGCCCGGCCGTACACCTGGTGGCCCGGCCCGGCGACATCACCGCCGAGGAACTGGCCCTCGTCACGGGCGGCGAGGTCGGTCCGTGGTCGCCGTAC
Organism: Nocardia wallacei; assembly: GCF_029868745.1. Classification (GTDB taxonomy): domain Bacteria; phylum Actinomycetota; class Actinomycetes; order Mycobacteriales; family Mycobacteriaceae; genus Nocardia; species Nocardia wallacei_B. The sequence goes on along the minus strand of NZ_JARWOP010000250.1, from coordinate 31,923 downwards.
GCCGTTCACCTCGAGGGCGGCGACCCCGGCAAGCTGGAGCCGGTGCGCGCGGGCATGGCGGCGGTGCAGGACGAGGGCAGCCAGCTGGTGGCGCTGGCGCTGACCCGCGCCCCGCTGCACGGCCCCGACACCGGCCGCTGGCTGGACCTGTGCGCCGGACCCGGCGGCAAAACGGCGCTGCTGGGCGCCCTCGCCGATATCGACGGATACCGTGTCGACGCCGTCGAACCGGCCGAACACCGCGCCGAACTGGTGCGCAAGGCGACCGACGGCCTGCCGGTCACGGTGCACGTGACCGACGGCCGCGCCAGCGGCCTCACCCCCGGTTACGACCGCATCCTCGTCGACGCGCCCTGCACCGGCCTCGGCGCACTGCGCAGGCGCCCCGAGGCCCGCTGGCGCCGCACCCCGGCCGACGTCCGCGACCTCACGGTCCTCCAGCGCGAACTACTCACCGCCGCTTGGGATCTGCTGCGCCCGGGCGGCGTGGTGGTCTACTCGACCTGCTCCCCACACCTCCCCGAGACCGTCGCGGTCATCGGCGACCTGGTCCGCCGCACCAACGCCGAGCAACTCGACACCCGCACCCTGCTCCCCGGCGTCACCGACCTCGGCGACGGCCCCGCAGCCCAGCTGTGGCCCCACCTGCACGGCACCGACGCGATGTTCACCGCCGCCCTACGCAAACCCGCGTAACCCTGCCAGACACTGCGGCCCGTGTGGCCTGGCCTCGGCAACGTATCCCGTGGCTCGGTTTCGGCGGCGTGCCCGTGTGGTCCGGTCCCGGCGGCGTATCCATGTGACGGGTACCCGTGTGGCCTGGCCTCGGTGGCGGACCTGTGTGACCGGCTCCCGGCGGCGTGCGTGTGGCCTGGTTCGACGGGCGTATCGTGACCCGGAACTTCTCCGGGATTGTCGGCGGGTCCGGGGCATCTCGGCCGCCGATTGTGATGTCCGCGATAGCAACTCGTTGGGCGGTAACGCGGTAGCGGGACGTCGACGAGATATTCGGGGCCGGGCTGTCCTAGGCCGACGAGCGTGGTGGACCCGAGTCGGGCCTGGTACGGGTGTTGGTGGTGCGGGGTGCGGGCGGGGCTGAGCGCGGGTCGCGGATGGCAACGGACGGGGCGGGAACGTCTCGGTGGCGCGCCGTGCGACCGCACCGCGAGCGCGGGGTATGTCGCGACCTGGAAGAATGGTTCGGGCAAATCGGCCGCGTACGCGGTCGGCGGGGTCTTGCCCGGCGACGAGTGGGACACCGTAAGCGTGGCGTTTGCACATCGGTAACCCTGGCGTGAGACAACGACAGCGCACAGGTGGGGGCCGATCGGAAAGGTGAACAGGGACGTGATACTCCAGCCGGAGGTCTCGGAGACCGCGGCGGCCGCCGCGCCGTCTCCACTGCTGCGGTCGGCATTCGCCGCGTCGCCCCGCACCCTGGTCGACATCCTGGCCGAGACGGCGCTGGACCATCCCGACGCGCCCGCGATCGACGACGGCACCGACACCCTCAGCTACGCCGAACTGCTGGCGGAGATCGACGACACCGTGGACCGGCTGCGCGAGGCGGGTGTGCGGGCCGGCGACCGGGTGGGTGTGCGCATCCCGTCGGGCACCGGCGAGCTGTACGTCACGATTCTCGCCGTGCTGCACGCGGGAGCCGCCTACGTCCCGGTCGACGCCGACGATCCGGACGAACGCGCGCGCCTGGTCTTCGGCGAGGCCGGGGTCAGCGCGATCGTGACCGCCGACGGGGTGGTCCCGCACGGCGACACCACCGCCGCCCGCCCGGGCACCACCGCGTCCCCGGACCCGGACGACGACGCGTGGATCATCTTCACCTCCGGCTCCACCGGCACGCCGAAGGGCGTCGCGGTCACGCACCGCAACGCCGCCGCTTTCGTCGACGCCGAGGCCCGCCTGTTCCTGCCGGACGCGCCACTCGGCCCCGACGACCGGGTATTGGCAGGGCTCTCGGTGGCGTTCGACGCCTCCTGCGAGGAGATGTGGCTGGCATGGCGGCACGGCGCCTGCCTGGTCCCGGCCCCGCGGGCGCTCGTGCGCAGCGGCATGGACCTGGGCCCGTGGCTGGTGCGCCGCCGGATCACCGTCGTCTCGACCGTCCCGACACTGGCGGCGATGTGGCCCGCCGAGGCCCTCGACGCCGTGCGGCTGCTGATCTTCGGCGGCGAGGCGGTACCGCCCGAACTGGCCGAGCGCCTCGCCGGATCCGGCGCGCGCGAGGTGTGGAACACCTACGGCCCGACCGAGGCCACCGTCGTCGCCTGCGCCGCCCGGCTGACCGGACAGCCGCCCGTGCGCATCGGCCTGCCGCTGGACGGCTGGGACCTGGCCGTCGTCGACTCGGGCGGAAACCCGGTGGGGGAGGGCGAATCCGGTGAATTGGTGATCGGCGGCGCGGGCCTGGCCCGCTACCTCGACCCCGCCAAGGACGCCGAAAAGTACGCTCCCATGCCCACTCTGGGCTGGCAGCGGGCCTATCGCAGCGGTGACCTGGTCCGCAACGAGAGCGCGGGCCTGGTCTTCCTCGGCCGCGCCGACGACCAGGTGAAGATCGGCGGCCGCCGCATCGAACTCGGCGAACTCGACAACGCGCTGCAGCACCTGCCCGGCGTCACCGCGGCCGCGGCGGCCGTGCGAACCACCAAGGCGGGCAACCGGATTCTCGTCGGCTACCTGTCGGTCGCCGATCCCGGGTTCGACGTCGCGCACGCCCGGGCCCTGCTCGCCGAACAGCTCCCGGCGCCGCTCGTGCCGCGCCTGGCCGTCCTCGGCGAATTACCCACGCGCACCTCGGGAAAGGTGGACCGCGACGCGCTGCCGTGGCCGCTACCGGGCGCGAAATCCGCCCAGGAACCCGCCGCGAGCCTGAGCGAGACGGCGCAATGGATTGCGGGACAGTGGAATTCGATCCTCGGCGCCGAGGTGAGCGGCCCGGACGCGGACTTCTTCGACCTCGGGGGCGGCTCGCTCGCCGCGGCACAACTGGTGACCGCGTTACGCGCCCGGTTCTCGCAGATCACCGTCGCCGACCTGTACGACCATCCCCGGCTGGGCGCGCTCGCCGAGCTGTTGGAGTCCGCCGCACCGGTGGCCGAGGTCGCACCGCGCGTGGTCACCCCGACCCCGCGCCGCGCGCAATGGGCGCAACTACTGGCCCTGATACCGCTCACCACGCTGACCGGCCTGCAATGGCTGACCTGGCTGGGCATCGTCACCAATGTCGCGAGCTGGTTCGGCGCGATCCCGTGGATGCCGGGCCTGTCCTGGTGGTGGGCGCTGCTCGGCTTCGTGCTGTTCATCTCGCCGCCGGGCCGCATGGCGATCTGCGTCGCGGGCGCCCGGCTGCTGCTGCGGGGCGTCGGGCCGGGCAGCTATCCGCGCGGCGGCTCGGTGCACCTGCGGCTGTGGGCGGCGGTGCGGCTGTCGGAGGCCAGCGGCGCCGAGAACCTGTCCGGCGCACCGTGGATGGTGCCGTTCGCGCGAGCGTTGGGCGCCCGGGTCGGCAAGGGTGTCGACTTGCACACCCTGCCTCCGGTGACCGGTCTGCTGGAACTCGGCGACGGTTGCAGCGTCGAACCGGAGGTGGATCTGGCGGGCTACTGGATCGACGGGGACCGCGTGCACATCGGCGCGGTCCGCATCGGCGCGGGCGCGGTGGTGGGATCGCGTTCCACGCTGCTGCCCGGCGCGGTGATCGGCAAGAATGCCGTGGTGGCACCGGGTTCCGCGGTCTTCGGCAAGGTGAAGGCCGGACAGGAGTGGGCCGGCTCGCCCGCGACGAAGATCGGCAAGGCCGAGCGTCGCTGGCCCGCCGGCACCCCGCCGCGCGCCGTGCACTGGGTAGTGATATTCGGCCTGACCTCGATGGCGCTGGCCGCCATGCCGATCGCCGGGCTGGCCGCCGGCGGCGCGTTCATCGCGTGGTGGATCCGCGACGACCGCACGCTGCCGGGCGCGGTCGCCGACGCGTTCCTGATCCTTCCCGTCGCGACACTGCTGAGCCTGGCGGTCTTCGCCGCCGCCACCCTCGTCGCGGTCCGGCTGCTGTCCATCGGGCTGACCGAGGGTTATCACCCCGTCCGGAGCCGGGTCGGCTGGCAGGCGTGGTCGACCGAGCGACTGATGGACTCTGCGCGCACCTTCCTGTTCCCGCTCTACGCCAGCCTGCTGACGCCGTTGTGGCTGCGCCTGCTCGGCGCGAGCATCGGCAAGAACGTCGAAGCGTCGACGGTGCTGCTGCTGCCCAAGTTCACCACCGTCGCCGACGGCGCGTTCCTGGCCGACGACACCATGGTCGCCGGTTACGAACTCGGTGGCGGCTGGCTGCACATCGGCGACGCGAAGGTCGGCAAACGGGCCTTCCTCGGCAATTCGGGAATGACCGCGCCCGGCCGCCGGGTCCCGAAGAACGGGCTGGTGGCGGTGCTGTCGGCCGCGCCGGAGAAGGCGAAGGCCGGATCGTCGTGGCTGGGCAGCCCGCCGGTGCGGTTGCGCCGCACCGCGGACGACTCCGACACCGGCCGGACGTTCGACCCGCCGCTGCGGCTGCGGGTCGCGCGCGGGATCGTGGAGACCTGCCGCCTGTTCCCGGTGATGGTCACCTTCGGCATCGGGCTGGGGGTGTTGTTCGCGCTGGCCGCGCTGGCACAGGGGCCCGGATACTGGTTCGCGGCAATGCTGTCCGGTGTGGTGCTGCTGGTCGCGGGCGGCTTCGCCGGCGCCTGCGCGGTGGCGGCGAAGTGGCTGATGGTCGGGCGCATCGCGAAAGTCGAACACCCGCTGTGGAGTTCGTTCGTGTGGCGCAACGAGGTATCCGACGCGTTCGTGGAAACCGTTGCGGCGCCGTGGTTCGCGCGCGCGGCCACCGGCACCGCGGTGATGAACGTCTGGTTGCGCGGGCTCGGTGCGACGATCGGGCGCGGGGTGTGGTGCGAGTCGTACTGGCTGCCCGAGGCCGACCTGGTGACCCTCGGCGACGGCGCGACCGTGGAACGCGGGTGTGTGGTGCAGACCCATCTGTTCCATGATCGGATCATGGCCATGGACACGGTGACTCTGGAGGCGGGCGCCACCCTCGGCCCGCATTGCGTGGCGCTGCCGGCGGCGCGGATCGGCACCGGCGCGACCGTCGGCCCGGCGTCCCTGGTGATGCGCGGCGACACCGTGCCGTCCTCGACCCGCTGGCAGGGCAACCCGATCGCGCCCTGGCCGGAGGGCGCGGCGTGATGGGTGACAAGTTCTACGAGGTACCCATCGACGAGTACCTGCCGCAGAACGGCAACCGCGGCTACCGGGTGTCGCGCTACGAGCTGGAACTGGTCTACAAGGTGTCGAGCAACCGGCTGTCGGGCCGGGCCGCGATCACCGCGGTGACCACCGCGATGAGTTCCCGCTTCGCCCTGGATCTGTCCCAATCACTGAGTGTCACCAAGGTTTTCGTCAACGGCGCGAGGGCCAAGTACGCGCATCAGCGCGGGAAGCTGACGGTCACACCGGCGCAGAAGATTCCGGCGGGCGGCGTGCTCGCCATCGTCGTCCAATACGCGGGCACCCCGCGCCCGGTGCGCGGCCCGTGGGGCGAGGTCGGCTGGGAGGAGCTGACCGACGGCGCGCTGGTGGCCAGCCAGCCCAACGGCGCCGCCTCCTGGTTCCCCTGCGACGATCACCCGAGTTCCAAAGCGAGCTACCGGATTTCGATCACCACCGACTCGCCCTATTACGCCGTCGCCAACGGCACGCTGATCCGCAAGCAGGCCAAGGCCAGCCAGACCACCTGGGTCTACGAGCAGCCGGAGCCGATGTCGAGCTACCTGGCGACCATCCAGATCGGCCCGTACCGGCGTTACCGCGTCGGGTCGGCGCACGGTGCCGACGTGCCGATGCACGCGCTGGTCCCGCCGCGGCTGCGCACGGCCTTCGAGCACGACTTCGAGCGGCAGCCGCGGATGATGGCGGAATTCCGGGAACGGTTCGGGCCCTACCCTTTCGAGGGCTACACGGTGGTGGTGACCGACGACGAACTGGAGATCCCCATCGAGGCGCAGGGCCTGTCGATCTTCGGCGCCAACCACTGCGACGGCCGGCGCGGCGCGGAACGGCTGATCGCGCACGAGCTGGCCCACCAGTGGTTCGGCAACAGCCTCACGGTGCGGCAGTGGCGCGATATCTGGCTGCACGAGGGCTTCGCCTGCTACGCGGAGTGGATCTGGTCGGAGGCCGCGGGCGGCCCGAGCGCCGACCAGCTGGCCCGCGCGGCCCGGCACAATCTGGCCCGCAGCCCCCAGGACATCGTGGTCGGCGATCCGGGACCGGGCCTGATGTTCGACGATCGCGTCTACAAGCGCGGCGCGCTCACCCTGCACACCCTCCGCCTCGAACTCGGCGACGCCAAATTCTTCGGCCTGCTCCGCGAATGGACGGCCCGATACCGCCACTCCTCGGTCGACACCGAGGAATTCGCCGACCTGGCCGGTCATTACAGCACCGCATCCCTGCGCCCGCTGTGGGCGGCCTGGCTCTACGACCGGCCGCTACCCCAGCTGCCCCCGCAGAGCAGCACGGCGGGTTGAGGCGGACCGGCCTGCGCGGACACTTTCCGCACCAACGCGGCTGATTCCGCCACTTCGCGCCGAATTGCGTCCGGCCAGGCCGGTCAGGTCCCCGGGACGTTGCGTTCGAGTTCGTCGAGCCAGGCGGTGGCGACCGCGTCGCTGGGGGCGCGCCAGTCGCCGCGCGGGGACAGCGAGCCGCCGGACCCGACCTTCGGCGCGTTCGGCAGGGTGGACCGCTTGAACTGGCTGGTCTGCACGAACCGGCGGAGGAATTCGGCCAGCCAGTGCTTGATCGCGGGCAGGTCGTATTCGTGGCGGTCGGCCTCGGGGATCAGATCGGGCCAGCGGCCGCGGGTGCGGTCGGACCACGCGTGGTGCGCGAGATAGGCGATCCGGCTGGGCAGATAGCCGAAGCGCAACAGGAAGTACAGGTGGAAATCCTGGAGTTCGTAGGGGCCGACGGTGGCCTCCGAACTCTGCCCGGGCTGTCCCGAATCCCCTTCCGCCGCATCGTTGTCCGACGGAACCAGCTCCGGTGAGATCTCGGTCGACAGGATCGAGGTCAGTACCTCGTCGGCGGCCGGGCCCAGTTCGCCGGTGTCCACTGCCCAGGCGATCAGATACTTGATCAGCGTCTTGGGCACCGACGCGTTCACGCTGTAGTGCGCCATGTGATCGCCGACGCCGAAGGTGCACCAGCCCAGCGCGAGTTCGCTGAGGTCCCCGGTGCCGACGACCAGCGCGTGCTGCTGATTGGCGAGCCGGAACAGGTGCGAGGTGCGCTCGCCCGCCTGGACGTTCTCGTAGGTGACGTCGTATTGCGGAACGCCGTCCGCCGCAGGGTGTTCCAGGTCGCGCAGCATCTGCGTCGCGGACGGCCGGATGTCGATCTCGTGGGCCGACACCCCGAGCGCGCGCATCAGCCGGTGCGCGTCGTTCAATGTCCTTGTGCCGGTGGCGAATCCGGGCATGGTGTAGGCCAGCACGTGCGAGCGGGGCAGGCCCAGCCGGTCCATCGTCTTGGCGGCCACGATCAACGCCAGGGTGGAATCGAGCCCGCCCGAGACCCCGATCACCACGCGCTGCGATCCGGTCGCCGCCAGCCGGGTGCTCAGCCCCGCCACCTGGATGTGGTGCACCTCCGCGCACCGCTCGTTGCGCACCGCCGGATTCGCGGGAACGTAAGGGAAGCGCGGCAATTCGCGCTCCAGGCGGACCTCGCCGGCCGGTATCGGCAACTCCATCTCTATCCGGCGCAGCCGCGCCAGCCGCTCGCGATGGTCGTGCACATTGTCGGCGAAACTGGTCATCCGCAGCCGGTCGGCGGCCAGCCGCGGCAGGTCCAGATCGGCGGTCACGAGCTGCGGATGGTCGGCGAAACGCTCGCCCTCGGCGAGCAGATCGCCGTTCTCGCAGATCACCGCCTGCCCGTCCCAGGCCATATCGGTGGTCGACTCCCCATTGCCCGCGGCCGAATACAGGTAGGCGGCTATATTGCGGGCCGAGTGCGAGGCGCACAATTGCCGCCGATAATCCGCCTTGCCCACGACGATATTGCTGGCCGACAGGTTCACCAGCACCGTCGCCCCGGCGAGCGCGGCGAAACCGCTGGGCGGCAACGGCACCCAGCCGTCCTCGCAGATCTCCAGGTGGCAGCAGAACCCGTCCAGGTTCGACGCCGTGAACAACAGATCGGCCCCGAACGGCACCCGCTGCCCGGCGACGGTGAGATGGTCGTCGAGGTTCTCCCGCGCCGCCGCGAACTGCCGCTTCTCGTAGAACTCGCGGTAGTTCGGCAGATAGCTCTTGGGCACCGCGCCCAGTACCCGGCCCCGATCGATGACGATGCCGCAGTTGAACAATCGGCCCTGGGCCCGCACCGGCGCACCGACCACCAGCACCGTCTCGATCCCGGCGCTCTCGGCGACCACTCGCTCCAGCGCCGCGTCGACGGCGTATTGCAGCGCGTCCTGATGGAACAGATCGTCGGCGGTGTAGCAGGACAGGCCCAGTTCGGGGAAGACGGTCAGCACCGCGTGCCGGTCGGCCGCTTGGCGCGCCAGCGTCAGCGTCTGCTCGGCGTTGTAGGCCGGATCGGCCACCCGCACGGGCGGGACGGCCACCGCGACCCGGGCGAACCCGTGCCGGTACAGCGAATCGAACGGCAGCCGCGTCATGCGGTTCACTCCCGGGCCGACTGCTCCCGCAGCCGGGCAAGGGTTTTGGCGAGAATGCGGGAGACGTGCATCTGGGAGATGCCCATGCGCTGCGCGATCTGGGTCTGCGTCATGGATTCGAAGAAGCGCATGGTGAGGATCCGCCGTTCGCGCTCGGGCAGCCCGGCCAGCAGCGGCCGGATCGCCACGTACTCCTCGACCCGGTCGAACTGCGACTCCTCCTCGCCGAGGGTGTCCAGCAGTGACGCCTCGGTGTCGCGGCCCACCGACACGGCGTCGATGGAGCTGGGCTGGTAGGCATTGCCCGCGATGACCGCCTGGGTCACCTCGTCCGGGTTGATCTCCAGCTCGGCGGCGATCTCCTTGACCGTCGGGGAGCGGCCCAGCGACTGCGACAGGGTGTCGATGGCGGCGCCGATGCGCAGATGAGTTTCCTTGACGCGCCGCGGAACTCGCATCGCCCAGGTGTTGTCGCGGAAGTAGCGCCGCACCTCGCCCATGATCGTGGGCACCGCGAAGGACAGGAAGTTCGAGCCGCGCGTGATGTCGAACCGGTCCACCGCGTGCACCAGGCCCACCCGCGCGACCTGGGTCAGATCGTCGAAAGGCTCACCGCGCCCGCTGAATTTGCGGGCGATGTGATCGGCGAGCGGAATGCAGCGGCCGATCAGCTGCGCCCGCAGCTCGGCCCGCCGGTCGGCATCGTCGCCGGACCGCGCGAGTTCCTCGAAAAGCGTTGTGACGTCGTCATATCCGGTGACCGACTGGGCGACCTCCGCCACGTCCTCGTCGTTCTCGGTGGCCTGGTCCTCGGCGCTCTTCTCGGCGTTACCGTCGGAGCCGGCGGTGGCCGGTGAGCGCGGCTGGGGCTGGTCGGCTGCCGCGGCGTCGCCGGACTCGAACACGGTGTCCTCGTCAGCCACTACGCCTTCCCCCGGACCCGCCGGAATTCCACGATGGTCGGGAAGCCGGATGCCGTCTGGTCGAAGGGGTCCTGAGTGATTGTCACCTCATCGGTGAGCGTGCGCAGCACATGCCAGCCGAAACTGCGCTGGTCGGGCAGGCCCTCGGCCGCCGCGATGCCGGTGACGCGCACCAGCAGATCCTCGTCGCCGACGGTGAACCGGCACCGCAGCGCGGTGCCCGGACCGGCCACGGAGATGAGTGTCGAGCAGGCCTCGTCGACCGCCAGCCGGATGTCGGCCACCTCGTCCAGGGTGAAATCGCTGAGCAGCACCAGCGTTTCGGCGAGCCCGCGCACGATCGGCAACTGTGACACGGTAGCGGCGACGCCGATCTCCACGGGGGTGCTGCGCAGGCCCTGTTCCGCCGAAATATTGATCACCCTGAGAAGGCTACCCAAGACCGCCGCCGGTAATCCGTTCTGTGCCTGCATTGAGACGGCAGGTGGCCTCGACAGGCAGGTCATAGGGGTGTCGCGGGCACCGCTACACTTCGCGCTGTGTCCACCTCGAACCCACCCTTCCACCGGCCGTCACCGATGATCGCCCCGTCCATCCTGTCCGCCGATTTCGCGCATCTCGCGCACGAGGCGCAGGCGGTCGCGAGCGCCGACTGGCTCCATGTCGACGTGATGGACAACCACTTCGTACCGAACCTGACTCTCGGCCTGCCGGTGGTGCAGAGCCTGCTGAAGACGACCGACATCCCGCTGGACTGTCACCTCATGATCGAGGACCCGGGTCGCTGGGCGCCGCCGTACGCCGAGGCGGGCGCCTACAACGTCACCTTCCACGCCGAGGCCACCGACGATCCGGTCGCCGTCGCCCGCGACATTCACGCCGCGGGCGCCAAGGCCGGTCTGTCGGTGAAGCCGAACACGCCGATCGAGCCGTATCTGGAGATGTTGCGGCACTTCGACACCCTGCTGGTGATGAGCGTGGAGCCGGGCTTCGGCGGCCAGTCCTTCATCCCGCACGTACTGGACAAGGCCCGCACGGTCCGGCGGCTGGTCGACTCCGGTGAGCTGCGGCTGGTCGTCGAGATCGACGGCGGCATCAATATGGACACCATCGAGCAGGCCGCCGAGGCCGGGATCGACTGTTTCGTCGCCGGGTCGGCGGTGTACGGCACCGAGGATCCGGGTGCGACGGTGGAGAAGCTGCGCCAGAAGGTCGTGGCCGCCCAGTAGTAACGGCGAAAAGGTCAGCGCGCCGGTACTTTTCGGCCGCACACCGCCCGGGTCGCCTCGATGACGGACTCCAGCGGCGGCACCGTGTCGGCAGTCTCGGGTGTCCGGATCCAGGTGCGGTATCCGGTGCGCTCGTCCTCCGCCGACGGCAGTACCACCTGGCTGCCGGTGCAGGCCACGGTGACATAGAGCCGGAACAGTTCGGCCGAGACGTAGTTGGTCAGGCTGTCCGGGTGGGCCGGGCCGGTGAGGAAGGTCCAACGCCTGGCGCGGGGATGGTGGACAACAGGCCCGGCCAGTTGGTCCTGTGTCAGCTGCCGCTGCACGCGTTCGCCGAGATCCGCCGGCATGGTGATGGCGCCGTAGCGTTTGCCGATCTCGAGCAGGATGTGACGTGACGTGGGATCGATCGATGCCGGCAGGTGAAATTCGCGACGGTATTGAACACAGCGAACCTCGAGTGTCGAATCGAGAAGCGTGGTCACACCGCACCCCCATCTCTGTCGTGGTTGTCCAACCTGGATCCGGCCCCTCGCGGGACCGCTGACTTCCTTCGGTTCGACCGGCCGAGCGGCGAAAATGCTCGTGATGAAGAAGTTGAACGCCGGGGATCAACTGCATAACAATATTGCTTCCGATTTCAAGCGAACGCAAGCTTCGGGTGTAAGTGAGTCGGCGACCGGGTACAAACCCGGCTCCGGGACTCGACGGTCGCGGTAATTCCCGGTGCGGGTCTCGGCAAACAGCCCCCGGAAATTAATCGGCGGCGAAATTCGCCTTTCTCGTCGGGATAATTCCCGGACTTACAGGAATGTATTTCCGATTCTGACCAGCGCACAAGTCTCTTCGGCTGTTTCGCCCGGCTTTGCCGGACGCCGGTCTTGCGAACGCGGGACGGACGCGGCCGGGTGCCGCCTACGACCGCGCGTCGTTACGCTGGAGGCGCCGCAGCGGCTCCCGGGAATAGCACCGGCGGTGCGGGCTGTTGGCGCTAGCGGGCACCGGGTGACAGGAGAAAAGGACATGTTCACAGGCATCGTCGAGGAACTGGGCGAGATCGTCGCCGCGGACCGGCTGGCCGATTCGGCCCGCCTGACCATCCGCGGCAAACTGGTGACCTCCGATGCCGGACACGGTGATTCGATCGCGGTGAACGGAGTCTGCCTGACCGTCGTGGACGTCGTCGACGGCGACTCGTTCACCACCGACGTCATGGGGGAGACCCTCGACCGCTCCAGCCTGGGCGGACTGGGCGCCGGATCGCGGGTCAATCTGGAACGCGCCGCCGCCGTGAACAGCCGCCTCGGCGGCCACATCGTGCAGGGGCACGTCGACGGCACCGGCACCGTCGTTTCCCGCGACCCGCAGGAGAACTGGGAGGTCGTGCGCATCTCGCTGCCGGAGAACCTGGCCCGTTACGTCGTGGCGAAGGGGTCCATCACCGTCGACGGCATCTCGCTGACGGTCTCGGCGCTCGGCGGCGACGCCGCGTCCGGCGACTGGTTCGAGGTATCGCTGATCCCCACCACCCGCGAACTCACCACCCTCGGCACCGCACCGGTCGGCGCCACCGTCAATCTCGAGGTCGATGTCATCGCCAAGTACGTCGAACGGTTGCAGCAGCGCGGATAGGCAGGCTGCCGTCACGGGCCGATCCGGGAACCAGGGCCCGACGCAGTACTGTTACTGGTACCTAATCGAGATGGAGCGCAGCAGACGTGACCAGGTTCGACACCATCGAGCGCGCAGTCGCCGACATCGCCGCCGGTAAGGCGGTCGTCGTCGTCGACGACGAGGGCCGTGAGAACGAGGGCGATCTCATCTTCGCCGCGGAGAAGGCGACCCCCGAGCTGGTGGCCTTCATGATCCGCTACACCTCCGGCTACATCTGTGTGCCGCTGACCGGTGCCGACTGCGACCGCCTGGGCCTGCCCCCGATGTACGCGATCAACCAGGACAAACACGGCACCGCGTACACGGTGTCGGTGGACGCGCGCGAGGGCGTCAGCACCGGCATCTCCGCCGCCGACCGGGCCACCACCATGCGCCGGCTCGCCGATCGGTTCGCCAAGCCCGAGGACTTCACCCGGCCCGGGCACGTGGTGCCGCTGCGCGCCAAGGACGGCGGCGTGCTGCGCCGCCCCGGCCACACCGAGGCGGCCGTGGACCTCGCGCGCCTCGCCGGTCTCGGCCCCGCCGGCGTGATCTGCGAGATCGTCAGCCAGAAGAACGAGGGCGACATGGCCCGCACCGAGGAGCTGCGGGTCTTCGCCGACGAGCACGAACTCGCGCTGATCTCCATCGCCGACATGATCGCGTGGCGGCGCAAGCACGAGAAGCAGGTGGAGCGGGTCGCCGAGGCGCGCATCCCCACCAGGTTCGGCGAGTTCCGGGCGGTCGGTTACAAGAGCATCTACGACGAGGTGGAGCATGTCGCGCTGGTGCGCGGCGACTTCACCGTCGACGGCGGCGAGGACGTCCTGGTCCGGGTGCACTCCGAGTGCCTGACCGGTGACGTGTTCGGCTCGCTGCGCTGCGACTGCGGCCCGCAACTGGACGCCGCCATGGAGATGGTGGCGGCCGAGGGCCGGGGCGTGGTGCTGTACATGCGCGGGCACGAGGGCCGCGGCATCGGCCTGATGCACAAGTTGCAGGCCTACCAGCTCCAGGACAACGGGCACGACACCGTCGACGCCAACATCGAACTGGGCCTGCCCGCCGACGCCCGTGATTACGGCACCGGCGCGCAGATCCTGGTCGATCTGGGCATCCGCTCCATGCGGCTGCTGACCAACAACCCGGCCAAGCGTGTCGGCCTGGACGGCTACGGGCTCAGCATCACCGAGCGGGTGCCGATGCCGGTGCGCGCCAACGCCGAGAACCTGCATTACCTGCGCACCAAGCGGGATCGCATGGGCCACGACCTGGTCGGGCTGGACGATCTCGACCTGGGCGAGACCGCGCGATAATCCGCGCGCTTCGAGCGGACACGACGACGGCCACACGGAAAGGCGGATCTTTCGAATGAGCGGTACGGGCGTACCGGAGTTCGCGCTCGAGGATGCGAAGAGCCTGCGGCTCGGCATCGTCGCCTCGCGGTGGCACACCAAGATCTGCGACACCCTGGTCGCCAACGCCGAGCGGGTGGCCCGCGCCAGCGGCGTCGAGGAGATCACCGTGGTGCGCTGCGCGGGCGCGATGGAGCTGCCCGTGGTGGCGCAGGCGCTCGCCCGCGACCATGACGCGGTGGTCGCGCTCGGCGTCGTGATCCGGGGCGAGACACCGCATTTCGAATACGTCTGCGACGCGGTGACCGCCGGCCTGACCCGGGTGTCGCTGGACGAGAGCACCCCGGTGACCAACGGCGTGCTCACCGTCAACACCGAGCACCAGGCCCTGGACCGGGCGGGACTGCCGGATTCGGCGGAGGACAAGGGCGAGCAGGCCGCCGCCGCCGCGCTGGACGCGGCACTCACGCTGCGGGCGCTGCGCACCGCGCCCGACACCGCCGGACGCGGCCAGACGGTCTGAGCCGATGTCGCCCGTCGTCCGCATCTGGAAGCGCGGTCCGCAACCTCCCGAGCCGGAAACTGCTGGGCCGCAGTGGGATCTGGAGGTGCGTCCGCGGCGTGCGGTGCGGACCGCGCGGATCGTGGCCGCGATGATCGCGATCCTGTTCACCGTCGCCGGTCTCGCCTCGGCGCACAGCGCGACGGGCGTGAACTTCCGCGGGGCCGACCAGGTGGCGGTCATCTGTTTCGGGTGGCTGCTCGCCGGTGCGGTGCTGCTACTGACCCGGCCCCGGGTGCGGGTGGGCGCGCAGGGCGTCTCGGTGCGAAATATCCTGGGTGACAACATGTTCGAGTGGAAAGACATTCGCGGCATCACGATCCCGGACAAGCGTGCCTGGGCCCGCCTCGAACTCTCCGGCGACGAGTACGTCCCGATGCTGGCGATCCGCGTCAACGACAAGGAGCACGCGGCCCGCGCCATGGACCGCTTCCGCGACCTCGGTGCGAAATACACAGCCGAGCAATAGCACCGAGCCGCGGACCCCTTACTTGGCGTCGCCCATCACCGCGCCCTCGCGGCGGGGGTCCGCGCCGCCGATCCAGCCGTCGCCATCCCGTCGCAGCGCGCTGAGGCCGCTGGTCTGGGCATCGACGGAGACCTGGTGGCCCATCTCGCGCAGTCGCCGCACAAGCGGGTCATGGTCGCCCTTGTCGGTGGCATCGATCGCCGGATGCTCACCGCCGACGCCCGTGACCGGCGTATTGGCCGCGCCGAACGCGACCCCGGACACCGCCTGCTGCGGGTCGAGCCGCCAATCCAGCATGTTCACCAGCGTTTTCACGACGAACTGGATGATCACCGAGCCGCCGGGCGAGCCGGTCACGTAAGAAAGCTGACCGCGTGCCCCGTCGGCGCCGCGGTCGAACACCAGCGTCGGGCTCATCGAACTGCGGGGGCGCTTGCCCGGCTGCAGCCGGTTGGCCAGCGGTGCGCCGTCGGTCGCCGTGGGGTTGGCGTTGAAGTCGGTGAGCTGGTTGTTGAGGACGAAGCCGTCGACGAGATGGAACGAGCCGAAGGCCGACTCCACCGTCGTGGTCATCGCGGCGGCGTTGCCGTACTTGTCCACCACCGAGACATGGCTGGTGCCGTGCTCGGGCGCTTGCGGGCCGGTGCCGAGCGGCACGGGACCGAAGTCGCCGGGTTGCGCGGTGCCCATCGCCCGGTCCGGGTTGATCTGTGCCGCACGCTGTTTCAGGTAATCCTTGTTCAGCAGCGTGTCGGGGGAGTTGCCCGGCAGCGGGACGAAATCCGTGTCGGCGACGTACTTGTCGCGATCGGCGTAAGCCAGCCGCTCCGCCTCCGAAATCAGATGGACCGCTTGGGCATTGGGCTTGCCGCCATTGTTGTCGACATTGTCCGGCGGTAGCGCCGACAGGTCGAAATTCGACAGGATGCCCAGGGTGGCGGCGACCGTGATGCCGCCCGAGGACGGATTGGGCATGCCGCAGATCTCGTGCTCGCGGTAGCCCGTGCACAGCGCTGTCCGCTTCTCGGCCTGGTAACCGGCCAGATCCGCGAGGGTGATCTGGCCCGGGGTGCGCCCGCCGGAGGTGGTGGCGGTGGCATCGACGATGTCCTGGGCGATGGCGCCGGTGTAGAAGGCGGCCGGGCCGTCGGAGGCGATGGCGCCCAGCGTTTTCGCCATGGCCGGATTGGTCAGGTTGGCGCCGACGGGCTTGGGGCTGCCGTCCGGCTGGAGGAAGTAGGCCTTGGCATTCTCGTCGCGGGCCAGATCGGGGGCGGACTCCGCGATCTGGCCGGCCAGCCGCGGACTGATCGCGAAGCCCTGATCGGCCAGGTCGATCGCGGGGGTGAACAGGTCGCGCCAGGGCTGCTTGCCGTGGTCGTTGTGCGCCAGCTCCAGCAGCCGCAGTGCGCCCGGCACGCCGATGGACCGGCCGCTGGCCCGCGCATTCGGTTGCGGCGCAGTCTGATCGGTGTCGCTGACCCAGCGCAGATAGTTCTCGGTGGCGGCGGCGGGCGCGACCTCGCGGCCGTCGTAGGCCTCGACCGCGCGCGAGGCCGCGTCGTAGTACATCAGGAACGCGCCGCCGCCGATGCCGGAGGCCTGCGGCTCCACCAAGCCGAGCACCAGCTGCGCCGCCACCAGTGCGTCGGCCGCCGTGCCGCCGTCGGCCAGCACGCGGCAGGCCGCCTGTGTCGCAAGGGGATTGGCGGCCGACACGGCATAGGTGCCGGTGCGCACCGGCGTCATATTGCCGCGATAGCCCGACGCGATTTCGGGATTGGTCGCGATATCGGTGCCGGTGACGGTGGGACCGGCGGCGACGCGGGTGCCGTTCGGGGTCTCCGCGCACGACGGCGCCGACCGCTCGGAATCCGACGAGCAGCCGGTGATCACTCCGGCGGCGAGCAGTGCGGCGGTGGCACCGGCCCAGATGTGTCGCGTGCGCCTCATGACCGGACTCTATCGCCCGAGTCCGACACGGGCAGTGCTTTCGTCCGGCCACCACCGGGGACCTCCGCTACCGACCAGGTAACCTCGGACGCTCACCGACCGATCGCGGAGGGCCAACCGGCAGATGACGGAAGTGCGGAGCAAGACATTCCTCGAAGCCGAGGACAGCGGCTACCACAAGAGTCTGAAACCACGTCAGCTGCAGATGATCGCCATCGGCGGTGCGATCGGCACCGGACTGTTCCTCGGCGCGGGCGGCCGCCTGGCGAGTGCCGGTCCGGGATTGTTCCTGGTCTACGGCGTGTGCGGCGTCTTCGTGTTCTTCATTCTGCGGGCGCTGGGGGAACTGGTCCTGCACCGGCCGTCGTCGGGATCGTTCGTCTCCTATGCCCGCGAGTTCTACGGCGAGAAGGCGGCTTTCGCCGCCGGGTGGATGTACTTCCTGAACTGGTCGATGACCGGCATCGTCGACACCACCGCGATCGCCACCTATCTGCACTACTGGGGCCCGTTCCAGCCGGTTGCCCAATGGCTGCTGGCGCTGGTCGCGCTGTGCCTCGTGCTCGGCGTCAACCTGATCTCGGTGAAGTGGTTCGGCGAACTGGAATTCTGGGCGGCGCTGGTGAAGGTCGTCGCGCTGGTGGCGTTCCTGGGGATCGGCACCTTCTTCCTGGCGGGCCGGTTCACCGTCGACGGCAACGAGACGGGCCTGGGCATGGTGTCGCATGCCGGGGGCTGGTTCCCGACCGGCCTGCTGCCGCTGGTCACCGTGACCTCCGGCGTCGTGTTCGCCTACGCGGCCGTGGAAATGGTCGGGACCGCGGCGGGGGAGACGGAGAACCCGCAGAAGATCATGCCGCGGGCGATCAACTCGGTGATCCTGCGCATCGTGGTGTTCTACATCGGCTCGCTGGTGCTGCTGGCGCTGCTGCTGCCGTACACGGCGTACTCCGCGTCGGAGAGCCCGTTCGTCACCTTCTTCGGCAAACTCGGTGTGGGGAACGCGGGTTCGGTGATGAACTTCGTGGTGCTCACCGCCGCGTTCTCGAGCCTGAACGCGGGGCTGTACTCCACGGGTCGCATTCTGCGGTCGATGTCGATGAACGGCAGCGCGCCGAAGTTCACCGGCCGCATGAACAAGCGCGGCGTGCCCTACGGTGGCATCCTGCTGACCAGCGTCATCGCCCTGTTCGGCATCTGGCTCAACTACATCGTGCCCGCGCGCGCGTTCGAGATCGTGCTGAACGTGGCCTCGATGGGCATCCTGTCGTCCTGGGCGACGATCGTGCTGTGCCAGTTGCAGCTGTGGCGGCGGTGGCGCAACGGTGAGGCCGAACGCCCGGCGTTCCGGATGTTCGGGGCGCCCTACACGGGCCTCGCGACGCTGGTATTCCTGGCGGTCGTGCTGGTGCTGATGGGCTTCGACTATCCGGTCGGGACGTGGACGGTCGCCAGCCTGGTCGTGCTCGTGCCCGCGCTGATCCTGGGATGGTTCGCCGCGCGCAAACGGGTGCTGGCCATCGCGGCGGAGCGTCGTGGATACACCGGCGAGTTCCCGGTGGTCGCCAACATTCCCCTCGACGACGACCGAGAAACCTAGCGCCGCACTACTTTACGCTCCGTGGATCAGCTCGCGGACATGCTGTGGTCGGTACGAACCTGCCAGCGACCCTCGCTGCGAATGAGCCGGACCGGGTGGTCGAAACAGGCGCTGATGTTCGCACCGGTGAGTACCTCGTCCACCGGACCGGTTGCGACACAACGGCCTTCGCGTAACAGCAGGACGTGCGTGGTGCCCGGCGGCAGCTCCTCGAGGTGATGGGTCACCAGCACCGAGGACAGCTCCGGATGCGTGGTCTGCAAGCGGTCGATGCGGTCGATGAGCTGCTCGCGACCGGCCATGTCGAGTCCGGTGGTGGGCTCGTCGAGCAGTAGCAGGCGCGGATTCGGCATGAGGGCGCGCGCGATCAGCGCGCGGCCGCGTTCCCCCTGGGACATGGTCGGCCAGCGGGCATCGCGGCGGTGCGCCAGGCCCAGCAGGTCGATCAGGCGGTCCGCCTCGGCGATCTCGGCGGCCGTCGGATTCCAGCGCTGCTTCAGGTCGGCGGTGTTGGTGAGGCCGGTGAGCACCACCTCGTGCGCGGTGAGCGGATACGGGGGAGCGTGCCGGGGGTCGACATGGCCGATGGCGGTGCGCAATTCGCGCATGTCCACCCGGCCGAGCCGGTGGCCGAGCACCTCGACGGTGCCGTGCGTGGGATGTTCGAAGGCGCCCAGCATCTTCAGCAGCGTGGTCTTGCCCGCGCCGTTGGGCCCCAGCAGCGCCCAGTGCTCGCCCGGGCGCACCGTCAGCGACACCTCGGCGAGGATCGGATTGCCGTTGCGCACGAAATCCACCGCGGTGACCTGGATGATGGGGGTGTCGGCCATGCGCCCACGGTAACAAACTCCTCAGACAAGCTGATGGGTGATCTGTGTCATGGGACGAATTGTGTACGCTGGCCCGGTGACCATCGAGGCCGTGCTGTTCGATTTCTCCGGGACGCTGTTTCGCCTGGAGGGCGACGAGAGCTGGGTCGAGGACCTCATCACCGCCGACGGCCGTCCGCTGGATGCCGCCGAATCGGCCGAGGTGCTGCGGCGCATGACGGCCCCCGAGCAGTTGGTGCGGTTCGACGAGCGTGGGCAGTACGCCTGGGAGCATCGCGACCTCAGCGCCGAGTTGCATCGCGAGGCGTACATGGCGGTACTGCGCCAGTCGGGAATCGAGCAGGGCCGGGCGGACCGGCTGTACGACCGCATGGTCGACCCGCTGGAGTGGACGCCGTACCCGGATACCGACGCGGTGCTGAAATCGCTGGACGCGCAAGGCATTCCGGTAGCGGTGGTGAGCAATATCGCCTTCGATGTGCGCCCGTCGTTCGCCGCGCACGGCTGGGAGCGCGAGGTGGCGCTGTACGCGCTGTCGTTCGAGATCGGCGCGATGAAACCCGATCCGCGGATCTTCGAATGGACGCTCGAGCGTCTGGGGGTCGCGGCCGAGGCGGCGCTCATGGTCGGTGATAGTCGCGAGAACGACGGCGGCGCAACGGCTCTCGGCTGCCGGTTCGCCTGGGTGGACCCGCTGCCGACCACCGATCGGCCGGATGGGCTGCGCTCGGCGTTGCGTGAGCACGGACTGACTGTCTGACCCCGCGCGTCAGGTTGTCAGGCGGGCCAGCGCGCGCCCGGCGGCGCGCCCGGAGAAGATGCAGCCGCCCAGGAAGGTGCCCTCCAGCGCGTTGTAACCGTGCACCCCGCCGCCGCCGAAGCCCGCCACCTCGCCCGCGGCGTACAGGCCGGGGAACGGTGTGCCGTCGGCCTGGATCACCTGCGAGTCGAGGTTGGTCTGCAAGCCGCCCAACGTCTTCCGGGTCAGGACGTTCAGCCGGACGGCGATCAAGGGGCCGTGCGCCGGGTCCAGGATGCGGTGCGGCTTGGCCACCCGGCCGAGCCGGTCGCCCCGGGATCGGCGGGCATTGGCGACGGCCATCAGCTGCGCGTCCTTGCTGTACTTGTTGACCAGTTCCCGGTCGCGGGCGACGATCTGGCGTTCCAGATGGGCGGGGTCGAGCTGGGGTCCGCGGGCGATCTTGTTCATGCCGGTGACGAGTTCGGGCAGCGTGTCGGCGACGACGAAATCGACGCCGTGCCGTTTGAAGGCCTCCACCGGACCCGGTGCGCCCTTGGCGATCCGGCTGCGCAGCGTCAGCTGGAGATCCTTGCCGGTGATATCCGGATTCTGCTCGGAGCCCGACAGCGCGAACTCCTTCTCGATGATCGACTGGGTCAGTACGAACCACGAGTAGTCGTAGCCGGTATCGAGGATCGCCCGCATCGTGGCGTTGGTGTCGAATCCGGGGAAACACGGTGCGGGCAAACGGTTTCCGTTCGCATCGAACCACAGCGAGGACGGGCCGGGGATGATCCGGATGGCGTGGTCGGGCCAGATTGGGTCCCAGTTGTGGATGCCCTCGGTGTAGTGCCACATGCGATCCCGGTTGACGATGCGCCCGCCGGCCGCCTCGGTGATGCCGAGCATCCGCCCGTCGACGTGCGCGGGCACTCCCGAGATCATGGTCTGCGGGCACGGTCCCAGTCGTTCGGTGGGCCAGTTCTTGCGGATCAGATCGTAGTTGTGGCCGATGCCGCCGGAGCTGACGACCACCGCCGGGGCGCGAAACTCGAACTCGCCCACGGTATCGCGTGACGATGCCCGGCCGCGCTCGAGTTCGGTGGGCTCCAGTACGCCGCCGCGCACGCCTACCACCGCGCCGTCCTCGACGATCAGTTCGTCCACCCGGTGCCGGAAAGCGAACTCGACCAGGCCGCTACGCTCGGCCGCCAGCACCGGTTCCAGGAATACCCGCACCACCTCGGGGCCGGTGCCCCAGGTCAGGTGGAAGCGGGGCACCGAGTTGCCGTGTCCGTCGGCGGCCGCGCCACCCCGTTCGGCCCAGCCGACCAGCGGCGTCACCCGCAAGCCGAGATCGTGCAGATACTGCCGCTTCTCGGTGGCGGCGAACTCGACGTAGGCGCGGGCCCACTGCCGCGCCCAGTGGTCCTCCTCGTCGCGGTCGAATCCGGCGGAGCCCTGCCAGTCCTGCCAGGCCAGTTCGAAGGAGTCCTGCACGCCCATCCGCCGCTGTTCCGGGGTGTCGACGAGGAACAGCCCGCCCAGCGACCAGAACGCCTGCCCGCCCAGGTTGTTGCGATTCTCCTGATCCAGCACCAGGACCCGCCGCCCGGCCCGGGTCAGCTCGTAGGTGGCCACGAGGCCGGCCAGTCCGGCTCCGACGACGATGACGTCCGGCTGGTGCGACGGTGCCACGGGAACTCCTCGCGCTCGACTGCAATGGATACACGAGTGTATCGGCTGGGGTGGCGCGGCGCACGCATCCGAACTTGTCGGTGGCTCGTGGGATGGTTCGTGGGTGCGAACCATGACCGCTGCCGCCGCTCGCCGCACCGCGCTGGCCGCCCAGGGCCTGGCCGGTCCGCGCCCGTCCGGCGCACCCACCCGCCGTACCCTCCAGCGCGTGCTGGAGAAAACCCAGCTGCTGCAATTGGATTCGGTCTCGGCCGTGGTACGGGCGCACTATGCCCCGGTGTTCGCCCGGATCGGCGGCTACGACCGCGCCCTGCTGGACGAGCTGGCCTGGAGTCACAACGCGCGGCGGCCGCGGCGGCTGGTGGAGTACTGGGCGCACGAGGCGGCGCTGTTGCCCGTCGAGGATTGGCCGCTGCTGCGCTGGCGCATGTCGCGGTTCCGCGACGGGCGGTGGGGCGGGGCCGCTCGCGTGGTGGAGCGCAATCCGCGACTGCCCAAGGACGTGCTCGAGGCGGTCGGCGAACTGGGCCCCGCCACGGCGGGCGAGGTGGAGAAGCATCTCGAGCTGGAACGGCCGCGCACCAAGGGCCACTGGGGCTGGAATTACAGCGACACCAAGGTGGTGTGCGAGCTGCTGTTCGCCACCGGCGAGCTGTCGGTGGACAAGCGCGTCGGATTCCAGCGCTACTACGACCTGACCGAGCGCGTACTGCCGCCGGAGGTGCTGGCGCGCGAGGTGGACGAGGCCGAGGCGGTGCGCGAACTGGTCCGCCGCGCCGCGACCGCGCTGGGTATCGCCACCGAAGCCGATCTGCGCGACTACTACCGGCTGCACCGCCGCCAGACCGAGCCCGCCCTTGCCGATCTGGTCGATGCCGGTGAGCTGGAGCCGGTGCGGGTCCACGGCTGGGATCGGCCCGCCTACCTGCGCGTGGGCGCTCGCACGCCGCGCCGCGTGGAGGGCGGCGCGCTGCTGTGCCCGTTCGATCCGCTGATCTTCTTCCGGCCGCGCACCGAGCGCATCTTCGACTTCCACTACCGCATCGAGATCTACACACCCGAGGCCAAGCGGGTACACGGCTACTACGTCTTCCCGTTCCTGCTCGACGGCGACCTCGTCGCCCGCGTCGATCTGCGTGCCGACCGTGCCACCGGCCGCCTGCTGGTCCCCGCGGCCTTCGCCGAGCCCGGCCGGGATTCCGCCTACGTCGTCGCCGGTCTCGCGCGGGCGTTGCGGGAGCTGGCCGACTGGCTGGAACTGGAGACCATCGAGGTCGGCGAGCGAGGTGATCTCGCCGCCGAACTGGGCGCGGTGGTGCGTTAGATCGGAAGCTGTACACCGGCAAGGGAATTCGACGGGGGGAACGTGGTGCATCGGCGATACGAGGATGAGCGGTTCGGAAAGTCGCGGGCGGGGGCGCGGGTGCGGTGCTACCTTCGGACGATGTCGTCGAACCGTGTGCGGCGCAGTCGAATTGTCCGGATATGTGTCCTGGCCGTCACGGCCGTGCTGATCGCCGGCGGCTGCGGGGGATCGGAACCCGAACACACCGCCGCGGCGCCCGCCGCCGGCCCCTGGCCGCCAGCGGACGGTCGCGGCGCATGCGAGGTCGACAAACAGCCGGACGTGCCCGCCACCATGCGCGACGGCGTGGTGCTGAAGTCCGATGTGTACCGCCCCCGCACCGCCGATCCGGTGCCGGTGATCCTGATGCGCACCCAGTACGGCAAGGAGGCGGCGCAGATCCAGCCCTACCGGTATCGCCCGCCGGACTGGTTCGCCTCGCACTGCTATCTCGTTGTGGTGCAGGACATTCGCGGGCAGGGCAAGTCGGGCGGCACGTTCAACGAGTTCGGCAACGATCTGGACGACGGCTACGACGCGGTGGAGTGGGCGGCCGCCCTGCCCGGGTCGAACGGCAAGGTGGGCATGTACGGGTCGTCGTATGTGGGTGCCACGCAATGGCTCGCGGCCGTCCGCACGCCGCCGCACCTCGCGACGATCGTGCCCGCCAACACGTCCTCGGACTACTACGACGGCTGGACCTACGACGGCGGCGCGTTCCGGCTGGCATTCGTCGAACCGTGGGCGATGGAGACGATCGCGCGCACCGCGGCCGAGAACCGCGGCGACACGGCGACCGCGAAACAACTGCTCGCCGAGGGCACCGACTACACGCGCTGGCTGAGTTTCCGTCCGTACCAGCAGCTTCCGCCGCTGCGCCCGGACGACCCGGTGGTCGCGCCGTGGTTCTACGACTGGATCCGGCACTCGGCCCGCGACGACTACTGGAAGCAATGGAGCATCCGTGATCGGTACCCGAACGTCCGGGTGCCGGTGCTGGACGTGGAGGGCTGGTACGACGCCTTCCTCACCGGCGGCATCGAGAACTTCACCGGCATGGTCCAGCGCGGCGGGACCGAGGACGCGCGGCGCAACCAGCGCTTGGTCATCGGGCCGTGGGACCACGTCGGGTGGGGCCGGCCGGGCAGCGGCGTCGGGGCGCCGAAGATGGCCGCGGGCCCGGCCGGGGACAGCCCGATCAACGAGCTGATGCTGACCTGGTTCGACCGATTCCTGAAGGGCGCCGACAACAAGGTGTCCGGGCAACCGGCCGTGGACTACTTCGTGATGGGCGCCAACCGGTGGAAGACGGCGTCCGCGTGGCCGTTGCCGGACACCCGGTGGACCACCTACTACCTGTCCGGTCCCGGCGGTCCCGGCCCCGGCGGCCGTCGGGGCGCCTTGGTCGAGGCCGCGCCGAAGGATCCACAGCAACCGGACCGGTACTACTACGACCCATTGAATCCGGTGCCCAGCGCGGGCGGTCATTCCTGCTGTGGCGCCGCGACCGGCCCGCAGGGTCCGTTCGATCAGGGCGCCGTGGAACAGCGCTCCGATGTGCTGACCTTCACCACCGACCCGATGCCGTCGGACACCGAGATCACCGGGCCGACGGAGGTGACCCTGTGGGCCGCCTCGACCGCGCCCGACACCGATTTCACCGCCAAGCTGGTGGTCGTCGCGCCGGACGGATCGACCGTCAACCTCAACAACGGCATCGTTCGCGCGGCGTTCCGCGAATCCCTCGAGCATCCGACACCGATCGTGCCGGGGCAGCCGTACCGGTACACGATCAAGGTATGGCCCACCAGTTACCAGGTACCGGCCGGATCGCGCGTCCGCGTGGAAATCTCCAGCAGCGACTTCCCGCAGTACGCGCCGAACCCGAACACGGGCGAACCGTTCGGGCAGAGCGCGGCCGTGCAGGGCGCGACGCAGACGATCTTTCACGACGCCGAACACCCGTCGTCGGTGGTGCTGCCGATCATTCCCGCGGGGGACAGCGGCAGTTCGAAGTTCCCGCTCACGCGGTAAAGACATGCGAGGCAAGGAAATTCGACATCGCGACGGACCGGCGATGCCGATCGCGCTACCCGCGCGCGGCACGCCGAACACGGCCGGGCAGCTTGCCGACCGATCGCGGCGGGCATAGCGTGGCAGGCATGTCGCGCATCGAGATCGAGGATCTGCCCGCCGATACCGCCGAGGTGCTGCGCCGCCGCGCCCGCTACGCCGGGCTGCCGGTACTGGACTATGTGCGCCAGGAGTTGACGGCGCTGAGCGCGCGCCGCGTGCCCATCGACTCCGTCGTGGAGTTCCTGGAGAACGAGCGCCCGGATCATCCCTCCACCACTCTCGACGAGGGCGCGATGGCCCTGATCCACACCTACGATCTGCCCGCCGACGCGTGGAGCGTGCTCGGCCGCCGTGCCGCCGCCGCGGGCGCGCCGCTCGGCGACTACGTGCGCCAGGAACTGATCACACTGGCCCGCCGGAGCACGCTCGAGGAGTCGATGCAGGAGTTCCGCGACATCCTGGACCGCGACCCGAATCTCGACGTCGACCTGGCCGCCGTCGAGGACACCCTCCGGTACGTGCGCGGGATGTAGGCCTCACCCGGCCGCGGCCGGAACGGGCTGGGCCGCAGCGCTTTCCGCGGCCCGACCCCACCGGCCCGCCAGCGCGGCGCACACGAACAGCTGAATCTGGTGAAAGATCATCAGCGGCAGCACGATCAGCCCGACCGGATGGCCCGCGAACAGCACCGTCGCCATCGGCAGCCCGGTGGCCAGGCTCTTCTTCGAGCCACAGAAGATCACGACGATTCGATCGGCGCGGTCGAATCCGAACAGTCCGCTGCCCGCGGAGGTCACCGCCAGCAGCACACCCAGCAGGCCCGCGCACACCACGACCACCGCCAGCAGCGCCCACGGCGACAACCCGCGCCAGATGTGCTCGACCATGCCCGCGCTGAAGGCGGCATAGACCACCAGATACACCGAACCCCGGTCCACGACGCGGGTGACCGCCGCATGCCGCAGCAACCACCGCAGCCACGGCCGCAACAACTGCCCGGCGAGGAACGGCAGCAGCAGTTGCACGACGATCGACAGGATCGCGGTGAGGGACACGGTCGTGCCGCCGGTGGTGTGCATCAGCAGCATTACCAGCAGGGGCGTCGCGAAGACACCGACGAGATTCGACAGCGACGCGCTCACGACCGCCCCCGCCACATTGCCGCGCGCGATCGAGGTGAACGCGATCGAGGACTGCACCGTCGACGGGAGCAGGCACAGATAGAGCATGCCGGTGTAGAGGTCCGCGGTCAGTACCGAGGGCACCAGCAGCCGCAGCGCGAGGCCGAGCAGCGGGAACACCACATACGTCACCGCGAGCACGCTCGCGTGCAGCCGCCAGTGCCGCAGTCCGGCCAGCGCCTCGCGCGGTTCCAGGCGGGCGCCGTAGAGCAGGAACAACACCCCGATGGCGATCTTGGTGGCCCAGTCCAGGACGTCGGCGGCGCCACCGCGCGCGGGCAGCGCGACGGCCACCAGCACGCTGACCAGGATGCCGAGCATGAAGGCATCGATCCGCAGCTTGGCGAGAAACTTCACGTAGCTACGGTATGACCGCCGAACTGATCACGACAGGCGGCGTAATCGATAACTCCGAACGAGTATTGTGATGAATGTGTTCGACCCGGACCTACTGCGCACCTTTCTCGCCGTCGAGCGGGCCGGTGGTTTCACCGCGGCGGGCCGCCTCCTCGGGCTGCGGCAGTCGACGGTCAGCGGGCACGTCGCCAGGCTGGAACAGGCGGCCGGGCGCGAACTGTTCCGCCGCGACACCCGCAATCTCGCCCTCACCGCCGACGGCGCCGCGATGGTCGGCTTCGCCCGCGCCATCCTCGACGCGCAGGCGACGGCCGAACGTTACTTCTCCGAATCACGGCTGTCCGGCCTGATCCGGCTCGGCGCCTCCGACGACGTGATGGCCCGCGAACTGCCCGACGTGCTGCTCGAATTCCAGCGCAGCCACCCCGGCGTGGATCTGGAGCTGACCGTGGGGCTCAGCGAGAACCTGAAGACCCGGATGAGTGCGGGGGAGCTGGATCTGGTGGTCGGCAAGCGGCTGCCCGGCGAACGGCACGGCGAGCTGCTCTGGCGAGACCGGCTCGTCTGGGCGGGCCGTTCCGGCGCAACGGGTTTCGACGATCCGGTCCCGCTGGTGACGTATCCGCCGCCGAGCCTCACCCGGCACATCGCCCTGCGCGCCCTGGAACGCGAGGGACGCACCTGCCGCATCGCCTGCACCAGCGACAGCCAACTAGGCCTGCGGGCGGCGGTACTGGCCGGTCTCGGCCTGGTGGTGCATGCCGAAAGCCTGCTGCCCACAGGGCTTTTCGCCGTCGCGGATCCCCGGCTGCCAGAACTGGGTGACCTCGAGTTCGTCCTGCTGCGCCGCCGCAGCCGCCCGCCGGAGCCGGAGCGCGCACTGTGCGCAGCGATCAAATCCGCTGCCCGGCGCTTCCAGCACGCATGAGCTCAGGACCGGTCGCGCAGGTGACCTCGGGATCGCGCAGTGGCGCGCGGACGGGTCGCGCAGGTGGTGTGAGGATGGGTCGCGCATGGCGTGAGGGTGGGTCGCGCATGGCGTGAGGATGGGTCGGTAAGTGGGTGTCAGGACGGGTCGACGCGGCTGCCGATGACCACGGTCGCGTACAACTCCTCGGACCAGGCGACGCGTGGCGTGAGTCCGGAACGGGCGAAGATGTCCACCGCGGCCGGAGCCTGTTCCTCGCTCGATTCCACCAGTACGTGACCGCCGGGCGCCAGCCAGGAGGGCGCGGCGGCGGCCACCCGGCGGACGATGTCGAGGCCGTCGGCGCCGCCGTCGAGGGCCGAATGTGGCTCGTGCTCACGGGCTTCCGGGGGCATGTCGGCGATCAGGACGGTCGGCACGTACGGGGTGTTGGCGAGCAGAATGTCTACCCGCCCGGCCAGTTCCGCGGGCAGGGGAGTGAACAGATCGCCCTCGTAGACGCGCGCGCCCAGTGGGGCGAGGTTGCGGCGAGCGTAGGACACGGCGGCGGGCTCGATGTCGCCGGCCGTGAGCTGGGTCCGGATGCCCGCGCGCGCCAGCTCCGTGGCGACCGCCAACCCGAGCGCGCCACAGCCGCAGCACAGGTCGAGCACGACGCGGGAGTTGCCGGGCGGGCGGCGGCCGAGCGCGACCGCCTGCTCGACGAGAAATCCGGTGCGTTGCCGCGGCACGAAGACCCCCGGTCCGACCGCGACCCGCAGCCCGCGAAATTCGGCCCAGCCCAACAGGTGTTCCAGCGGTATGCCAGAAGTTCGCTGTGCCACGAGTGCGTGCAATTCGGCGGGCGACGAGGCCGCCTCGGTCAGCAGGGCGGCCTCGTCCTCGGCGAAGACACAACCGGCCGCGCGCAGGGCGGCGACGGTGTCCGGGTCGGATGCGATCACCCGCTCATTGTGCCGATTCCGGCGGTCAGCGCTCCGATGGTAGGAGGAAGGTGCGGGTGGCGTCCAGGTAGATGCCGCGCTGGGCGGCCCGGTTCGGCGGCGGCAGCTGCGACACCAGCTGATCGGTGGAGGTCATTGCGCCCACCACCGGAATTCCGGCGACGATGAAATCCGCGACCGCGCGGCGGATGTGGTTCGGCGAGGTCACCACGACCGCGCTGGTGGCCCCGGCGTCGCGCAGCATGCGGCTGCTGAACAGCGCGTTCTGCACCGTCGACCCGGCGCGGTCCTCGACCAGCACCCGGTTCGCCGGAATGCCGTGCCCGATCAGCCAACCCGCCATGGCCACCGCCTCCGGCACCCCGTTCTGCGGGTTGCCGCCGGTGACCACGATCGGCGACCCGGGTGCGGCGATCGCCTGCAACCATGCCGCCTGCAGGCGATTCACCAGTTCGGGGCGCAGCGCGCCATCGGGCAGCAGGCCGTAACCGAGCACCACGATCCCGGTCTGCGGGCCGACCAGCGCGGGCAGCGGATTGGGCAGGGTGCCCACCGCCGCACCGATGGCGCCCAGCAGATTACGGGTGCCCTGAGCCATCGCGCCGTCGACGGCTCCGAGCCGGTTCAGCGCACCCTCACGGGTGATCAGGTCACCGCTGTAGTCCGACCAGATCGCCTGCAGCGCGAGCGCCTGCGCGTCGTCGGGGGTGCCGTCGAGCAGCGCGCGCAGATCGGCCAGGCCGGCCGGATCGTTGCCGCTGAGGAAGTGGGATTGGGCGGAGTTGTAGAGCGGGGCCGGGCCCTCGGCAGCGGTGGCCGCGCCCGCGAACGGACCGGCGAGCACGAGGGTGACCGCCGAACCGGCGGCGAGATATCGGAGACGCCTGGCGATTTTCACTGCAGTCGACACCTTTCCGAAGGAGCGGGTCTTGCGCGTGTTGCTGGCAATTGCCTCTGGACAATCCAGCCCACGATACGACCGCCCGGCCCCGCGAGAGCGGATTTGGAGGTGTGACATATCTGGATGTAACACGCAGAAAGGGGTGAACTCGCATAAATTGCGTGTTCATAGCGTCAAACAATACCTCCGAGCCTTCCTCGGGGTGCCAGGGGTTCCCGTACCCTCCGCGCCAGCGGGTGGCGCTCGCCGGTGAGACCCGAGAGAGCTTCCGCCACTTCGACGACCCCCGCGGTGGTGTAGATGGGTGTCGCGACCCTGCCGGTCGGAACCGCATGACCCGCATACGCTCGCGCCACGGCTTCGCCGTACTCACGCTCGACGTAGGTGAGCGTGGTGTGGCGCACCCAGTGAATCGACACTTGCAACCGCCGAGCCCACGGCAGGTGCCGTCGCACCCGCTCGATCAGGTAGTCGTAGCGGCGAGCGGAGATCGGTCGCCCGTGGCGATAGCGCAGCAGCCGATCGGTCGCGTCTGCGCCGCCGCGGCTGTCGACGTGCTCGATGAGGCTGCCCATCAGCAGCGGCGAAACCGGCTGCCACCGCACCTGGCCGCCCTTCTCGCGCAGTCGCAGCAAACAGTCCTCGGGGTTCATGTCGTCGACCTGTAGCGCGAGAGCGGCGCCACGTCGGCACGCGGTCTCGATGTGCAGGCGGACGATGAGGGCATCCAGCTCGGTGTCGTTCCCCGTCGTCGCCGCTATGCGCCCCATGGCCATGACCTGATCTCTGGTCAGCGCGTGCCGCGAACCGGGCTGGGGCCGTTGGGTTCTCAGGTTGCGGGCCGGATTCTGCGCGGGACTGATCAGCCCGTCGAACTCGGCTTGGCGGTACAAGCACCGGACTGCCGACACCATCGACGCGGCCGCGCCACGGCCAGCCCGGGAGTTGGATCGCACGATCGCTCGACTGCGATGGGCCTCGACCAACTGGTTGATCTCCGTTGTCGTGGGCTCGTCGAGAAACCGATCGCCCCAGTGGGTCTCTAGGACTCGCCAGTACGAGTTGTAGCTTCTGACCGTCGGCGCGGGCAATGCTGACCGTAGCTGCGCGATGTATGCGTCGAACGTGGGGGCCGGCTTGGTCGGGACTGGCGCAAACGCGTAGTGGTCATCTCTTGCTTCGAGCGCGGACGCGATCACTCGAAGGGCCCGATCGATGTCTCCGCTGTTCACCGCTCGCGGCTCCACGCCTCTGGCAGCAGGTGCCGCAGCGCCGCTGTGACGATCGGTATCGGCAGAATGACCAGCTGCTCTTGTTCTGGGTCCGCCACCATCAAGACCCGACCGTGTAGCGACAGATTGCACCGATGCCGATACTCCGCCGGCACCCGCAGATAACCCTTGCGACTCACACTCCACCGGCCACGCGAGTTCGGTCGGACCACGACCATGCGATAGTCGGCATCGAACGTAACCGGTTGTCCCGCAAACCAACCGAGCGCCCGCACTCCGGACCGATCGGACAGTCGTCCATGGCCATCGATCGCTGAGATGGCGAGATGCACGCCGTGGATAGGGCCGACGGAGGCGACAACACCCGGAAACGCGAAAGGAATCGGCTTCGCCGGCGTCGCGTCGCGGCGCGCTGCGTAGAGCCCAACGAACGTTATACCGACATGCGAATTGAGATCATCGTCTGGCTCTGGCATGGCCGGGGTCTTGTGCGTGCGTGTCATTTCACGTCACAGGGTGGTCGCCGACAGGTGATTCGATGCGGCCGCGAGAAGACCACCTCGCGGCAAGGCGTTCGTCAAATCGGGTGGACAGAAGGTTCTTATCTGACGGGCGTCTGCTGGGCGGCAGAACGCCGGAAGGGAATCTGCCAGTACGGCAGACGTACGGGAACATCACAATCCTCCATGCGGATGGCTCGGTTTGTGTTGTCCCTCACTCTCCATCGGACCGTGAAATGTGGTCCTTGTCAAGGTCAGGAGTTCCCCAGTGCGCCAAATCTTTCATCGATGGCCGCCGAGGGGCGGCGAAAGGGATGGAACCTGCATCGGAGATACCGCTGCTCTATTGAGAAGTCCGGGTACTTAATATGCGGTATGCGTTGCGAGGTGGTGAGGTATCCGTGCCTGGTCGTCAGCCAACGATGACAAGGCAAATGAGGGCGGCGTTCTGGCAAACGCGCCGGCACCGAGAGGCGTTGAAAGTCCTTGACGCTCAACGCGCGCCGCATTCGACTGCCCCACGCCACCACGTATCTGTGATGCCGTGAGGGCCTAGGTGTACTGACCATGGACGTTGGTGACGGCGTGGCGAGCTGACATGGCGAAGACCTCCGAGTGAAGTGCGAGCTGTCTAGGAACGCATTCACCAAATCGGAGGTCTTCGTGTCCCACCGTAATGCGCCGTTGTCGGAA
>NZ_JARWOP010000249.1 GCF_029868745.1 Nocardia wallacei | reverse complement strand
CCCCCCCCCGCGGCCCCTTTTTTGTCACGCCATGGGCGGCCCCCCCCCCCCCCCCCCCCCCGGCCGGGGGCGGGGGGCGGGCGAAAGTCGTTGCACCATGACCTGTTTCGCCGTTCCGCAGACGCGACGGCGGGCGCGCGCTATTGTCTCGGGTGAATTCGTAAACGGTGTAAATTGAGTCTTGTCAGGACCAAGAACACGTTCTATTTTTGTCCTGTGAGCTACAACATAGCGGACCTTGTCGAACACACCGTCGACCTCGTGCCGGACCGCGTCGCTCTGGCTGACGACACCCGCTCGGTGACGTACGCCCAGCTGGAGGACCGGACCAACCGTCTCGCGCACTACCTGCAGGAACAGGGTGTCGGGCCGGGGGACAAGGTCGGCATCTACTCGCGCAACACCATCGAGGCCGTCGAGGCCATGGTGGCGGTGTTCAAGGCGCGGGCGGTGATGATCAACATCAACTTCCGGTACGTCGAGAACGAGTTGCAATACATCTTCGACAACTCGGACATGGTCGCCCTCATTCACGAGCGGCGATACTCCGACAAGGTGGCCGCCGTGCGGGCGAACACCCCGAAGCTGCGCACCGTGCTGGTCGTCGATGACGGCACCGACGCTCCCACCGCCGCCGACTCCGCGGAGTACGAGGCGGCGCTGGCGGCCTCGCGGGGCGAACGCGACTTCGGCGATCGCTCGCCCGACGACATCTTCATGCTCTACACCGGCGGCACCACCGGCATGCCCAAGGGCGTGATGTGGCGGCACGAGGACTGGTGGCGGGTACTCGGCGGCGGCATCAACTTCGTCACCGGCGAATACGTCCAGGACGAGTGGCAGCAGGCCAAGGCCGGCGCGGGCAACCCGCCCATGGTGCGCTACCCGATCCCGCCGATGATTCACGGCGGTTCGCAGACGGCGACGTTCCACGGTCTGTTCGACGGCGGCAAGACCATCATGCTGCCGGAGTTCAGCGGGCACGGCGTGTGGCAGGCGATCGACCGCCACAACATCAACCTGATCTTCATCACCGGTGACGCCATGGCCCGGCCGATGCTCGACGCGCTCAAGGCCGGAAACCCGGAAACCGGTGAGCCCTACCAGCATTCGAACCTGTGGGCGATGGCCAGCAGCGCGGCGCTGTTCTCGCCCACGCTCAAGGACGAGTTCATCGAGCTGCTGCCGAACACCATGATCACCGACTCGATCGGTTCCTCCGAGACCGGCTTCGGCGGTCTGTCCGTGGTGTCCAAGGGCGCCACCCACACCGGCGGCCCGCGGGTGAAGATCGACGCGTCCACCGAGGTGCTCGACGAGAGCGGGAATCCGGTGGTTCCCGGTTCCGGGCAGGTGGGGCTGCTCGCCCGCAAGGGGCATATCCCGGTGGGCTACTACAACGACCCGGTCAAGACGGCGGCGACGTTCAAGGAGTTCAACGGCACCCGCTACTCCATCCCCGGCGACTTCGCCCGGGTGGAGGAGGACGGCTCGGTCACCATGCTCGGCCGCGGTTCGGTGAGCATCAACAGCGGCGGTGAGAAGATCTACCCCGAGGAGGTCGAGGGTGCGCTGAAGTGTCACCCCGAGATCCTCGACGCGCTGGTCATCGGCGTGCCCGACGAGCGCTGGGGGCAGCGGGTGGCGGCGGTGGTGCAGTGCCGTTCCGGCAAGCGGCCCGGTCTCGACGAACTGCGACCGGTGCTGACCCAGGAGATCTCCTCCTATAAGCAGCCGCGCAGCATCTGGTTCGTGGACGAGATCAAGCGCTCGCCCGCCGGGAAGCCGGACTACAAGTGGGCACACGCGCACGCGGAGTCCCGCCCCGCCGACGAGGACGCTCCGGCGCCGGCCACCAAGTAGGCGGGCGAACGCCCGTTTTGTCCGGAATGGCACGCCGGTGACCCAAGTCACGTTTGAGACGTGAAAGCCGGCAAAGCTGGGGTGTTTCTTGTCGGTGCCCTGTGCCAGAGTGTCTCCATGAGCAAGGGCAGTTCCGCCGGCACCGCATCCGAGGCCACACGCGACGTGCTGGAGCAATTCGAGGGTTACCGGCGAGAGCTGTGCGCTTACGCCTACCGCATGCTGGGGTCCTCGTTCGAGGCCGAGGATGCCGTCCAGGACGCGTTCACCCGCGCGTGGAAGGCGTACGACTCGTTCGAGGGCCGGTCCAGCCTGCGGTCGTGGTTGTACAAGATCACCACCAATGTGTGCCTGGACATGCTGGACGGGCCGCAGCGCCGGGCCCGGCCGATGGACCTGTCGGGCCCGTCGAGTCCCGACAGTCCACTGCCCCCGGCGCAGCCGGATTACGTCTGGGTCGAGCCCATCCCCAACGGCATGGCCTTCGGGGCGGACCCGGCCGAGCACGCCACTGCCAAGGACTCGCTGCGGCTGGCGTTCGTGGCCGCCGTGCAGCATCTCCCGGCCACCCAGCGCGCGATCCTGATCATGCGCGAGGTGCTGCGCTTCTCCGCCAACGAGACCGCCGACATGCTGATGATGTCGCCGGCCTCGGTGAACAGCGCCCTGCAGCGGGCCCGCGCCACCATGTCGAAGGTGCAGCCGAAGGAGTCGGGCGGCTACGACGAGTCCGACGAGCGGCAGCGCCGGCTGGTCGACGGCTTCGTCCAGGCCTTCGAGGCCTACGACATGGACACCCTCACCTCCCTGCTGAAACAGGATGTGGCGCTGTCCATGCCGCCGTTCGAGCTGTGGGTCTCGGGCCCGGAGAACGTCGCCCGGTTCATGGTCACCACCGGTCAGGAGTGCCGGGGGTCGAAGATGGTGCCGCTGGCGGGAGCCAACGGCCTGCCCGCCTTCGGGCACTACAAGCCCGGCCCGGAACCCGGTGTGTACCAGCCGTGGTCGATCACCGTGCTGGAACTCGACGGCGACCAGATCAGCGGCCTGCACTTCTTCCTGGACACCGAGCGCATGTTCCCGCTGTTCGGGCTGGCGCCGGAACTGCGGGCGTAGCCCGGGTCAGGCGCCCGGGTACGCCATGCAGAAAGGCTCCCAGTGGTGCCCGTCCGGATCGATGAAGCTGCGGCCGTGCATGCCGACCTGCGCCTCTTGGGCGCGCTTGGCCTCGTCGACCTCCTCGGTGGCGCCGGCCGCCAGTGCCGCCGAGGCCAGGGCGTCGACCTCCTGCGTACTGCCCAGCGAGAGCGCGTAGACCGACCCGGTGGCGGCCACGGTGTCCGCGATCGGGCGTGAGGTGAAGGTCTGGAAGAACGGCTTCGCCAACAGCATCAGGCAGATGTTGTCGTCGACGACGACGCAGGCGGCATTGTCGTCGGTGAACTCCTGATTCACCTTCCAGCCCAGCGACTCGTAGAAGGACTTGGACCGGTCCAGGTCGTTGACGGGCAGGTTCAGGAAAATCATCTTGCTGGCCATGGCGGGCCCCTTTCGACGGCGCAGTCGGGTGCGTCTACATCCGTTCCGACGACGCGGGCCGCGGAAACTCATCGGAAGGTTGCGAACCGTAACGAACTATCGGACGTGCGGTGCCACGCCCGAGATATTCGGGTGCGCAGCGGTGCGCTCCCCGGTTACCGTCCGGCTATGACCGAATCGGACGACAACAGCGGCCGCGACGCGGCGGTCTACCTGATCACCGGCATCCAAGCGGCCGGCAAATCGACTGTGGCACAGGCCCTTGCCGAGCGCTTCGATCGGTCGGCACACATCCGCGGCGACACCTACCGCCGATTCGTAGTGCGCGGCTCCGCCCCCATGTCACCCGACCCGAGCCCCGAGGCCCTGGCACAGCTGCGCCTACGCCACCGCCTGGCCGCCCAAACGGCGGACACCTATGCGGCCCAAGGCTTCACCGCCGTCGTACAGGACGTAGTGCTGGGCGAGTGGCTGCCATACACGATCGAGCAAATCCACACCCGCCCGCTCTACGTCGTAGTACTAGCCCCCCAACCCGCAGCCGTAGAACAACGAGAGGCCGCCCGCGCCAAAAAGGCCTACGGCACCTTCACAGTCACCGCCCTGAACCACGCCCTACACACCGAAACCCCCCACACCGGCCTATGGCTAGACACCACCACCCTCACCGTAAACCAGACAGTGGACGAGATCCTCACCCGCGCCAAACCCATCCCACCCGCAAACCCCTAGCCCCCGTCCCAGCTTCACCCCGGCCCCCAGAGCCGGTGAGATCCTCAGACCGGTAGTCCCCGCTCCGGGTTCGCCCCGGCCCCCACAGCCAGTGAGATTCTCAGATCGCTTGTCGCCGCGCCGGGTTGGCCCCCGATCCCACAACCGGTGAGATCCCCAGATCGCTTGTCGCCGCCCCGGTTCGCCCCGCCCCCCACAGCCGGTGAGATCCCCAGACCGCTGGTCACCAACTCAGGTCCACCCCCGCTCCCCACAAGCGGTGAGATCCCCACCCAACCCAACCCCCTCCGCCAAAAACTTCCCCTGTAGCACGCCAACCCCGTAAGTTTTCGGCGCGTCTCGGTTTTCGGGTGCCGCTGCGAAGCGACGAAGGAGCC
>NZ_JARWOP010000248.1 GCF_029868745.1 Nocardia wallacei | reverse complement strand
GTCGGTGCGCGAACCATCAGTCATGCCCGCCTGCTTTTGGGCGGGGGGCCCGCCGAAGGGGGGTGGATACCCGGCCAAAACATTCGGGGGTGGCGGGGAAGCTGGCGGGGTTGCGGGGCACTGCGTTGGCGCTATGGGCGGGCCACCCCCCCCCCCGGGGGCCCCGCCCACTTCACGTCGGGCGTCAGTTCCAGTCGCCCATGCCGTCGCTGGCACTGAGGGTGCCGGTGGAGTTCTGCACGATCACCGGGTCGCCCTTCTGCGCGTTCTCGAAGAACCACTGGGCGTCGGCCGGGCTGACGTTGAGGCAGCCGTGGCTGGTGTCCGAAACACCCTGCTGCGGCACCGACCACGGGGCCGAGTGCACGAAGATGCCGCTGTTGGACAGGCGGGTGGCGTACTCGACCTCGAGCTTGTAACCCTCCGGATCGGTGGTCGCGACCCCGTAGGTGGAGGAGTCCATGATCATCTTCCGGTTCTTCTCGCCCACGTAGTAGGTGCCGTTGGGCGTCTCGTGCTTGGGCTTGCCCATCGAGGTCGGCATCTCCCGGATCACCTCGCCGTTGCGGGTGACGGTGATGGTGTGGGTGGCGTCGTCCGCGGTCGTGATGACCTCGTCGCCGACCTTGTACGCCACCTTGGTGCCGCCCGCCTCCACGGTGATATCGGAGTTGGCGGGCCAGAAGTTCTCCGGCCGCCACCGCACCTGCTTGTCGCCGTACCAGTAGAAGTGGCCCTGGGTCGGATTGGACGAGGTGATGCGGATGGCCTTCTCGGCGGCGGCGTGGTCGCCGACCGGCTCCTTGAAGTTGATGACGACCGGCTGGGCCACGCCGACGACGTCGCCGTCACCGGGACCGATGTTGGGTGCGGCGAAGTTGGCCGGCGGCAGCGCCGGCGGGTTCTTCAGCGGCGCGGCGCCCGGCTCGGGCTGCGGCTGCGGCACCGCGGCGGGCGCGCCGGGTACCTCGGGGCCGCCCGGCCACAGCGGCGCGGCGGACGCGGGCGCGAAGGCGATCGCTCCGGCGGCGGCCGCGGCCAGCGATAGCACGCCGATCCGGGTCGCTCGGGTCGCCGTGCCCCGTCCGGGTCTCCGACTGGAAGTGGTGCGCACAGCCGTTCGTCCTCTCCATCCTCATTTCGCACGCGGATACGCGAGCAGGAAGATCTGTGGTGCGTGGGCTCCACGGTCGACCGTGAAGCGGGACCCCAACCCGGCATCCATTACTACATCCCACGCCGTCACACGCCAATTGCCTTCTGGCGGTTATGAAGAACGATCAAACTTTGTGCGCTGCGTCACTCCGACGCCGACCGGTTCCCCGGCCGGGGTGTATGCGCCGTTCGGGTCGGCGAGTCGGACCGCGGTGGGGGTCCGCGGGTGCGAACCGGACCGATACTCCAGCAAACATCATTGTGATGCAAATCACTTTCGACTGGCGGATCGCGGACATGCCGACACGATGTCGAAGGTGATGCCCGCATGTGGACCGGTGGCGATGTTGTGCGGCACGGCCAGCGGAATTCGGCCGCGCGCATACCTCGGCGACAGCGCCGGAACCACCTGGCTCAGCAGCGTCGCGAGCACGATGCGGAGTTCGTAGTCGGCGAGCGGGGCGCCGAGGCAGCGGCGGTGCCCGCCGCCGTAGGGCGCGAACTCGAACGGACCGTAGTGGCGCGCGAGAAAACGCTCCGGCCGGAACCGCTCCGGCTCCGACCAGACCGCCGGGTCGGAGTGCAGCAGCGGCAGGGCCAGGCCCATCGTGTCCCCGGCGGCCAGCGTCACCCCGCGCAGCGTGAACGGCTCGGTCAACCGGCGCAGCACGATCGGAACCGGCGGATGCAAGCGGAGCGTCTCCTGGCAGACCGCGTCCAGGTATGGCAGCCGCGCCAGCTCGTCGGGGCCGAGATCGCCGGCCGCGGCCAGCTCGCCCCGCAGCCGCCGCAGCGTCTCCGGCTGCCGATGTAGCCGGAACAGCGCCCAGACCAGGCTGGTGGCGGTGGTCTCGTGACCGGCGACGAGCATGGTGCGCAGGTGATCACGCAGGTCGTCGTCGGAGAGGGCGGCGCCGTCGGCGTAGGTGGCCGTCAGCAGCGTGCTCAGGATGTCGGTCCCGGTCGCGCCGGCGGCCCGCCGCTGTGCGATATCGGCGTCGATCAGGCCGTCGAGCCGGTCCTGCGCGGCGCGGAACCGGTCCCACGGCGCGTGGCCGAATGCCCCGCGGCGCAGGGCCGGGACGAGCATCAGCGGTCCGGTGAACGCCGTCAGGAACGCGGCGATCGCGGCGACGTACTCCGCGCGGCGGGCCGGGTCGTCCACGCCGAACACCGCCGCCAGGATCACCCGCAGGGTGATCGCCCGCGCCGCCGCACGGCCGTCGATCCGCGTGCCCGGCCGCCACGGCGGCGTGCTCCCCGCCCCGTCCATCTCGTCCAGCACCGCGTCGCGAACGGTGTTGCCGTACCGGCGAATTCGGTCTCGATGAAACGCGGGAGCGAGCAGCGTCCTTTCCCGCCGGTGCCGCTGCGCGCGGGCCAGAATCAATGAGGCCGAACCGACCAGCGGTTCAATGGGATTCGGTTGCGGCGGCGTCAATATCTCGCGCGGCGCGCGGAACAATTCCGTGGCGCCCGCACTCGTTCCGGTGAACAGCACCGCGCCGAATCCGGGAAATCGGACGAAGAACGGATCGCCCTCGCGATTTCGCCGCCACCGGAAATACCGTTCGAAATCAATTCCGGCCCACACCGCGTGGAACAACGTCAGCCGCGGTACCCGTGGCGGCGTGTCCATCGATCGTGCGTTCATGTGTGTCGACACGACCGACGACGCCGGCCGGTTCGAATGTCCGCACCGGCGGCACGACGCCGTCAGCCGCGGTCGCGCAGTACGGCGGCACGCGCCAGTCCGGCCAGCCGGGCCATCCGGCCGTCGCCGATCGTGGTCACCGAGCTGCCGAGGCGGTTGGTGACGAAGGCGACCGACATGCCCAGCTCGGGGTCGGCGAACGCGCCGGAGCCACCGACGCCGTAGTGGCCGAAGGCCTTCCGCGGTGGATGCCGGGAGAGCACGAGCGGCCGGTGGTAGCCCAGGGTGAAGGGCACCTGCACGCCGAGCACGTAGTCGCGGTGGCCGGTGCGCTGCACCCGGTTGATCGTCTCGATCGTTTCCGGCCGCAGCAGCGGCGTCTCGGCGAGATCGTGCGCCGGGGCGTCCGGTGCGAGGCGGCCGTCGTAGGCCAGCGCGCCGTACATGCGGGCCAGGGCCCGCGCCGTGAACACGCCGTTGAACCCGGGAATCACCGCATCGTGCACGCGCGGGTCCACCACCAGCAGGTCCAGTCCGGCGGGCATACCGGCCTCGGCGACGGCGGCCAGCACGCGGGCGCGGGCGATCCACGAGGAGGCGGTGTCCCATCGCATCCCCGGCACGTTCAGCCGCGGGAATGTGCGGGCGATGCGATGCCGCTCGGCGGGCGGCACCCGATACCAGAATTCCGGGGTGCGCAGCGGTTCGGCGATCTCCCGGCGCAGCACCTCGGTGAAATCGTCGCCGGTCACCCGCTGTACGAGTTCGGCGACCAGCCAGCCGAAGGTGACCGCGTGATATCCGGAGGTCTGCAGCCGCCGCGGATCGGGGACGCCGTCGGCCAGGGCGGCCACCATGGCGTCGTAGTCGAGAATGCCGTCGGGGTCGGTGGCGAGACCGCGCACCCGATGCAGTCCGGCCCGGTGCGACAGCACATCCCGGACCGTGATGGTGTCCTTGCCGTGGGCGGCGAACTCCGGCCAGTAGTCGGCCACCGCCGCCTCATAATCGATCAGCCCGCGCTCGGCCAGGCGGTGCAGCACGGTCGACGCGACACCCTTGCCGGTGGAGAAGCTCAGCGCCACGGTGTCCCGCTGCCAGCGCAGATTCGGTGCGGAGTACCCGGCCCACACGTCCACCACGGGACGTCCGTGCAGGTACACGGCGAACGCGCCGCCGCCGCGGGCAGGACGGCCGAACATCCGGAAGAACCGGTGCACCACGGAGACGAAGCGCGGATCGATCACCATCTGCCCGGCCGACTCGGTGGGCGGCAGTTCGTCGTCCGGCGCCTCGGGCGTTCCCGCGACCATGACCGCCCTCCTGTCACCGCCGCCGCGCGGCCGTTGTCGTGCACGGCCCGCTGCGCGCTACGGCGGGCCCGGAAAGGTCAGGGTAGCGCGGCGGCGGCGGTGTGCCAGAGGCCCACGGGTGTCGCCAGGCATGCGGCGCCGCTCCGCGAATCCCACACCAGCGCCGCCGATCCCAGGCAGGCGATCGCGTGCTGCTGCGAATCCAGCTGTGCGCGAGAACCGTTCATCGCCAGGGTGACCGCGAGCCGGCCGTTGTCCGGTACGGCGCCGATCGAGGTGTAGGCGTAGGCGTCCGGGCCCAGGCCGATCGCCACGGGCATGCCGCTGACGCCCTCGCTGGCCCCGATGCCGCCGGACGCGCCCACCCCCAGCGCGGTCGCGCCCGCGGCCGCCTTCGCGTAGCCGACTCCGTCGAACCCGGCGGCGCGGGCGTGCGCGGAATCGTCGGCCGCCGCCCGGCAGGCCGTGCGCCCGTCGACGACCGTGATGTCACCACCTGCGGCGGAGTCGCAATGCACGTCGGTTGCCGAGGCCGCTCCGGCACCTCCGACGCAGGCCCCGACCGCGGCCGCCGAGCAAGCGATTGCGCTGATCAGCTTCACGGTGAACTCCCTTCGGGCCGACCACCCCCACCATACCCAGATCGTTTGCTGGAACGCCGAATCCGACTCGCGCGCCAGGCCGTGCTCCTCGGCCGGTTAGCATGACGCCAGAAACGGCGACTTCGAATCCCGGGTGCGAGTTCGAAGCAGGACGACTCGGGGAAGGTTTCGATGGCACATTCGTGGTCTCCGAGGCGAATACTGCTCGCCGCGTCGGTCGTTGTCGCCGCCGCCGGTCTCACCGCGTGCGGCGCGGACATCAGCGGTCACCCGACGGCGTCGGGCCCCGGCTCCCGGACCGCGACGGCCACGTCACGGCCCGCGCCCACCTCCGGCCGGGCCGTTCCCACCACCGTCCCGACCACCGGCGGCCACGTCGATTTCCACGCCGAGATCGGGGACTGCGTGAATCTGGGCGGCACCAACGAGGAGGCGACCATCGCCAAGGCGGCGTGCGGCAGCCGCGAGTCCAATTACAAGGTGGTCGGCAAGGCGCCGACCTCCGAGCAATGCGCGTCCGACACCGACAACGCCTACTACGAGGAGCTGCGCGGCCGCGAGACCGGCGCGCTGTGCCTGGACCGGGACTGGGTGGTCGGCGGCTGCATGGACATCGGCGGCGGCGTCACCAAGCGCATCGACTGCGGCGCCCCGGCCGTCGAGGGCGTGCGCGTGCTGAGCATCCTGCGGAACACCGACAGCGTCGACGCCTGCCCGCACGACGACGGCGGATTCGTCTACGACCAGCGCCGATTCGTGGTCTGCGTGCAGGATCTCTGAGCCGGCCGGGCCCGGGAGCCGTAGCCTGGGCCGGTGAGTACGACGGAGTTGCCGCGGCTGAGCTCGACGACGGGCCGCTGGATCGTGCTGGCCACCGTGCTCGGGTCGTCGGTGGCGGCGCTGGACGCGACGGTCGTGAACATCGCCCTGCCCCGGATCGGCGCGTCGCTGCACACCGGCGTCTCCGGATTGCAGTGGACACTGAGCGGTTACACGCTGACGCTGGCCTCGTTCATCCTGCTCGGCGGCGCACTGGGCGACCGGCTCGGGCGGCGGCGCATGTTCGTCTGGGGCACAGTCGCTTTCGCGGCCGCCTCGGTGCTGTGCGGTGCGGCCGTGAACATCCAGATGCTGGTGCTCGCGCGGATCGTGCAGGGCGTGGCCGGAGCGCTGTTGACGCCGGGCAGCCTGGCGTTGATCTCCTCCTCCATCGATGAGCGGGATCAGGGCGCGGCGATCGGACTGTGGTCGGGGTTCGGTGGCATCGCGGGCGCGCTCGGACCGTTCCTCGGCGGGTGGCTGATCGAGGTCGCGGGCTGGCGGTCCATATTCCTTATCAATCTGCCGCTGGCCGCGATCGTGGTGGCCGTGTCGATGCGGCACGTCCCGGAGAGCCGCGACCCGGACGCCCCGGATCGGCTGGACGTGCCTGGCGCTC
The DNA here is from genome assembly GCF_029868745.1 of Nocardia wallacei. Lineage (GTDB taxonomy): Bacteria > Actinomycetota > Actinomycetes > Mycobacteriales > Mycobacteriaceae > Nocardia > Nocardia wallacei_B. Next base: position 988 of record NZ_JARWOP010000248.1, on the reverse strand, counting down.
TGGTGGTGGCGGCCGGGCTGGGGGCGCTGACCTTCGGGCTGATCCAGGCCATGCCCTGGCTGAGCGTGGCGGGGCTGGCGCTGCTGGGCGTCTTCGTGCTGATCGAACTGCGTAGTGATCACCCGCTGGTGCCGCCGGCGCTGTTCACGGGTGCGGCCGGGGTGTCGGATCCGGCGCGAGCCCGTGATCCGCGGTCCGGCCGTGTCTTCACCGCGGCCAACCTGGTGACGCTGGCCGTCTACGCCGCTCTCGGTGGCGTCTTCTTCCTGCTGGTGCTGCAACTGCAGCAGGTCGCCGGGTACTCCCCCTTGTTCTCCGGCGTGGCCACCCTGCCGATCACGGTGCTGATGCTGGCGCTCTCGGCGCGGGCCGGGCGGTGGGCGCAGCAGCACGGGCCGCGGTTGCCGATGACCGCCGGGCCGCTGCTGGCCGCGGTCGGTGTCCTGCTGCTCTTGCGCATCGGCCCGGATTCGGCGACCGCCGCCGGGTATGTGCGCGATGTGCTGCCCGGCGTCGTGGTCTTCGGCCTCGGGCTCTCGGCGCTGGTCGCGCCGCTGACGGGCGCCGTGCTGGGTGCGGTGCCGGCGGGCGAGGCGGGGATCGCCTCGGGTGTCAACAATGCCGTGGCCCGCACCGCGCAGTTGCTCGCCGTGGCGGCCCTGCCGGGCCTGGCGGGGATCTCCGGATCGATCGGGGACGTGTCGGCGATCGACCACGGCTTCACGGTGGCGATGCGGATCTGCGCCGGACTGCTGGTCGCGGGCGCCGTGCTGGCGGGGGTGCTGCTCGGGACGCCGCGGCGCGCGCGGCCGGAGGCGGCGCCCACGGTCGATTGCCTGCCGCACTGCGGCGTGACCGGTCCGGCCGTGCAGCCGGAGCGCTCCGGACGCGCCGCCGGGGGGGGGGATAGGGCGACGGAAACCCCAGGCGAGGGACCTGGCGGCGATTGATTACCCGACGAGGAAACGGCGGGGGAGGGCGGGGGGTT
>NZ_JARWOP010000247.1 GCF_029868745.1 Nocardia wallacei | reverse complement strand
GGGGGGTGTTTTGTGGGGGGTGGGGTGGGGTGGCCCCCCTTGTTTTTTTTGGTGGCCGGCCCTTTGGGGGCGGCCCCCCCCCTGTTTGGGTTTGCGCTCCCCCCGGCCCCCCCGCCCCGCCGCGGGGGGGCCCCCCCCGGCGCCGGCGTCCAGCAGCAGCGGCGCCAGTTCGAACAGCACGCCGCGCACGGCGGTCGGCAGCTCGGCGACCGGCACGCCGCGCTCCCCCACGCCCAGCCACACCGCGCCGACGCCGTTCTCCAGCGCCGCGAGAATCTCACGATTGAGCGTGGCGGCGTCGGCGCCGTCGAATCGGTCCGCGACGTGCCAGCCCCGGTGCACGTCGCGGGTCGCGTCGGTACCGCGCACGAACGGGAACTCGCCGGGCAGCGGCTGTTCCGGCAGCTCGTCGCGGCGGGTGTAGAGCGGGGCCACCGTCAGCCCGTCGTAGGTCGAGTCGTCGAGCAGCCGCTCCGGCTCGTCCCCCAGTTCGGACGCGTCCACCTTGCGGGCCTTGGCCAGCACGCCGGCCACGCCCTTCCGCCATGCGGCATATCCGGGCACGACCTGTGCGCCCGGATCCGAACCAATCGGCATCGCTGCTGTCCCTCTTCCACTCGATCCGATACTTCAGCTGTACCGCAAACCCGGGCGCATACCCAACCCTTCGCACCGTCTTCGCAGTCCGCTGTGTGTCTCGTTCGCTCGGCGTTCATGCCTTGGTTCGTGCAGGTAAACCTGCATTTTGGTTAACCCGCATTCAGCCCTTCGGTGCTGATGCTAACCGCCGGTCACGGGCCGGTTCGCACAGCGTCCGGCTACCGGCCGGTAACCTCGGCCCCGCTGCGCGGCGGGTACTCTGACCCGGTGCTGAGGAGAATCCGCAACCCGCGCGTCCTGGCGCTGCTGGTGCTCGGCGCGGCCCTGGTCGCGGTAGCGCTGCTCGCCCCGCATCCGGCGCCGCAGCAGGTGCGCGACTGGGCCGATTCGGTCGGTCCGCTGTTCCCGCTGGTGTTCTTCGCGGTGCATGCGATCGTCACGGTCGCACCGTTCCCCCGGACCGTCTTCACGCTCAGTGCCGGGCTGCTGTTCGGTCCCGTGCTCGGCATCGGACTGGCGGTGGCCGCGACGACCGTCAGTGCCGCGCTGGCGTTGCTGCTGGTGCGTGCGCTGGACCGCGACCAGGTGGCGGCTCGGCTCACCCACCCCGCGGTGCGGGCGGTGGATCGCCGCTTGGCGCGGCGCGGCTGGCTGGCGGTGGGATCGCTGCGGTTGATCGCGCCGGTGCCGTTCTCGGTGATCAACTACTGCGCCGGGCTGTCCTCGATCCGGGCGCTGCCGTACCTGCTGGCCACCGTCATCGGAATCCTGCCCGGCACCATCGGCGTGGTGGTGCTCGGCGACGCGCTCACCGGGCGGACCGAACCGGGGCTGCTGGTGCTGTCCGGGATCTGTATCGCCCTCGGCGTGATCGGCCTGATCGTCGACGCGCGGTGGGGCGCAGAGCAATTCGCGGTGCCCGCGGCCCCGGTGGAACACGAGCCGGTAGCTCACTGACAGCCGGAAAATCGGATGCGGGTCGGCGCGGGAGATCGGCATCATGCGTGCATGCCGCTGCTACCGCATCCCGTGCCCGAGGACCTGCGCCGCGATCCGCTGCCGCTGCGCGGGAGGACCGCACTCGTCACCGGGGCCAGTCGTCGTGGCGGCATCGGGTATGCCGTGGCACGGCGGCTGGCCGCGTACGGGGCGAGTGTGTATCTGCACCACCATGTTCCGCACGATGCGGCGCTGCCGTGGGGTGCGGACGAGCCCGGCGAGGTCGTGGCCGGCGTCCGGGCGGCGCTCGCCGATCCCGATGCTCGCGTCGTCGCGGGGCCGGGTGATCTGTCCGATCCGGACGCACCCGCCCTTCTCCTCGGCGACGCGGCGGAGCGGCTCGGCGGGCTGGACATTCTCGTCGCCAATCACGCGCACAGCGGGCGCGACGGCACCCTGGACAGCATCGACGCCGCGATGCTCGACACCCACTGGGCCGTCGACACGCGCTCGGTGATTCTGCTCGTTCAGGCGTTCGCCGCGGCCCGGACCGCGGAGCCCGGCGGGCGAGTCGTCATGATGACGTCCGGACAGGACATCGCCGACGGCATGCCGGGCGAGGTGGCGTACGCGCTCCAGAAGGGCGCTCTCGCCTCGATCACCCGCACGCTCGCGACGGCATTGGCACCCCGGCGCATCACCGTCAACACGGTGAATCCGGGACCGGTCGACACCGACTACCTGACCGGCGAGGACTACGAGTTCATCGCCGGGCGGTTTCCGGCGGGCCGCTGGGGCATGCCCGACGATCCGGCCCGGCTCATCGCCTGGCTGGCCACCGACGAGGCCGAATGGGTCACCGGCAATGTCGTGCACTCCGAGGGCGGCTTCCGCCGCTGGCCACCGGAAGGGTTGGGGTAGGTCGGGAGACGACCCGGCCCCGCCGCCCGGTACACCGGACAGCGGGGCCGTGGAAGTCTGGTCGGCCGCGTAGCCTTACAGGTACGCGCCGCACACGGGCCACGCGCCCGCGCCCTGGCCGGCGAGCACGTTCTCGGCGACGGCGATCTGCTCTTCGCGGCTGGCGTCCGCGGCGTTGCCGCTGCCGCCGTAGGCGTTCCAGGTGCTCTGGGTGAACTGCAGGCCGCCGTAGAAACCGTTACCGGTGTTGGCGCCCCAGTTGCCGCTGGCCTCGCACTGCGCGACGGCATCCCAGTCGTGGCCGCCCGCGGCCGCCGCCGGGGTGGTGAGGGCGACGGGGACCGCGCCGAAATCACAGAACGGCAGATCCGCGGGCAGGGAGGAGGTGTTGTCGGCGTCGAACGCGGC